>DCVC01000312.1:3136-13955 GCA_002328625.1 Bacteroidales bacterium UBA2198
ATTTGCTATTGAAGCCGGGTTCAATGATGCAGGAGTTGAGGGGATTTTGGAAATACTATTTGAAGGTATCCCAAAGGGAGAAGATGAAGAAACACTGCTTAAGAAATTCAGAAAAAAGCATTTGTAATATCGGATCTATAAATTCCTGACAAATTCCTGCCAGGGACAGCTATTTATTAAATAGAATTTTATTTACATTGCAACTTCACATTTTTGCAATTTGAAACAGCTGTAACTAATCTTAACCTGTGTATGGAATCAACAGACCAATACAACTTCAGTATCTTCAAACCCCGACATCTTCATGGCAGAAAAAACAGGAATGTGATACTTACCATGCTCCTGATATGGTCCATGACTGTTTTCGGCTTTCAGGTTCTCCTCCGTGTGATCGAGAAACCAACACCTGAAAAAACTCTTGAAATGTTTGAGTCAACCTGGCCAATGGTTTCCAAAAACGATTTGTCATCAGTTGACTATAAGACATTTCTTACCTCTCTTATACTTGTGAAAGGGAAGAACTTAGTGAAGCCGGAAGATCAAAAGGTTCTTTCTGATGCAATAAGCAGTCTCACTTTCATGGTTGTACCTGACAGCATCCGGAATATTATTCTGGCAGATATTTCAGATTTGAAAGAGTTAAAACTTCAGCTTGTCAGGACAAAAGATCAGGAATATCTTAATATAAAAACGATGATCGGTGAAAAGTACAAAACACTTATTGATATCCTCACTCCTTATTCGGGATATAATTATGGCTCTATTGAAGCACCGATTTTTATCGGAAGCCTGGAAGAGAAATATCCTGAATCACTTCAGGATGCTTCCCTTGCCCGAATACCGGAAATAATGAAATTTTATCTTACTCATAATCAGTCAGTATTAACTGACACTAAGTTTCTGGGATTTCCTTTCCATTATTTTTATACTGCGGTGTTTCTGCTGATACTCTTCATAGCTTTATGTATAGCGTATAATATTCTGGTTGAGTGGCGGTTAAAAAAAGAGGGAATTGTCGAATAGTATAAATCGTTAAAGTATGAAAAAGATATATTTATCCTTGATTCTTCTCTTTTCAGGTGTCCTGTCACTAAAAGCAGAGAGCCTTACACAACTGGAAGGCAGTTTTAAAACAGGTCCTGCCATTATTCTTATTGCCATTCTGGTGATATTTGTGCTTGTGGGAATTTTTTTCCGTGCAAAAGATCCGGCCGATTACTATGCTGCAGGCCGTAAAATTTCGAGGGTAGGTTCTGGCATGGCCATTGCCTCCAACTGGATGAGTGCTGCTTCTGTCCTGGGAATGGCCGGCATGATGTACGGTTTCGGATATAACGGTCTGGCTTATGTTGTTGGATGGACGGGAGGATATGTTTTACTTCTTATTCTTATGGCTGCCCAGATCAGAAAATATGGTAAATACACGGCTCCCGATTTTATTGGTGACCGGTACTATTCTCGTGACCTGAGGATTGTCAGCGCTATTTTTACAATCTTAATCTCATTTGCTTATTGCGTAGGACAGTTTGGTGGTATTGGGCTGATGTTTAAATGGATCATGGGCCTTGATTATGCATGGGCAGTTATAATCGGAGCTTCTGTGGTTTTATTATATACATTGATTTCAGGAATGATAGGTGCTACAAAAAATATGCAGATACAATATGTAATAATTGTAAGTTCATTCCTGATACCGGTATTTATTATGGCATTTAAATTTGATTATTTCTGGCTTCTGCCCCAGATTGGTTATGGTGCGGCCGTGACTGATATTGTTCAGGGTATTCCTGCCCCTAATATTTCAAACGGTGTGGCTTTGCTTAATGCATACGGTCATAATTTTGCCATAGTTCCCAGTCCCGAATTTGCTATGCCATGGGATCCCTCAACCGGAACAACTTTCTTTCAGTGGATTGCTATTTGCTTCTCATTAATGGTTGGAACTGCCGGTTTACCGCATGTTATCCAGCGTTTTTATGTGGTGCCAAAGGTTACCGATGCCCGATGGTCGGTTGTTTGGGGGCTCTTTTTTATTTGCCTTGTCTATTGGACTGCCCCGGCTTATTCAACATTCGGGAAACTGCTTTCTTCTAACCCGGAAGTAGGTGTCCTGGCAAAGGATGCTATTGTTGTCTATACAGCACAGCTTGCAGGTGTTAACTCCCTTATTGTCGGGCTGCTTGCTGCAGGAGCCATCTCTGCAGCGTTTTCCACAGTATCAGGACTCCTTGTAGCAGGAGCTTCTGCTTTTTCACACGATCTTTATGTAAGGGTAATTAATCCTGATTCAACACCAAAGAAACAGTTGAAGGTTGCAAGGATAGGTACAATCATAATGGCCCTGGCAGTCACAGTGGTTGCCCTTCTTAAACTGGGATTAATAGCCCAGCTGGTTTCAGTGGCCTTTTCAATGGCTGCCTGCACAATTTTCCCGCTTTTCCTGCTTGGAATATGGTGGAGCGGTTCAAACCGTGCAGGTGCAAAAGCTGGTCTCTTTACAGGCATTCTTATCACAATAATATCAATAACCTATTTTATTGCCGGATTGAGCGGAGGCAACCTTCCTGGTCAGGCTTTTATTTCATATTGGCTTAACGTTTGGTATTTTGCCTGGTTAGGCGCACCACTGGCAATAATCGTGAATATAATTGTCTCAAAGCTCACGAAGCCAACTCCGTTGGAGATCAAAAAATTTCTTGCTGAACAGGTTCATAATTAATGCGGGTAAGAGAAATATTAATAATATCACACGGAACGAAGGTGATACTTGCTATCACCTTCATAGTATCAATAACCGCTGTCATCTTTGCTTTTTTTTATTACCGTGGCATAAATAGGTCGGAGGATCCGCGAATCAGAAAAGCCAGGGAATACCTTTTAGAATACGAAAAAATTTCAGGAGTTGTAAGCACTATCAGCGCATTTTCCCTTCTCGATTCAGCATTTGCCATTTTCAATGCTTTGCCTGATTACAGCTCTTCATTTGAGGCAGGACTTATATATAATAATAAATGCAGTTCCCTTCTGTTGATGGCAATTTACGACAGCACAATTAATGAAGCGGAAAAGAACAAACTACTTGCACTATCGATGAAATATTGCGACAGTAGCATTATTGCCTACAAAAAATGGATTTCTGACTGGGATGGACTCTCTCCGGAAGAAATTAATGAGAAACTGAGTCCGTTTATGAAAGCGGATGATCCGGCATTTAAAGGGTTTAATTTTAATAAGGTTCTTGCAAGACGGGTGAAAAATATTGTCACTGCTCAGGTTGAAACCCCCAGGAGGCTGTCGGTAAGCTTTACCAACAAAGGGACGATTTACCGTCATATGCTGAATCCCGATTCGTCTTTTGCTTATTACCAGAAAGCCCTTGCTTTATGGAAAGATAACAGAACGGCAAAAAGTAATCTGAGTGTCCTGACAGGGGGAAACCCGGTTAAACCAACACTCATTGAGTCGCTTTTCCCTCCCGACAAGAATAAGAAATAAATGGCAAAAAAACTGACTGGTAAATTTCAGCGAATGAAATGTATATTTAAAACATATTAACAATAAAAGTGATGAAACGTATAAATGTAATATTNNGTGCATCAAACGGTTTACGTGAGGGACATTTCTACCTTTTTCCGGATAATGTGCTTTATGATTTAGCCGGCAATGATATCAATGCCAATCCGAGTTTTCATATACTTAATATTCAGACCAGGATTAAAGGAGATATCACAGGACCTGATGCTTTTGGGGCGAAGAGTGCAGGGTTAATTGAAGCTGAATTTTTTGGAACCAGCGAGAGCGATCTGAACGGATTCAGATTAAGGCATGCTTACGTCAGGCTGGACTGGACAGCAACAACACTTCTGATCGGACAATTCTGGCACCCGATGTTCCTGACGGAGAGTTTCCCGGGAACCATCAGTTTCAATACGGGGGCACCTTTTACTCCTTTCAGCAGGAATCCTCAGGTAAGACTGACCCTTAAAGCAGGTGAGGCAGGTTTTACTCTGACAGCCTACTCACAACGTGATTTCACTTCACCCGGTCCTGACGGGAACAGCAATAAATATTTACGGAACAGTGGAATTCCCGGACTTAATTTACAGCTACGTGCGCCTGCAGGAAAAAATCTTACTGCATGGGCCGGCCTGGATTATAAAAGACTCCGGCCGGAGCTCAAGAGTTCATTAAATGTTGAAACAAACGCCAGAATAGGCAGTCTCTCAGCATTCGCAAATCTTAAGGTTAAAACGGCTCCCCTTAATATCCTTTTAATGGGATTTTATGGTCAGAATTCAAGCGACCTGATGATGATCGGAGGCTATGCTGTATCAAGCATATCAGGATTGTTTGAGCAAACAAAAACATACACAAACCTGAGAACAGGCAGCTTATGGGCTGACCTGAGCACCAACGGGAAAAAAATTGTATTTGGGCTTTTTACAGGATTCAGCAAAAATCTTGGAGCTGCCGAAAGTATTTCAGGATCTGTTTACGGCCGTGGTACTAACATTGATAATCTGTTCAGGATATCACCGCGACTAATGGTAACCGGGGGGCGCCTGAGTTTTGCGGCAGAAATTGAGAATACAACAGCAGCTTATGGTGCAATGCAGAATGACGGGAAGGTCATAAACACAAACAATGTAAGCAACATGAGAATCCTTCTAAGCTCAATATACAGGTTCTAAATGGTATCGGTATAGAAATCGCTGCCTGCTTTTAGTATGAGGTTGTTGATTGTAATAACAGCCCGTTCTGCATAATTATACAAGTCGCTGTTAATAAGGAGAAAGTCAACAAGATTATCAGGTTCTTTCCCTTTGTTAATACAGCCCATCTGATGGTTAAGACGGATTGAAGAAAGATCTTTGTAAGCTCTAAGTGTTTCAAAAAGAAGAAGATGATTAAGATGTTTCCCGGAATACAGATCAATGATCCTTTCAGACGTTGACAATCCGTTAATCCCGTATTTAAGTGCATATAGTCTTATGATCCCGGTGAGGGGCATAATGAGCCTTTTAATATCAGTATTGTTAACCGAAAGAATATTGGCCGGAGGATTAAACTGTTTCCATGCTGCTGTCATGTGATGAAAGAATATATCATTGGTTTTCAGGTCTTTTTTAATATATTCACGTAGTTCATCAGATAAGCCCGAGGAGCCGTAACAAAACCTGAAATCGAAAAAGATACTGATCTCAAGAAGCTCTTCAGGCCCTGGCATTTTAATCCAGTCAGAAAAATACTTCTTCCATTTGTCAAGAGGCTGACACCATTTCGGATTGCCAGCCATGTTTTGCCCCCTGCACAGATTATATCCTGTTGAGGAAAGCATTTCATTTACTTTTTTCCCAAGTGATACAAAATAGGTTTCAGCTTCCTTCAGTTTTTCTCCTTTCAGGTTTTCGAAAATTATAGCATTATCCTGGTCGGTTAAAAGTGTCTGTTCTCTTCTACCGGCGCTGCCTGTCTGAATAAACGCAAACCTGCATGGTGGTTCTCCTGCCTCCTCCAAACAAAGTGTCAGAACTCTTTTACAAAAGGCATCGGCTAAAGTTGAGAGATACATAGTTACAGCGGACGGATCAGCATGTCCCAGTATCATTGAAATGGCTGTTTTCCTGCTGTTTAGAAAAATGGTCTGCAGAGCAAAAATGGAACCGGCATTTTCTATTTCCGATATTATCAATTTTGGAGCTTTGGAAAAAACCCCTGTCAGTTCATCAGCAGTTACGATTCCGGAAACTTCATTCTGTTCCGATAAAACGAGAAGACATTTTCTGAGGCTCGTGTGAATCATATTATATGCTTCGCTGATACTCGAATTGTTACTGACAAATGAAGGAGGTGAACTCATCAGTCTGTATATTGCTGTTTCAGGTGAGATACCTTGCGCCAGCCTGTACCCTATTGCTTCTGAGTCAATAATTCCCATGGGTTCTCTATTCTTGTTGATGACAACAACTACATGGGTGCTGTTTTCCATCATTATCGATACAGCACGCCTGACTGATATGTTTTCGTGACATTCGATATGTGGCCTTGAGATGGAGGAAACAGGGGCATTCATGATAAATGATGAACTGTATTCAATCAGATCAATATTGAGTGAGTTGTTATTAAAAGAACTGGCAGCCAGTGGTTCAATAGTTCCCTCGCACCATGTACCCTCCGCATTTGATTCAACAACCATGACACTTACCAGGGCCCAAAACTGTTCACCGCCGTAGCGCCGCAGCAGAACTTCTTTATTGAATATGTCTTTCCTGGCTGCCAATGCCGAGCGAAATTCTTTGAACTGAAGCGGATTTACAAAGAATGAATCGATTGTATGAGGGGTCAGATCCTGTAAGCTATTGAATCCCAGTATTTGCAGTGCCGGTCTGGTGGCATGCAGAAACCTGTTCTTTCTGCCAAATGTTATACGGAAAAAACCGGTTATGATACTATTCATCAGAGGGGGCTGGGGGATGTATCCGGGTTGAATGGAAATGCTTTCAACCGGTCGGAAAACTATCAGCACAGCTCTCATATCTCCAAGTAGTATCCTGGAAAGATTGGCATGCGACTTAATAATATTTTCATCTTTTTTCTTAAGGACACACTCTACATATCGTCTGGTGCTTAGCTCTTCATAAAGGGTATCTGAATCATTGAATTCTCCTGTTTCATGGGATAATAAGATCTGCTTAAGAGGTATATTTTGAATCTCCTCACCGGTATATCCAAGCCAGGACAATAGTGTTTTATTAGCCTGGAGTTTCTGCCCCGACCATATCATTACCCCTTCCGATGCTGCTTCAGCGAGAGTTCTGTAGAGTTCTCTCGATTTTCGTAGTTCTTCCTCTGCATCGTTCCTTTTCTGTTCAATCTTATGGCTTTGTCTGGATATAGCTAACAGAAGGATAATTATCGCAACCCCAATGATACCTGATATAATAAGTGCCCTTAACTCCATTCTGTTAATTTCAGCCTGCACATCCTCAATATAAATTCCTGTGCCGACAATCCAGCTCCATGGTTCGAATTTCCTTACGTATGACAATTTGGGGACGATCCTTGTTGAGTCATCATTCCATTGCCACATGTATTCAACATAGCTTTCGCCCGAAGGTGATACTGCTTTTACAAATTCCACAAAAATGGTTTTACCCTTGGAGTCCCGGAAATCCGTAAGATCTTTTCCGTTCAGGTCAGGTCTGTATGGGTGTATGATCATTCGGGGGGACATGTCTGTTATCCACAGATAATCTTTACCTTCATCACCATATCTTATTGTATTGACTGCTGATCTGGCCTGTTCCTCTGCTTCTTTCCTTTCAAGGGTTCCATTAATTTCGAGAGAGTGGTAATATTCAAGCAGGCTGTATGCAGAAGAAGTTATTTCATAGATCAATTCTCTTTTACGATCCATCATTGCCTTTTCAAAGCCAGGGATAAGGTAAAAGAAGATCAGACCAGCAAAAAAGGCGAAAGCAAATAATGCAGGAAGATCAATTTTTGGTATGAAGATCTTTTTCAAGCGTCTTCCGGATAATTGTTTCATTTGATTAATCTTAAGCGGTGTTTACTGCAATGATGTCCAGCTTCATACGATCCAGATCGATTATTGAGAAGCCGGATCTCCCTTTCTCTCCTGCAAGCGGAGGAAGGAGGATCATTAACATTTCATCACCCAGGTTAAAGCTTTGTAACGGAACAGAGTGGATTGCCTGCAAAAAGAATCCTCTCCCCTTGTAAGCTATACCTGCAAAGTGATTGTGTGAATGGCCGGAAAAGGAATATTTTACTTTTTGCAGATTCATAAATTCCCAAAGGCCATGAAGCTGATAGTTCCTTTTAAGATACTGAGTTGTTGATCCTGTAAAATCGGGATAAATGTAATGTGAAAAAAGGGAGGCAATCCCGTTAAATGATAAGGTAACGTATTCAGGCAATGATTTTATAAACAGCCTGTCATCCTCAACCAGGTCATTTGGTGCATCACCATCATAGCACCATACCTTGCCATGTGCTGCATTTTTTCTCTCCATTGCATTCATTTCAAACCACATATCAGGGTATTTAAATCCGTTGGTATATGAAGGTATTCTTCCCGCAGCAAAAAGATCGTGATTACCAGGTACAATCCATCGGCAATTGGATCTTACCATTTCCAGACATGTCCTGGCGCTCCTCCCGGTATTTACAGTATAGAACCTCTGATCAAACCCGGCAATATCCCCAAGGCAGACAATCTCATCACATTTATGAACAGATGCCAGTCTGAACGCTTCCCTGAGCATTTGCACATTTTCATGGATATCTGTAATTATGCCTATTTTCATATGCATTCAATGGGAGAAGTTTTAAAGGTAATAATTTTTAATAAATTGATCTGTAGCGACCCATGAAAGGATACAACTTCCGAATCAGGAGTAAGTTTATTCAATTATAACTCAGTTTTTTCATAAAGAATTTGTTTAATTCTGAAAATATTGCTAACTTGTAAGGATAATACCTGATCTAGAAACCAAAATTTGTTAAGAAATGAGAATCCTTATTACCGGACTTGTTGTTTTTGTTATCTGGTCCCTTTTCTCAACATGGCTGTTTGTTACAAGGCTAAGGCCTGCCATGCAGGAACCTGTTACAATACAAACAGTTCCGGAACCCACAGCAGAAGTGGCAGAACCACCGGCTCAGCCTGTAGAGCCGGTACCCAAAGACCTTACGATCTACTTTGAATTTGACAAATCCAGATTCACGCCCGATCCGCAAGCAGAAGCAAGCGCAGCTGAGTTTAAAGCCTGGCTCGAAAAACACCCCGAATCAACTATCGTTGTAACAGGACATACCGATTATATTGGCAATCAGCCATATAACCTGGAACTGGGACTTAAACGGGCCCGGACTGTTCTGAAATATCTTGAAACAAAAGGGATACCTCAGAGCAGGGTCACAATTGATTCCAAAGGTGAAGACCAACCCGCCGCTGATAATACCACCAGCGAAGGAAGAGCCAAAAACAGAAGAACAGAGATAACAATAAAGAAATAAAAACACAAAATCATGAAACCATTAATAATAATGCTGGCGATGTCAAATACAGCTGCAATAATTCTGATTATTGCCCTCCTCCTGGTGGCAGGAGTGATCGGGTATCTGACAGCATGGTTCTATGCCAAATCGGTTTATACGCCGATCATTAAAGGTCTTGAGGATGACAAAGCAAAATTGAACCGTGAAATATCAGGGCTGAAAGATGATATCGGTAAGCTCAACATAAAGGTTGAAAACCTTAATGTGAAAATAAACGGACTGGAGAAAGAATTGACAGAAAAGAACAGATTAGTAGAGGATCTCCGGAAGAAAATAAAAGAATAAAACAATTATAAATAATTACTAACAAAGAAGTTACACAAAGTATTACGCTGAGTTACAAGGAGCTGTAAATAGATTTTCCAAATCATTTAAGGGAATTAATCACTCAATAAGCCAAACAGTGTTACTCCGTTAAACTCAGTCCAACACTGTGGTTAACACACACATTTTAATATTTAATGCTGGCAGGATTTTTGATGCTTTTACTGACCAGGAAATATTTGTAAATTAAATTACTAATATCATGATAAAGATTAAATGGTTTGCGAAAAGTACTCTTGTTTCTTTAATCCTTGTATCCGGCGCTTCACAGGTTTCTGCCCAGCTCGATTCTGCAAAAAACCTTCCCAACTTACTCCTTCCTGAATTTACCAGGAGTGTTGTAAAATTCAAATCAGGGGAAAAGAAGAGTGCCGTATTGAATTATAATCTTGTTGATCAGGAATTGGTGTTCCTACAGAATGGCCGATACATGGTTATGGATCATCCGCAGCTGATCGATACTGTTTATATGGCAAACCGGGTCTTTATTCCATTTCAGAAGGCTTTCTACGAAGTTGCACTTATAGCCCCTCTTTCTTTATTTATCCAGAATAAAAGCAATGTGGAGCAGGAGGGATCTTCTATTGGTTATGGCCAGAAATCACGTTCAACCGGTCCAACAAATTTACGACAGATGTATGCATACAATGGTACATACAACCTTGAAATACCACCGGGATACAATGTTGTTGAGGCTAATATATACTGGATCAGAAGGGAAGACGGGACAATGCAGAATTTTTCGAACAGGCGCCAGTTCGTAAAGCTTTTTCAGAAGAAACAGAAAGAATTAGATCAGTTTATCAGCAGTAACAAGATTGATTTTAAAAGAGTACCAGATGTTGTTAAGCTTGTTAGTTACTGTAACGAAATTAATAAGTAAAGTAATTTTTTCTAACTGTACCGGTTGTAATCGGGTTTACGGAGTGAGACTGGACAACTGTTGGTGCGGATCTGTGATCGGTGTCTTTTTAGAGGTAGTAGACAGTAGTCAGAAATAAGAATTTTCAGGTGTTCAGTTGCCGTCGGTTTTAGCCGCGGTTACAGAGGTCCTTTCTGAGAAGAACTTCAGTCCAAGACACATTGGGCTGAAGCCCTGAGCAGGAGGGGGAGCTCTGAGCCGTTGGCTGAAGCCAACGGTAACGGAAGCAGAATATAAAAGTATCTTATCAATTGCCGTTTAATAGCAGTCAGCTTAAGCCGGTGGCTAGTAAAAGATTCTTGTATTTTTCAGTTGCCGTCTGCTTCAGCTGACGGCAAACAGGAATTCCCTCTTAATACAAGGACTTTAGTCCCTCAATTTTTGGGCTAAAGCCCGGAGCAGGAGGGGGAGCTCTGAGCCGTTGGCTGAAGCCAACGGTAACGGAAGCAGAATATAAAAGTATATTATCAATTGCCGTTTAATAGAAGT
>DCVC01000317.1:0-10739 GCA_002328625.1 Bacteroidales bacterium UBA2198
CTGTAAAGAAGAGTGAGGATCTGGTTAAGAACTGTTTAAGGGAGGATAACAGATGATGAGTTAAGCATATCCTGGAGTATTTTAATCGCCGACTTTACAGATTTTACATCAATGACAGTAAGACTCAACTTCGACTCCTTTTGCTTGACGGTCATCTGCTTATGTCTTATATTTACATAATTCATTATCGAGACAAATAATTGATTTCGGTAGAATTCTGATTTCGGATCAGAAATAAAGTATGCTATAAGCAGATTATTTTTAAGGAATATTTTTTCGATGCCCAGTTCCATGGCAATCCACTTGATTCTTACTATATCTAAAAGTGCCGCAGCAGGCAGAGGAACCGATCCAAACCTGTCAATAAGTCTCTTCTCAAATGATGTTAATGATTCATCCGTTTCAATTTCATTCAACTCCTTGTATAGCCTTATCCTTTCAGAGATATTTGAAACGTATTCGTCGGGAAACATAATCTCAAGATCGGTATCAATCTGAAAATCAGTAACGTATTTCTTGACTTTCTGTTCACTGGCTGATACAGGTACCTCTGTTCCTTCCGTATGAAAAGAAACAGTTTCCGATTCTCTCAATTCTGTCATTGCTTCATTTAGTATCCTCTGGTAGGTTTCAAAACCGACATCTGCTATGAAACCACTCTGTTCCCTACCCAGAAGGTTACCGGAACCTCTTATGTCAAGGTCCTGCATGGCGATATTAAATCCACTGCCTAGTTCTGAAAACTCTTCTATTGCTTTTAGCCTTCTTCTTGCTTCGGAGGTGACTGTACTCAGGGGAGGCGCCATCAGATAACAAAAAGCTTTCCTGTTTGAGCGGCCCACCCTGCCTCTAAGCTGATGCAGCTCAGATAATCCGAAATGATGAGCATCATTAATGAAAATGGTATTGGCGTTCGGGATATCCAGTCCCGATTCTATAATAGTTGTGGCCACCAGGACATCATAATCCCCCTGTATGAAGTCGAACATCACATTTTCAATCTCCCTTCCTTCCATTTTGCCATGCACAACAGCGATCTTGACATTGGGACAAATACGACTTATTTTTGCCTGTATCTCTTTTATATTTTCAACCCTGTTATGAATAAAAAAGACCTGTCCATTACGCGATACTTCATACTCAATGCCTTCTTTAATGATCTCTTCATTAAAGCCGTGCAATTCAGTTACTATAGGCATGCGGTTCGGAGGGGGAGTATTAATGATGGATAAATCGCGTGCACCCATAAGTGAGAATTGCAGGGTGCGGGGAATCGGCGTTGCGGTAAGAGTAAGAGTATCAACATTGGCTTTTAACTTCTTCAGTTTCTCCTTAACAGAAACACCAAACCTCTGTTCTTCATCAATTATCAGAAGACCAAGATCCCTGAATCTGACCTCCTGCCCGACAAGCTTATGTGTTCCAATAATGATGTCAATCTTGCCATCAGCCAGTCGGGAAATAATTTTTTTCTGGTCGGCTGGTTTTCTATGACGGCTTATATAATCAATGTTGCAAGGGAAATCTTTTAACCTCGATGTGAAAGTTTTGTAATGCTGAAGAGCAAGAATAGTTGTTGGCACGAGGAGAGCCGTCTGTTTACTGTCGGATACCGACTTAAAGGCAGCTCTTATTGCCACCTCTGTCTTCCCGAACCCAACATCGCCGCATACCAGACGATCCATCGGATGAGAAGCCTCCATGTCCTCTTTTATGGCCAGGGTAGCGCTGATCTGATCGGGAGTATCTTCATAAATGAATGAAGCTTCAAGCTCACGCTGAAGATATGAATCAGGTGAAAAGGAGTACCCATCAATAGACATCCTTTTTGCATAAAGCCGGATAAGATCTTTTGCAATATCCTTTACCCGTTTTTTTGTACTCTGCTTCAGTTTTTGCCATGCACCTGTACCGAGCTTGTAAATTCTTGGTTCTGTGTTATCTTTCCCTTTGTATTTTGAAATGCGATGAAGAGAATGAATCCCTACATAAAGGATATCATTATCCCTGTAAACAAGCTTGATCGCTTCCTGTATCCTGCCATTTACTTCTATCTTTTCGAGTCCCCCGAACCTGCCGATACCATGATCTATATGTACAACATAATCACCTGGATTCAGTCCTGTCAGCTCTTTTATTGAAATACTCTCCCTCCTGGTGAAGTAGCCTCTTATTTTGAATTTATGATACCTGTCAAATATCTGATGATCGGTAAATATTGATATTTTAAGATCATGATCTGTGAATCCGCTGTGAAGGTTCAGCAATAGTGGTGTGAAATGTACATTCGGGTTGGTTTCAGCAAAAATATCTTTTAACCTGTCAATCTGCGATTGGCTTTCTGATATAATAAATGTTGTGTAACCATTTCTATCATTTGTTACAAGCTTTTCGGAAAGCAACTCAAAATTTTTATTAAAGACAGGTTGTTGCTCTGTAGAGAAATTAAACGACACCTCAGATCCCGATATACTCTTTTTGCCGAACTCAATCAATCTGAATTTATTACAATGTTCAAAGAATCTGTCACCCGTCATTACAATATCTCTCTTATCAGTTGTAAGTCCTGATTCATCGCGCATTGCAGCCACGCGGAAGATATTGTTGATCTTTTCCCTTATGAACTGAGGATCCTCTATCCACATTAATGAAGACGGGGGTAAAAAGTCAGTAAAGGAATCACTTATTTCTTCAATTGAGATATCCTGGATATTTGGGATTATGGCGATCTGCTTAAAATGACTGACCGAGAGCTGGTCATCTGTATTAAAAGATCTGATTGTTTCGACTATTTCGCCAAAAAAGTCGATACGGTATGGCATATCAGCCGAATATGAAAAAACGTCGGCTATGCTTCCTCGTATTGAATACTGGCCAGGTTCATAAACAAAATCAACCCTCTCAAAATTGTATTCCTGCAAAACCTCTTCCATGAACTCAAGTGAGATCCTGTCTTCCTGGTTAATAATGAAAGTGTTCTTTTTCAGGTTTTTACGGCTGACAACCTTCTCCATTACTGACTCGGGGTATGCAACAATTATCCCTTTCCTTTTACCTGAAGCCAGATGGTTTAAAACTTCAGTGCGAAGAACAATATTTGCCGGTTCTGTCTGTTCGTACTGTACAGATCTCTTATAAGTAGAAGGGAAGAAGAACACAGAATCATTTCCCAGGAGAGCTGTAAGATCATTATAAAAGTAAGCTGACTCTTCTTTTTCGGGGATCACCACAACATGAATAAGCTGGGTTCTGGTAAAAAGATCACACAGGATACAAGCTTTCGATGATCCTGTCAAACCTTCAAGCCGGATTTTTCCGGGTCTTTCAGACCTTATCGACTCAATCAGGCCATTCAGATGTGGATGACCACTGTATAGATTTGTAATTCCGTTTTCTTTCATTTGCAGGAAAGTGCCTGCAAATTTAATATCTATTTCCCGGATATCATTTCAGTTTTTAAAACTCATACAGAATAAGGTTTCTTTACCCGGGATTGAACTGACCTTCAATGTGCCGCCATGAGCTCCCATGATCTGTCTTGAAACGCTCAGCCCTATTCCGGATCCTTTTTCCCTGGTTGTGAAAAATGGAATGAATATCTCTTCCAGATACTCTTTGGTGATCCCGGGTCCGTTATCAATTACGCATATTTCAGGGAGATGTCCCGCATCAATCCCGGCAATAACTTTTATTTTACAATCCGGATTATCCTCATTTGCTTCAACTGCATTTTTGATAAGATTTAAAAGCACCAGGGATATCAGATTCTCATCTGCAAAGATTTCAAGGTCAGGATCTATGTTATGAAAAGATATTTCTGCCTTATTTTCGTTTTCAAAGGAATCGCTCAGGATCTTTACTCTTGAAAAAAGTTCAGAAACCCTGAAAATTTTCATATCAGGTTTAGGGATGCGGGTAAGCTTACGGAACGAGTCAACAAACGACATCAACCCTTTCCCCTGCTCCTTTATGACATTCAGCCCCTGCAGTGTGGTAGCAATGGTCTTATCCGTAACCTCTTCTGCCGGAACCGGCATTTCATCCGAACGATAAATATTTGAAAGAGATTCGGCCAGAGAAGTTATCGGAGTGATGGAATTCATTATTTCATGCATTAAAACCCTTATCAGCCTCATCCACGATTCAACCTCCTTTTCATCAAGTTCATGTTTTATGTCCTGGATTGATAGTATAATAAGTTCATTTTCATTCGTTCCAAAGGAGGTCGATTTCAGCAATAACTGTATCTCACCCTGGTTTGTATTAATTGCCACGAGACGACGTTCAAATGGCTTAAGATCTTTGATAGCCTGGAACAAATTCTTATCAATTCTTTCTATCTGCTTTAAATGAGTCAGCACTTCCATTGAAAGGAGCCTCCTTGCAGCCGTATTTGCATGAAGAACAAATCCTTTGGTGTTGTATGTTATTATACCTGCGGCCAGATGCTCAAGGATTTTCTGAAAATATTGTTCCTGCTTCCTGTTTTCTATTTTTAACGATTGTATCTGCTGGTTGACATTATTCATGCTCAGATACAGTTCTCTCAGGTTGCCACTTTTAGCATCGACAGAAAAAGATAGATTTGAATCATCGTTCCTGACAGAGTCAAAAAAGAACCGGATGTTTCTGTTGGTCTTGTTTAAATATGATATCAGACTGACTGTTATCAATATAATCGCCAGGAAACAGATAAATGAAAAACGCAGAGATTGTTCTTCCACAATTAAATAACCCAGGAGGGCAGAGAGGACAACAATAAGAGATATCCTTATTACAATATTAATATAAAGACTTTTACTGATCATTTTACCCTGGTTTTCGAAGTTTGTTATATAACGTCTGTCTTGTAATTCCAAGCTGTGAAGCAGCGGCTGTGAAGTTGCCGTCATTTTTTTCAAGAGCTTCCAGCATCATCTGTTTTGTCATCTCATCAATTGTATTAACAGTCCTGTTGCTGGTTATTCCTGGATGTCTGAAGAACAGATCATCGGGTTTAATCACAGATGTCTCGCAAAGTATTACGGCTTTTTCTATCGTATGCTGAAGTTCGCGGATATTACCAGGCCACTGATACCTTAGCATTTTTTCGTGCGCCTGCTGGTTAATCCGGAGGTTTGTCTTATTATATCTGTAAGAATATTTCTTCAGAAAGAACTCTGCCAGGATACTGATATCATTTCCCCTTTCCCTGAGTGGCGGTAATACTATCTGGATCGTATTGATACGATAAAGAAGATCTTCCCGGAACAGGCCGTCCCGAACCATGCTTTCCAGGTTCCTGTTGGTAGCACTAATAAGTCTTATGTTGGTTGAAATGACGGTGTTTGAGCCGATCCTGGAAATCTGGCGGTTCTCGATTGCTGAAAGCAATTTTGGCTGAAGATGTAAAGGAAGATTGCCTATCTCATCAAGAAATAAAGTGCCTTTATCAGCAACTTCAAATTTCCCCTGCCTGTTGTCCTTTGCATCGGTAAATGCGCCTTTAACGTGTCCGAATAGTTCACTTTCAAACAGGGTTTCACTTAGTGCACCCATGTCGACGGTTACCAGTAATTCACCTGCCCTGTTCGATAAGCGATGTATTTCCTGGGCTATAATCTCTTTCCCTGTGCCGTTTTCCCCGGTTATCAGAATGTTGGCATCGGTCTTTGCTACTTTTCTGGCCAGCCCAAGCACATTTAAAATCTGGGGTGATGAACCTATTATGTATTTCTGATCGCGATTTATTTCCTTTTTCAGTACAGTTTCACGCTCCCTGAGCTGTTTGACCTCTTTCTTTGAAAGGTTAAGCTGTATGGCAAGTCTAACGGTTGCAAGGATTTTTTCATTATCCCATGGTTTCAGAATGAAATCCGAGGCACCGGCTTTGAGAGCCTTAACTGCAAGATCAATATCTCCATAAGCGGTAATCATTACAACTGATATCTCCGGTGCGATTTCTTTAATTCTCTCCAGCCAGTAGATCCCTTCATTTCCGGTATTGATCCCGGCACTGAAATTCATATCGAGAAGAACAACGTCGTAACCCTTTTTTCTCAGTTCCGAGGGGATCTGGTTGGGATTGGATATGGCTGTGACTTCTCTGAATTCAGGCGAAAGTAATATTTCAAGAGTGCTGAGGATACTCTTGTTATCATCAACAATCAATATATTTCCGTTTTGGAAGGACATATTTTTTTAATTTCAGGATTCACAGAACAGATTTCTTTTACTACATACAGCATGGATTAACACGGAAATATAAATCCGTATCTTTTCCGTGCAATTCCGAGAAATCTGTGGTAAGTTAAGATAAGTGATTCGAAAAATCAAAAGAATGTAAAAATATTTTACGTAAAAATGTAAAAATATTTTACGTTAATGACAGGACAAATTTTGAAACAAATTGTAAATGAGGTATATATAATCATGGCATAATTATAGTTATGTTACTGCTATAGATATAATTAATTGTTAATAAACCATGGATCAACTGATGCAGGAGAACAGGAGCAAATAATCGTCGCCGAGACTCTATTTATTATAAATGTATTGGAATATCACTAATCAGACAGCCATCATATGAATGGATATTTTATAAGACAAATATTAAGAGCTATATACCGTAAGAAGTTTAACAGTCTTGTAAAGATAGTCGGGATTACTCTAGCCATAATCCCTGCGATGTTAATATGGTCGTTTGTTCAGCAAGAAAGAAGTTATGACCGTAATTTCCCCGGTTACGAGAAGATTTTCAGGATTATCAGGAACTGGCAGGAGGATAAGAAATTTGGTGTTTATACATCAGTCCCTTTTTTCCCCGCCTTGCTCCAGAACTTCCCGGAAATTGAAACAGGTACCCGTATCTGGCCTCTATATGGTCAGGATGCTATAGTCGGCGGCACGATTTATAATCAGGATGTAATGCTGGCTGCCGATTCATCATTTTTTCCCACGTTCAGAATGGAGCTTGTTGCAGGGGATAAAAGCACCGCTCTTCATAATCCCGGTTCTGTAATTATAAGTAAGAGTATCGCAGCCAATTTGTTCGGGAAGGAGGATCCTGTTGGCAAAGTAATTGAATTTGAAGGGAGTCGTTTTTCTGAACAGAACAGGTTGTTTTCTGTACAGGGTGTTTATGAAGATTTCCCCACAAACTCGCACTTTAAGGGTAATTTTATTTTGTCGTTGCAATCATTTATCACATACCGTAACTCGAATCCCACGAACCATATGCTTATGACATATATCCGGCTGAAAAACCCGTATAATGAGAAAACCGTGGAGGAGAAATTACCAAAATTCATGGAATCATTCTATGGCAAACAGTATTACGATTATGCAAGATCAACATATCTGCTACAGCCTCTAACAGATATCCATCTTAATACAAATGTAAACTACAATGAATATGAAACAACCAAAGGGAGTTATTCCAGCATATATATTTTCCCATCCCTTGTTTTACTGATAATCATTGTTTCATGCTTGAATTTCATCAACCTCACTGTTTCGGAGGGAGTGTCGAGGCACAAGGCATTCGGGATCAATAAAATATGGGGTGCAGGTAAATACTTTTATTTCAGGACATACATTATCGAATCCCTGATACTAACGTTTGTTGCATTAATTGTTGCACTGTTTTTTCTGGATTTGATAAGCCCGATCTTTAATGACTTTGTGGAACGTGATCTTGACCTTAAGTTTTATAATAATCCTTACTGGATGGGTGCAACACTAATTTTTGCCTTATTGATTGGAATAATAAACGGTATTTACCCGGCTAATCTCTATTCATCAAAAAAAATGGTTGACTATTTAAAAGAAAAAGCCGATCCATCCGTAAAACAATATTATATACAAAGGGTATTCCAGATATCACAATTTGCTATATGTATCTTTTTAATATTCGGATCCTTTGTAGTTTTCAGGCAGCTGAGGTATATTAATACAACAATCAATCAGTCATTGAAGAGCAATCAGGTACTTGTGATCAAAAACGCTGATAAGCTTGGCCCTAAGCAGGAAGTCTTTAAGTCAGAATTGAAAAAAACAAACGGGATCCGTAATGTTTCTGTATGTCGCGAAGTACCGGGAGTGGCTGACTATTCTCACTGGGGACTTCCTGTCGATTCAGCTGCATTCAATACTCATGTTGCAGTTTTTTATTGTGATTATGATTATTTATCTACCCTTGATATGCAGATTGTAAAAGGCCGTTTTTTTGATCCGGAGTTTTCTACAGATAACAATGCTGTTGTCTTAAACGAAACGGCAGTCAAAACACTGGGTTGGGAAGATGGACCTCTGGGAAAGCGTTACAGGCTGGATGATACATTTAGAGTTATTGGAGTAGTTAAAGACATTCATTTTACTTCATTCCACCATGAGATTATACCACAGGGATTTTTCCCGGTTTCACCAAATAATGTCAGACGTATTCTGGTAAAAATTGAGTCTGGTATGGTTCCGGAAGCCTTGCAGAATATAAGACAGTTATGGACAAAACTGGTCAGTGACCGGGATATTCATTATAATTTCCTGGACGAAGATTTTAATTCCTGGTATAAGAATGAAAGGAAGACAGGGCAGCTGGCAATAGTACTTACTATCATCGCAATATTCCTTTCAGGCCTCGGATTTTTGTCACTTGTATTATTATCGATTCATAACAGGACGAAGGAAATCGGGATTAGAAAGGTTAACGGTGCTAAAATCCGGGAAGTAATTTTTTTGCTAAACGCGAAGTATATTAAATTGATCATGGCTGCCTTTTTGATTGCCAGTCCTGTGTCTTGGTACGCAATGCATAAATGGCTGCAGAACTTCGCTTACCAGACAACGATAAGCTGGTGGATCTTTGCCCTGTCCGGATTAATTACCCTTGTAATTGCGCTATTAACTGTGAGCTGGCAAAGCTGGAGAGCAGCAACGAGAAATCCTGTTGAAGCATTGCGCTACGAATAGCTTAATGCGAAGATCCCGATCGCAGCATCGGGATGGAAGCGCTCAGGTATGAATAATTACGTTAAAATGATTCTAATGAAGTAATTTTATAAAGATATGAAGTACATATTTAAAACAATAGTCAGGAATTTCTTACGGAAGCCGGTTACCAATCTGATCAATCTGTTTGGTTTAGCTATAAGCATGACGTTGGTAATCATTATTTCCGTTTATTGTTATAGTGAGCTTACTACTGACAGCTATCACACGAACGGAGACCGTGTTTATTTATATGGTTTATCAAAGGACCGGGTCTATACTCCGGGGATTCTCAAAGAACATATCGACATGAAAATTCCCGGGGTGGAATCAACCGTGAGAATCAGCGGAACATGGGAGGTTCCGGTATTTCAGGTCGAAAATAATGAGCCCATCACGTCCGATCTGATTTATGCTGATGAAGACTTCTTTAAACTCTTTACTTATACTTTCATTGAAGGCACCCCTGAGACTGCATTGAAAGAACCTATGACGGTTGTAATAACAAAAAGATTGTCGGACAAGCTTTTCGGACAAGAAGAAGCTATGGGCAAAATGATTAAACTTAACAACAGCAAGAGCCTTATGGTGAGTGCTGTAATTGAAGAGCCTAAAGCCAACTCCTGTCTTTCGTTCAGTGCAGTTACATCTATAACTACGCGGAAAATCGTTCAGTATGAACCCGGGGAATATACTGAATGGGGATGGCGTGATTTTCAGACGTTTCTCCTTTTAAAAAAAGGAACGAATCCTGATGAGACAGGGAGGAAAATCCTGTACCTTTTTCCGGAAAATGACCGGGAGACTTTTAAAGATACAGGCCTGACCCCATTAAGAAAAATATATTTTTCAGATTTTACACTTTACGGGAGCAATTATCTTGTTTCCGGGGATAAAAAGAAAGTACAGATCCTGGTCCTCGTAGCCGTGCTTGTACTGATGATTGCCCTGGTTAATTTCATCAACATCTCATCCTCTCAATGGCAGGAAAAAATAAAGCAGACAGGGATCATGAAGGTTGTCGGAGCCAGACAGTTACAGATACTTCGTGATGTGCTTGCCGAGTCTTTCATTTTCTTTCTGGCGGCACTGATTATTGCTATCGAAATTGTCAATTCAATAAATCCCTTTATCTATAGTTATACCGGGATTCAATATAGTCGGAGATTAACATATTCTGTCGGTTTTGTAATAATATCTCTGGCAGTAATCCTTTTATTAAGTATACTTTTCAGCATTATTCCTGCATTAAGGATCTCTTCATCCAGAGTGGTGGACAATCTGAAAAAAACAGTAAATTCCAACAGAACCAGATTCTCCTTAAGGAGTGTTTTTGTAACAATACAGTTTATAATTGCTATTGTCCTTATTGCATTTACAGTGTTGATCCAGAAACAGGTAAGATTCGGAAGTAATAATCTTGGTTTTAACCAGAAGAATATCATTGGGATCAAAATTACCGAGCAATTGGCCAACAAGAAAGAAGTACTTAAAAACCTTCTTATAGGAATACCGGGAATCAGTAAAGTTACATTTACTCAGTATTACCCGGGTAAAGATATTTCACAGTGGGGAACTCAAGTTGATATAAATGGTGAAACAAAACAACTGAATTTCTATACGTTCAGTGCTGATGCACCTGTCTTTGAGATGATGGGATTACAATTAGTCACAGGTCGGTTTTATTCTGACGACCTTTCTTCAGATAAAGGGAAAGTTGTAGTGAACGAAACATTCCTTAGTGAACATAATCTTCTTAATCCTATTGGAAA
>DCVC01000317.1:10878-12888 GCA_002328625.1 Bacteroidales bacterium UBA2198
CAGCGTCGTGTAAAGGAGGTAGGAATACGTAAAGTAAACGGGGCAACGATCTCTGAAATACTGGTAATGCTGAATAAAGATTTTGTGAAATGGGTGTTGATTGCATTCGCAATCTCTACACCTGTTGCCTGGTATATTATGCATAAATGGCTGCAGAACTTCGCATACCAGACAACGATAAGCTGGTGGATCTTTGCTCTGGCTGGCATAATTACCCTCGTAATAGCTTTGATGACTGTAAGCTGGCATAGTTGGAGGGCGGCGGCAAAAAATCCGGTTGAGTCACTGAGGTACGAATGAGCTGATTGCGGAATTCGGATTTTCGCTTTCGGATTTATTACATAAATTTGAAGTTATAAGAAGTGTTTGATAGTTCTAACAACCTGATCCATGTTAAGAAATTACCTGAAGACTGCACTACGATTTCTGAGACAAAACAAGTTATTCGCAGCCATCAACATCCTTGGCCTTTCAATAGCACTGGCTGCTTCGTTCATTATTCTGCTTTATGTAATTAATGAGCTGAGCTACAATCATGTTCACAAAAACAGAAAGGACATTTACCGGGTTCTTAATTATTATGAGGAATTCAAACAGACCATGGCCGGCACTCCCTATGTTCTGGCTTCCGCAATGAAAGATGAATTTCCCCAGGTAATAAAAGCTTCAGTTACAAGACCTGTTAGCCTGGCCCTTAGAATTGGGGAGGAATCCGTTACAGTCAGGCCTGCCATGGCCGCAACGTCTGAAATATTCGATATCTTCACTATCCCTCTTCTTGAAGGATCATCCAGTGAAGATTTTTTAAGTGATATGAACTCGATTGTCATCTCCGCCGAACTGGCCGGGAGATATTTTCCGGGTGAGAGTCCGGTTGGTAAGGAAATACCTGGCTTTATAAATAATAAGGAAAACCTTTTTGTTGTCAGGGGAGTTTTCAAGGACCTTCCCCAAAACTCAACATTCAGGGCTCAGTGTTTTGTAAACAGCAGATGGACGCTGGACGACATCAATCAGACTTTTAAGGTGACAAATGCAGATGTGAACTGGACTTTTGATTTCTGGAATACATGGATACGTCTTGCACCTGGAAACGATCCTGAGGAATTTGAAAAATTGTTTCCCGAATTTGAGAAAAAAAATATAAGCGAAGATCCCAAACAAAGTTATTCGCTGCAAAACCTGGCTGAAGTATATCTTAAATCGGAAAATGTTGCCAATAAGGGAATTGCAGGCAACATCAAAAATGTAAGGTTATTTTCACTGATAGCTTTTCTTATCGTTCTTGTGGCAGCGATCAATTATATTATCCTGTCTACAGCTGTTTCTGCTTCGCGGAGTAAGGAAGTAGGTATAAGAAAAACCTTTGGTGCTCATTCGGATAATGTCAGGAGCCAATTGTTAAGCGAATCAATTCTCCTTATTTTGCTGGTGCTCCCTATTGCTTTGGTCATGACATGGTTTGCATTACCGGCTGCAGGCAAGCTCTTCCAGACAAGGCTGGCTGTGATCTCTTCAAATATCCCTGTGTATATTTCAGTTTACCTTATAGTTACAGTTCTAATAGGCATATGTTCAGGATTATACACCTCTTCCTTTATGTCAAGGCTGAAGGTTATGGATATTCTTAAAAATGCTATTCAGACCGGCAGGAAGAAGCAGATCTTAAGATCGTCGTTAATCGTATTGCAGCTGGTCATCTTTTGCACTTTTGTTTCCAGCACGCTCATTATCCGTTCACAGTACAAATACGCACTTCAGAAGGACCCTGGTTATTATACCAAGGATGTGATACTGCTCGAGCTTGGAAGGAATTTCACGGGGTATTCAGCATTCATAAACAATCTGAAATCAAGTCCGGGCATTATAACGGCCGGGGGGACAATGCAAAGTCTGCCAATGCTTGGCCGGATGACTTCGATGTATCCTCATTTTGAGAATCCTGAAACGAAAATAAAAGTGGAAGGTTTAGCAGTTGATTACAATTTCATTAAGACAATGGGAATCCCG
>DCVC01000036.1 GCA_002328625.1 Bacteroidales bacterium UBA2198
CCTACGCGATAGGAGTGGGCTCAGCGGTAGTATCCACACCTTACTGGCATGCATTAGAATTATTGGCGGATGGGAGAGGAAGGCTTTTTAATTTTAATGATTCAAATACTCTTTCATCTATTTTCATGGAATTGCTGGATAAACCGGATGTACTTGAAGAGCTTCGGGGTAAGGCATACAATTATGGCAGAAAAATAACATGGGCCAGGACAGGGGAAAAATATATTGCAGTCACTAACAAAATTCTGGCCGAAAAGCCGGAAGTATCTGAAAAAAAAGAAACCATTCTTGATCCGCTTATTCTGCCTCCATTCTCCCTTGCTCATATTAAACGTTTAACAGATGATACAGGGATCATTCAACATGCAAAATTTGGTATTCCAAATCTGAAGGAAGGATACTGTCTGGATGATAATGCCAGAGCCCTGCTTATGGTACTGATGGCCTACAGGCAGAAAAAGAATACTCTGGCCCTTGAATTATCACCTATTTATATAAGCTATATCCACTATATGCAGAACAAAGACGGGACATTCAGGAATTTTCTGAGTTTCAGCCGGAATTTTCTCGATGAGGTAGGGTCGGAAGATTCTTTTGGAAGAACTATCTGGGCTCTCGGATATCTGCTTGCCAATGCACCTAACGATGCTTATTACCGAACCGGAAAATTGATTTTCTTTGATGCATCTCCAAACTTTGAAAAACTTAAATCCATAAGAGGTATTGCAAATTCAATGGTAGGTATCAGTTATTATCTCAGGAGTAAACCTAATGATGATTCAATGATCGAAAGATTAAGAAATCTTGCCAATAATCTTGTCAGACATTATGAAGAAAACAGCACACCTGACTGGAAATGGTTTGAACCGTTGCTGGCTTATGATAATGGGATATTACCACTTGCTCTTTTACATGCGGCAGAACTGCTAAAAGATGAAAGAATAACTAAGACTGCCCTGGAAACAATGGACTTTTTGACAGAGATTACACTTAAGGATGGCTATTTATCGATCATTGGAAATGAAAAATGGTATAAAAAAGATGGCGAGCGTTCCATGTTTGCCCAGCAGCCGGTGGATGCTCTCGCTATGGTTTTAATGTACCACCAGGCTTTTCATCTGATAAAAGATAAAGAATATCTTAATAGATTATTTGCATGCTTCATGTGGTTCCTGGGAGAAAATGATCTCAGGATGAGCTTGTTCGATTTTGAAACCAAAGGTTGCTGCGATGGATTTGAAAACTATGGGGTAAACCGGAACCAGGGCGCAGAAAGCTCACTGGCCTATCTGATCTCTCACCTGACAGTTCTGCTGGCCTTTGAAGAATATGAAGAATAGATCTCAGAGAGTCACTGCATAGTGCGAACGTGAAAGTANNTATCCGGTAGCTACTGTACATAATGCAGGGGTTGTAAAATTCAATGGCCGGTATGTAATGATTTTCCGGTCTCATAAACTTAACGGAAGAAGCATATTAGGAAAAGCAGAAAGTGACAATGGGTATGATTTTAAAGTGGATAAAAACCCTTTCATGATCCCTGCTGACGAAGGGATATTCAAAGAATATGAGGAATACGGTGTTGAAGACCCAAGGGTAATTCTTCTTGATGGTGAATATCTTATAACTTACAGTGCCTATTCACGGCATGGTGTGCGTGTAGGTCTGGCAAAAACAAGGGATTTTAAATCAGTTGAACGGTTTTCTCTTATCACTGAGGCTGATTACCGTAATGCTGTAATCTTTCCTGAAAAGTTTAACGGTTTATACGCACGACTCGACCGTCCCCATTCTGAAATATCACCCTGGTCAATATGGATCTCCTATTCTCCTGACCTGAAATTTTGGGGTGAATCAAAACTGATTATGAAGCCTGTTAAGTATCATTGGGATGAAATGAAGATAGGACCCGGAGCACCTCCGGTTAAAACAGCCCGGGGCTGGCTGAGCATTTATCACGGCGTGTTTCCAACTATGGATGGGTGTGTTTACAGATTAGGTGTTGCATTGCATAATCTTGAAGACCCGTCACGGATAATTGCTGTTGGTGATGAATGGATCTTACAGCCGGAAGAAGTTTACGAAATAACGGGTTATGTACATAATGTGGTCTTTACCTGCGGAGCTGTTCCTGAAGAAGATGGCAGCATTAAAATCTATTGGGGTGGCGCCGATAAAGTGATGTGTGCGGGCACAGCGGATATTGAGCAACTGGTTGATCATTGTCTTAAAAATTCCAGAAAAGCGTTGTAATGAAGATTGCCATATTATCACCTGTTGCATGGCGAACTCCTCCTCGTAAGTATGGACCGTGGGAACAGGTTGCTTCAAATATTGCCGAAGGCCTGGTTGAAAGCGGGATCGATACTACTTTGTTTGCCACCGCAGATTCCATTACAAAGGGCAGACTAAAAGCTGTATGTGAACATTCATGGTCAGAACATGCGGAGCTTGACCCGAAAGTATGTGAGTGCCTTCATATAAGCAATATGATGGAACAGGCAGATGAATTCGACCTGATTCATAATAATTTCGATTTTCTACCGCTAACTTATTCGCGTTTAATCAAAACCCCCATGGTAACTACTATCCATGGTTTTTCCTCTCAAAAAATTCTGCCTGTCTATAAAAAATATAATAGTACCAGCTATTACGTTTCTATCAGTGATTCTGATCGAAACCCTGAACTTGATTACATTGCTACTGTTTACAATGGTCTTAATACGGATGAATTTACATTCCGTTCTGAACCAAAAGGTTATCTTTTGTTCTTCGGCAGGATTCATCCTGAAAAAGGCACTTATGAATCCATTCAGATAGCAAAACAATCCGGAAGAAAGCTGATCATTTCAGGTTTAATCCAGCATCAGGAATATTTTGAAAGCAAGATTAAGCCATACATCAATGATGATGACATTATATATATTGGTAATTCGGGACCAGAAGAAAGGGACAGACTTATGGGTGAAGCATACGCGCTTTTACATCCGATTAGTTTTAATGAACCTTTCGGATTAAGCGTTGCAGAATCAATGCTTTGCGGGACGCCAGTTATAGCGTTTAACAAAGGCTCTATGCCGGAACTGATCCTTGACGGAAAGACGGGCTTTCTGGTTAAGAGTATTGACGAAGCTGTGAAAGCGGTAAATAATATTAAATCTATTAACAGAAAATATACCAGTGAGTATGCTGATTCAAAATTCAGTCGTCAGAAAATGACTGAAGGATATCTGGAGGTTTACAAGAAAATTTTGGGAACATAAGAGTAGCATCATATAAAAGCCTTTACACAAGCAACTATTTTGAGTTCTTAAGCTCATTCAGAAGTTCATCCAAATTAACAGAAGCGTAAGTCGCAGCGTAGTCTGACATACCGTAAGGAATGATAAGATAACCATTGTGTGTTATAGAACCGCAGGAGTAAATAACGTTGGGAACATAACCTTCCCTTTCTTCATGGTTGGGGGCCAATAAAGGGGTCTTTAGTCTGCCGATCTCTTTTTCAGGATTATCAAGATCATATAATGATGCACCTAATACGTATTCCCTCATTGGTCCTACTCCGTGTGTTATAACGAGCCACCCTTCTTTTGTTTCGACAGGGGAACCGCAATTTCCAATCTGAATCAGTT
The DNA here is from genome assembly GCA_002328625.1 of Bacteroidales bacterium UBA2198. GTDB lineage: Bacteria > Bacteroidota > Bacteroidia > Bacteroidales > VadinHA17 > LD21. The sequence continues at coordinate 3,633 of DCVC01000036.1, forward strand.
CCCAGGGATATTTTGGTTCCTGAATAAGTCTGGCTTCGCGCCAGATATTTATTTTATCGGAATAGGCTATATAATTATTTACTCCATCTACTCTGCAAAGCATGGCATATCTATCGTTGATCTTTCTGGGGAAGAGTGCCATACCTTTATTACGGGCAATTTCACCGTGAATGGGTAATGCCTTGAAATGGTAAAAATTTTTGGTTTCAAGTAACTTTGGTAATATTGTATGGCCATCATAAGCTGTATATGTAGCATAATAGATAACTTTATCGTTATCCTCTGTGAATCTGACAAAACGCGCATCTTCAATGCCATTCTTTTCTGTTTCGGAGGTAGGAAAAATGACTCTTTCAGAAATTGCCGAATCAAGTGAAAAGTCAAGTTCATAATGCGACTTCGCCAGCCACATCATCTGATTGATGATCGATTCTTTATTTGGTGTAAGGTCATGTGTTTTCCTGGTCTCTTCCACGGCTCTTTTTAATTCGCCATAGGTAAAGCTGTCGCCAAGCTTTTCCAATACAAAGATCGGACTGATTTTATTGTCGAAATCCCGCATCTCATCCAGTTTCTTTACAAAGGATTTCTTATTGTAAATATGCCTTTTGATTCGTTCTGCTTCTGCCAGCATTTTGCCGACAGGTTCAATAATCAGGTTACAATTCTTATCTATGACAGCCGAACGGAAAACAATGGATGAAATATGGCCTTCGCCGGTTGCCCTGAAACTAAAAATCACTCTTTTCTCATCCGGACCTAATTCCGACTGATCGGGATCTTCAACAACGGACGGATTAAAAAAAGCTG
>DCVC01000119.1:0-5439 GCA_002328625.1 Bacteroidales bacterium UBA2198
TTGCGTTCGGAGTGTTTGCATTAGGCGTAAAAGTCACATTACCCGGACCGGCAACCTTCGTCCAGGTTCCCGTTCCTACTCCTGGTACAGCATTTAGAAGGAAATCTTTATCACATTCAATTCCTCCGTTTCCTCCATTAGCCGAAGGTTGCTGAATGAAAGTAACTGAAACGGTTGCATTGCTTGAACAGGTACCGTTCACTTCTGTCCATCTGAAAACGTATGTGCCGAAAGCACTGATAGTGACTTTTGCTGTTGGAGTGTTGGCATTAGGGCTGAAAACAGCAGTTCCCGGTCCACTTACTCTTGTCCATGTTCCTGTACCGACACTGGGTGTTGCCCCTAAATTAAACTCAGCACCACAATTATTGCCTCCGGTTCCTGCATTTGCTACTGGTTGCTGGTAGAAGTTAACAGTAATTGTAGCATTACTTGTACAGGTTGCATTGACCTCTGTCCACCTGAAAGTGTATGTTCCATACACCGATACAGTAACTGTCGCATTAGGGGCATTTGCATTTGGTGAAAATATTGCTGTTCCAGGTCCTGTTACCAGAGTCCATGTACCTGTACCAATACTCGGGACTGCATTAAATACATAATTAAGATCACATTCATTCCCTCCTGGCCCGGCATTTGCAACCGGTTGCTGATAGAAGTTGACTGCTATTTCAGCATTACTTGTACAAATTCCATTAAGTTCTGTCCACCTGAAAATATATGCTCCATATAATGAAACTGCAACGGTGGCATTGGGCGCATTTGCATTTGGTGAATATATCGCTGTTCCCGGACCCGATACCAGAGTCCAGGTTCCGATTCCCGCACTAGGTATGGCACTAAACTGGAAATTAAGATCGCATTCATTACCTCCCGTACCTGCATTTGCCACAGGCTGCTGATAAAAGTTCACTGTGACAACTGATGCGGCTGAACAATTATTATTAACAACTGTCCATGTAAAAGTATATGTCCCATACAAAGTTACCGTAACTGTGGCATTTGGAGTGCTGGCATTAGGGGCAAAGGTTGATGTACCCGGACCTGAAGTCTGGGTCCAGACACCTGTACCAATAGTGGGGACTACTGCACTCAGGATAAAGTTAAGGTCACACTCATTACCTCCCGTGCCTGCATTTGCCACCGGTTGCTGCGAAAAACTAACTGCTACACTTGCTGAGCTTGTACAGGTTCCATTTGTCTCGGTCCATGTAAAAATATATGATCCAAAGGTACTGACTGTTACTGTTGCCGTTGGAGAATTTGCATTGGGTGTAAATACTGCTGTGCCAGGTCCTCCTGTTCTTGTCCACACTCCCGTTCCAACACTTGGAACCGCGCTAAATACAAAATTCAGGTCACATTCATTTCCTCCCGAACCGGCATTAGCAGTTGGAGATACGTTAACAACTGCTGTTGTTGCAGCTACCCCCTGGCATCCATTGCTGCTGGTAACTGTAAGAGTGTAGACACCAGCCATAGCTGCTGTGGCGCTGGCCGATACCTGGGGACTCTGAAGATTAGATGTAAAGCTGTTCGGTCCCGTCCATAAATATGTCGTCATTCCGGCCGGGCCTCCTGTAAGGTTAAGGGGTGTTCCTGTACAAACCGGGCCATTGTTTGATGCTGTGGCTACCGGTGATGGATTAACGATAACTGTTACCGGTTTGATATCAAAACATCCTGCTGCTGATGTACCCTTTATGTAAAAGGTGCCTGCACCTGATGCAGCCGGGGTCGGATGTGGTATTGTGGCTCCTGCATTTAACCAATAAGTTAATGTAAGACCTGGTGTTGAGCCTGCCGTAACAGCAGGTAAAGTAAGGTTTACAGTCGAAGGCGAACAAACCGGTGAAGGATTATTTATAACAAGTGTCGGATTCTGATTGAATGTGATAGTAACCTCATCAGATGAAGGATTACAGGGACTGTTACTGATAGTCCAGCGCAATACATACGTTGATCCGGCAGTACCGCTAAATGCACTTGTAGGGCTGGATGGGGTAGCAATTGACCCCCCGGCGCCGGATGCTATACTCCATAAGCCTGTACCTACAACAGGCGTATTACCCGCTAATGTAGTACTTGTGAGTCCGCACATAGATGCTCCTGTCTGGTCGGGACCTGCATTTGCTACTGTAGGATTCCTGTGAAATGTGATAGTCACCTCATCAGAAGAAGCAAGACAAGGATTATTACTTATAGTCCATCGCAGTACATAGGTTGTGCCTGCCACTCCGCTGAATGAGCTTGTGGGGCTGCCAGGTGAAGCAATCACACCTCCTGCACCGGTTACAACATTCCATGCACCTGTACCAATTACAGGAGTGTTACCTGCCAATGTTGTGTTCGTAAGTCCGCACATGGAAGCTCCCGTCTGGTCAGGTCCTGCATTCGCAGTGGTGGGGTACTGCTGAAAAGTTATAGTTACCTCATCTGCTGAAGGAGCACATGGACTGTTACTAATGGTCCAGCGCAAACTGTATGTTGTACCTGGAGATCCACTGAAAGAGCTTGTTGGATTTGCAGGTGTGGCAATATTACCACCACTGCCTGACGCAATACTCCATAAACCCGTTCCCACTGCAGGTGTATTACCTGCAAGTGTTGTACTTGTCTGTCCGCACATGGCTGCTCCAGTCTGGTCAGGGCCCGCATTGGCAGTAGTCGGAGGCTGAACTACTGTTATGGTTCCTTTAACAGTCTCGTTACAGGTCCCTGTGCTTGTTAGCTCATAATTATAAACACCTGACAATGTTGGAGTTCCACTTAGCGTATATGTTGGTCCTGTTAATTTCCCTGTTACTCCGGGAGGTAAATCTTTTGTCGTCACACCAGTCACACCGGCCGAAACCGTATATGTAATATCAGATATCGGGGAATTGGTACAAACTGTCTGAATATTATTTCCTGAAGTAAGAACAAGGCAGGGTTGAGCAGCTCCTTTTCCCGTATGAAAAAAAATTATAGCTAATAAGACAAACTTTAGATACTGCATATATCAGACATTTATTTACTTAAACTTTATAAGGACAAATTAACATATCTAATTTAAGCTTTTTCATTGATTTAAAAAACAAAAATTACGCCAAAACACAGACTATTCTGCCACCCTTCCTTTAAATCAGCCCATCTAATAATCCCGGATTTATGTCTGCAAACAGGAAAAAAGAAAAAGTAACTCAGTAGGCCACAATATTCTACATCAACCTACTAATTTAATCAATAAAACCCAGATTCAGTTATTTATTTGACCAACCGATTGTTTTAATCCATGAAGGGAGGTTTTTGATTATCGAATTTTGCTCTTATTATGGTAGTTAAAGGGTTTGAAGGGTGTACAAGAGGGAATGATGCTTCAATATCTGGATGCAAATTCACGTGCTAGCTCATTTATCCGATCATCCGATAAGTGAGAACCTGAATTAATTATAACTCTGTATCTGAAAATGGCGGATTTGCCGGCCTGGATTGTATAGTTCAGTACCTCTTTACCTTTTGTAAAATCGCTCCATCCCAGAGGATTTGCTGCAAACAGTCCATACCCCCTTGCGTGCCAATAAGTAGGATAGCTTTGATTTCCTGGGTGGTCACATATTACTAATGATATCTTTTCTTCCCCTATTACACCTGTTAAGAGCATCCACCTTGCTCTGGTGCTCCAGACATCTTCACCAGAAATACCTTCACTGCTCCTGTAGTTTCCCGTTATTCCCCGGATCGTTACAACTTTCTCTTTCTTTGGATCCCCGTTTGCGTCCAATAGTATAAGTGGTTCATTTGAAGGAAGCTCCAACTGACGGGCCACCCGAATGGCAAACATCCCTTCTTTTGTATCTTTCATTGAAACACTGTTTTTACCCGCAGTAAGGAGTGTAATGCGGTCAATTATTCTTAAAGTACCCTCTGCAATAAAATGATATTCTGTCCTCTCCGCAAGCATTTCCTCGCCTGACGGACTGAGCCAGCTCGCAATCGCTATTAATAATCCTTCTCTCTTTCCTCCCGAGATCTTTTCAAAAGAAAGATGCTTTATTTCACCTCCTTCAGGTTCCTTAATTCCCCTGTGCCCGTTCCCCCAGAAATCAATCCCATTTACGTTGCCATAATTTAGCCAGATACCTGCCTGATGAATATGGTCGTTACGTTCTCCTTCCCTGGGTTTTAACGGGAATCCTCTGGTAATTTCAGTACCCGAGGAGGTAAAAACGGGATACAATATAGGTTTATATACATTCCCGGGCCAGCAATAAGTGGTAAAGGGCTTTCCGTCAACAAACACATCGACCTTCCTTTCAGGTTCTCTGACAATAAATGTAATATATGAATCGCGATCTTTCTTTTGAATATTGTCAGCCTGACCGAACACTGACAGGCAAACAATAAGCAGAAGGATGAAAGTTATGAGAGATTTCAGTTTCATACTCAATCTTGGTTACAGGTTGTATTGGTTTACCTCAGGAGTTTCTGACGTTTTCAATCATTTGATTAAAGAGTGCCAATTGCTCCTTCATAGCTGCAATTCTGTCGACTGGCTCGGTCCTTGCTTCAAGAAGAATCCATCCGCCGTATTGCATTCTTGTGAACAGATTGAACAATTGCTGGTAGGGGTAGTCCCCTACATTCAATTCACGGACATGAACCGTATCTCCAAACCATTTTTTCAATGAATTGAAATTCTCTTCAAGTCCCGGAGGTAAAAGATCCTGATCGTTGCAATTCCAGCAGATCTTTACATTAGGTTCAGTCACATGGTCAAAAATAGCTTTCATATTCGGGATTTCCTGAGTAAGATTGCCGTGCACCTCTACTCTGATCAACTGCCTATAATCCTGTCCAAATCTACCCACCTCATTTAAAGAAGCTCCTATCTGAGCTATGGTTTTTTCCTTCGGCACACCGGCAGGCAGATCATTCGGTTTTACTTTTATACCTGTCGCTCCGATGTCGTGGCATAGCTTTATGTATTCTTTTGTCTGATCTATGTTGTTCCTTAATTTAACCGGATCAGGGCTGTGGTATTCAAAATTTGCACCATATCCCAGACATTCTACCGGACTGTCGGCAAATCTCTTTTTCACTTCTGCACGCTGTGCAGCATTAAGGTTGGTCTCTACAAGATGAGCATGCTGGGTACGAAGTTCCAGGCCAAGAAGGCCTGTTGTTTCGCAGTTTTTTATAAGTGTCGGAAGATCCCAGTCCCTCCCCCATTGGTAAGTGACAAGGCCAAATCGCATCCCCGGTGTTGAAGTCAGGTGTGATGCTGACAGTGATTTACAGGCTGCCAATCCGATACCTGCCACTATACTCCTTTGAATAAACTGACGACGTGTAATTCTTTTCATAATAATTTATATGCTTGAATTTATTTTAGTCTTTCCCTGACATTCGGGTAATAACTATTACACCATTGGAACCCCTTGTCCCATATGCAGTTGC
>DCVC01000119.1:5505-6319 GCA_002328625.1 Bacteroidales bacterium UBA2198
CTGCCACGGATCATATCATATATAGTCTGGTATGATGCAAAAACCGGGTTTTGTCCATCTATACTCTTTGGGGGATTTGCCACGGTCTGTTTCTGAATATTGTCATTTAGTTGATTGTCACGTTGAATCTGACCTGTTTTATCTCTGTCTGATAATATGATATTTATAGTTGTTCTCCCGTTAATTAACTCCTCAGCTGCTCCGTATAAAAGTGTAAATACCAGTATTTCCCTCGCATCAGAACGCACCTTTACTTTATAATTACCCTCCTGATTGGTAAATACATCTGTTTTCACATTATCAATAAAGATAACAGCGCCCTCAACAGGTTTCTGTTTTGCATCAGTTACTCTGCCTGTTATTGTTATTCTCTTATTTGCCTTCTGTCCAAAAGAGAAGGTGTAAGGGCACAATAAGAGAATTAAGACTGAAATTATTTTATATTTCATCCACCCGGCTATTAAAATTAAAACGATGAATTCTGCAACCCAAACATGGTCTTTATCTGAAAAAAAAACTCATTTAAAAATAATTACCTTTTAAGAATAGTCCTTACTTGATAATGATGTTCATTCAAGAATATTCCTCATGTACTCGATTGTCTTTGCAACTTCTTTTGCGGCATCTGATCCCTCAGGTATCCTGTACTCAAGTTCGACATCAACGTTGATCGGCCATTTTTCTTTTTTGAGTAACAATAAGATATCAGCGATTGGGGTTTCACCCTGTCCGAATGGCATATTGGCATCCGGAGGATTGCTTTTCGGGCCTGTTTTATCTTTGATATGAATACTGCAGATCTTATCATGAAGCC
>DCVC01000119.1:6378-11007 GCA_002328625.1 Bacteroidales bacterium UBA2198
TTTTCGGCAAATCTACCCAGACGCTGACAGGCCTCTTCTCCTATCTCATCCGTTATCCCGTAGGCACCCAAAACTTTTGTGGCCCTGAATGCATAATCTATCTCTTCGTCCGACCATGTTGAGGGGGCAAACTTTGCAATGTGAATGTTGATTCCTGCTTCATTGAACTTTCTGCGCATATTGACATACTTTTCCATGGGCAGTGACAAACGCCATTGGCGCTGTGCTTCCCTTGCCTCCTGCGCAGCCCTGGCAAGATCGTCCTTTTCTTTTTCCGATAACTCTGTGCCATGCGGCCGACCCATTTGGACAGAGGGTATTCCGAGGTCCTCTTCGGCCACACTTCTGAGCTCAATTGAGTTTATACCAGCCAGAAGAAGGTACTGAATTACATCATCCACCTTGTGAGGCATGCTGCGATAACTATAAGTGGTACAACCCAGCTGAACACCTCCTGCCTTCGAGTCGGGCTTTCTGCTCTGTGTTCCTATTGAAAAGGAATATTTAATTGGAACCACCGTCAAAGCTGTTACTGCTGCAGCAGTACCCAAAAACCTGCGCCTTGAGATAATTGTTTTTTTCATTTCAGGTCATTATGGATTAGATTTTGAAATCAGATAATCTATTAAAGATAGTTAAAAAACAGATAAAATCAAAGCCTTTAACCACATTTAACATATAAGGTGCTGTACCAAACGTCAAATCCCACAAGGCGGTACACGAAGTAGCCAGCTCATAGTTGAGGATAGAAAGGTACGGAATGCAAATCCACTCCGGTTATTATAAATCTGTGACTGTAGAGTGCTTTGGTAAATTCCTTCTTTGATATTTCTTTTTTTAACTTCATACAATAAAAATATATCTTTATTGAATTAACTATTGACAAACTAATACTATCAAATATGAAGAATACCAGAAGGAATTTCTTAAAAAGTGCAGCTGCAGGAATTACAGGCGTTTTTACCATCCCGGCTATTGTTCCTTCTTATTTAATTGGGAATAAAGCCCCAGGCAACAGGATCAATGTGGCTGTCATAGGGATTGGAAGGCAGACAGTGAATCCCAACATTCCCCAGTTTCTGAAATCAGATCATTCACAGGTTGTTGCCGTGTGTGATGCAGATTCATGGAGGCTGGGTAATGGTCAGAAACAGGTGAATGATTATTATTCTCAGCAAAAAGGTTTTTCTTACAAAGGATGTGATGCTTATTCCGATTTCCGGGAGATAATGGTTCGCAAAGATATCGATGCAGTCATGATCGCAACACCAGACCACTGGCACGTTCCAATGGCTATTGAAGCGGCCCGTGCCGGCAAACATATATCCCTTGAAAAACCAATTTCAACATGTATCGAACATGGCCGTCAGCTTGTTAAAGCAATTAAAAAATATGGAGTTGTGACACGTAACGACAGTGAATTCAGGCCGTTACCAAAGTTTGCCAGAGCGGTTGAGCTTATACGAAATGGAAGAATAGGAAAGATAGAACGTATATATGTGGCAGTGCCGGCTGAACTATCCGGTTCGGCTCTGACTGCTCACCCCACAATGCCTGTCCCCGAAGAATTAAATTATGATATGTGGCTGGGACCGGCATGGGAAGCCCCTTACACAGAGAAAAGGGTTCATGCCTTAAAAGCCTATGGCCGGCCGGGCTGGATGCGGGTCGATTCATACTGCAACGGTATGATCTCAAACTGGGGTGCGCACCTGATGGGCATAGTTCAGTGGGGTAACAACACAGAATACACCGGGCCTGTCACTATCGAGGGTACCGGTGAGTTCGACAAAGGGTTATGGAACACACTGAACAGATTTGATGTTAAATACACTTATGCAAGCGGTGTGGAGGTTTTTTTTAAGATTGAACGCCCTTATGTGCGTTTTGAGGGGACCGGCGGCTGGATAGAAGTTGAGTACAGCGATAAAATATCTGCCAGTTCCCAATCTATTCTCGATTCCCCCATCGGACCCGGAGAAATCTCATTTATGAATCTTCTTTCGGACAAGGAAGATTTTCTCCAGGCGATCAAAAACAGCAGGCAAACCTTCGAGCCGCTTGAGACAGCTCACCGCACTATTTCAATGTGCCAGCTTGGACTGATTGCTATAAAAACCGGATCGAGGTTGACATGGGATCCTGAGAAGGAAGAGATTATCGGCGACAATGCAGCCTCGACCCTGCTTAATATTCCGATACGTGAGAGGTATTTTAAGTTCTGAAAAGTATTCGGTATTCGGTATTCGGGCACCACAAAGACCGAGAATCGAGGACACATTAACCAATTATTAATCACAAATAAGAAAATGAAATTCACACGACGCAATTTTATTAAGACAACCGGAGCCGGGATTATAGCATCCCGATTGCCGGCATTTGCAGCCGATTCAAACCCTGATAATTCTCAAAACCCTGCAGATTCTTTCAAACTGGCTATAGCAGGTTATACTTTCGCAAAGATAAATCTTGACCAATCTCTGGCTATGATGAAAAGAGTCGGGGTGAATTACCTCGGAGTCAAGGATTTTCACCTGCCGCTCGACAGCTCAAAGGATGTTATTGATCAGACACTGGCTAAAATGAAATCCTTTGGTGTAGAGCCATATGGAGTCGGACCAATCTACATGCGTAGCGAAACAGCTGTCGATCAGGCTTTTGCTTACGCAAGGAGGGTGGGTGTCAGCCTCCTTGTTGGGGTTCCTGATGTTCCTCTTCTTCCATATGTTGAAAAGAAGGTTAAAGAATACAACATCCGTCTGGCTATACACAACCATGGACCTGATATGCAACTTTATCCGGGTGCCGTTGATGTCTGGAAAGAGATAAAAGACCTTGATACCCGTATTGGTTTCTGTCTGGATATTGCTCATTCAGTCAGACTCGGTCAGGATCCTTTTGAAGATATCCTCAGATACATAGACCGGATCTTCGATTTTCATATCTGGGATGTTGATAAGCCCGAGAAGGCTGGCCGGTGTATTGAAGCCGGCCGGGGTATTATAGACTTTCCGAAGTTCTTCCGGATCTTGCGTGAACTGAAATATAACGGAACATGCAGTCTTGAGTATGGGAAGGATATGAGCGATCCGCTTCCCGGCGTCGCTGAATCAATTGGATATTTTCGCGGTGTTCTGGCCGGATTGAAATAATATGAGCACAAAACCGAAAACAAATTTCCGTTGGGTAATACTAAGCCTGTTGTTTATTGCAACTACAATTTTGTATATCGACAGGTCAGCCCTTGGTATTCTGGCGCCCCATTTGCAAAAGGAAATTGGCTGGAACGAGGAACAATACGGGATGATCAACAGCGCTTTTATGATTGCATATGCCATCTGTTTTCTTTTAATGGGTCCCCTAATCGACAGGATTGGCACCAGAAAAGGGTATATCCTTTCTATTAGTATATGGAGTCTGGCAACCCTGGCTCATATTTTTGCCAGAACCTGGGCAGGTTTTGCCACTGCAAGGTTCAGCCTGGCCATCGGCCAGTCAGGAAATTTCCCGGCTGCTATCAAAGTTGTGGCAGAATGGTTCCCCAAAAAAGAGAGAGCGCTCGCTGTGGGTATTTTTAACGGGGGCTCCAATATGGGTACTATTCTTGCACCACTTATTATACCGGTACTGGTGCTCTCAGCCGATAGCTGGAAAGTTGGTTTTCTATGGACCTTCCCGATCTCACTGGCATGGATAATAATCTGGTTCAGATATTTTAAACAACCCGGATCACATCCGAAGGTTTCAGAATCAGAACTGGAATATATTAACAGTGACAGCAATAACGAAACCGGCTCTGAAAAAGTGAGGTGGAAGGATATTCTTCCTCACCGTGGTGCATGGGCCATTGCAATTGCTAAATTTATGGCCGATCCGATATGGTGGTTTTACCTTTTCTGGGGGGCAAAATTCCTCAATGAAAAATATGGTGTAAATCTGAAAGATATAGGCCTGCCTTTTTTCACAATCTATCTTGCTTCGTGGGGATTAGGAATATTTCTCGGCTGGCTCTCATCGAAACTCCTGAAAATGGGATTGAGCATCAATAAGGGCAGAAAACTGGGATTGCTCGCATGCGGATTATTTGCCATTCCTGTTGTACTTGTTCCCCATGTCAATGATCTTTGGACCTCCGTCGGATTAATTGCCCTGGCGGCTGGAGGACATTGCGGCTGGTCGGCCAATGTTTTCAGTCTTATGTCGGATATATTCCCCAGGAAAGCCACCGGAACAGTTGCAGGGTTTGGCGGCTTTTCAGGAGCGGTCGGCGGAGCTATCGTTTCATTCGGAGTAGGAAAAATACTTCAGAATATAGGAGTTGATGGCTATGCTATCCCCTTTGCCATAGCCGGAACGGGGTATCTCGTAGCTCTGCTGATTATACATTTGCTTGTACCCCGTATTAAAACTATCAGTTTTTAAAGAGGCTGTCCCAGAAGTCTACGTTTTACGATTTTTAAAGTTTTTAACCCCTCCCTGACTCCCGAAACAACGGGAATCGGGGATGGGGTTAAGATAACATACATTAATATAATGTCACTTTTAAGACATCCTCTTTAATATTTGTCCAAACTGATCTTAAATAGTGCTTCCTGATATCCTGCTAGTTAGTCGGATAGCCCGGATTCT
>DCVC01000387.1 GCA_002328625.1 Bacteroidales bacterium UBA2198
ATTCCTTAAATTTATTTTGTCGATCCGTGGTCTCAATCCTTATACGAGGAAAGATTGGTACGTGTTATGATTTCGATAGGGAAAAACTTGCTGGGTTTTATTGTTTCCCTGTAGACCAGATAATCGCTGAAGGTATTGAGACTTACCTCTGCCTGGCGCCGCGGGTTCTGATTGATAAGGAACCTGATTGTGCCGTCAGCCAATAAAGTTTCATTCCTTGAAGTGAGGTCGTATCCGACAAGAACAGTTTTCTTCATCTTCATGCACGAGAGATACGAACCGACACGGTATGCTTTTGAAGTGCTTACAAAAATGCCGCTGATCCTGTTCGCTGCAAACATCTTCCTGAGCTGTTCCCTGTAACGGCGTTTCTTATTATTCAGAACAGCAACAATACAATCTCTTTTCGGGCACTCTGATTTAATAAAGCTGAGAAATCCGCGCTCTTTTTCGAGCATATGCGGTGAGTTAAGGAGCTCTTCATCGAAGTGGAGGATGGCAAACTTCCCGCCCTTTTTGGCTGTCATGGAAAGTAATTCAGCCGCCACCCTGCCGCTCTGGTACGAATCTGTTCCTATGAAGCTCAGAGGATTGGTCTCCGGAATAATGGTATCAAACATGATGACCGGTAAGGATAATTCCTGGCACTTCCCGTATAACCACCTGCCCTCATTCAGGAAATTTGGCGCCATTATTACACCATCGGGTTTACTGCTGATTAATTTCCTGGCCGAACCCGCAAAGGATTCCTTCTTGTCGAGATCATAAAAAAAAGTGTCGAAAAATAACCCATGCTGCTCAAACCTTGACATTACGTTAACTATTCCCTCATACGCCTGCTGCCAGTATTCATCCTGCACCGGATCAGGAACAAGTATCGCTACTGTGGTCCTGCTCTTTCTTACAAGAGAACGTGCTATAAGGTTGGGCTTATAATTGATCTGCCGGGCAATTTCTTCAACTCTCCTTTTTGTATCAGTTGCAACCCTGCCCCTGTTGTGCAGGGCCCTGTCGACAGTGCCTATAGATACACCTGCAAGTCTGGCAATGTCTTTTATCCGGGGATTATCTGGCTTTTTCATAAAAACAGCTTCGGAAGATGCAAAATTAGAAAAAATATTTATATTTGCGTTAACGTTAACGCAATAAATTATGAGATCACACTCTGCTCGCAGGGTCATTTCCGGTCTGACTACAATCCCGGTAATTGGATTGCTGATGGCCTGCTCAGGACCACAGAGCCCTACAAAACGATTATCAGCAGATCTCAAAGTTGCCTGGGAGCTGATTGAGAATATACCGGGGAAAGATGATAAATGCCAGGCTGCGTTTATCTTTATAAATACCGGGAAGAGCCTGATAAACGACCGCGGACCAAAACAACTCGCCGAAAAGGAAACAGGACTCATTATACCCACACGACTTAAGCTTATTCCAGGGAAAGGTAATGCTGAGATAACTAATGAATTTGCAAACCGCATCGGACAGCGCGAACTGCCCCGCCTCGATCAATTCTTCGGAGGGTTTAACTACAGGATTCCCCAACCGGGCGCAGTAAAAGAAAATGGTATGCTGCATGTAAACATAGCATATCCTGGTATGGATGTGCGTTTTACCACCGACGGAAGCGATCCTTCGGTTCAATCACTTCTCTATACCGGCCCGGTGAGAATGGCCGGACCTGTCAGACTTCGTGCCTTCACCTCATCGGGAAGGGCCGGAAAACCGATTGAAATAAAATAATTTATACTTAACATTTTTTCTGCAACATGAAAAGAGAAGAACTGGCCTTTTATGGAGGTCTCAAAACCGTTGATAAGGAGTTTCCCTGGCCTGTTTTTGACCAGGCCGAAGTAGATGCGGTTGCCCGTGCAGTACAATCCGGTGCATGGGCCAATCCGAATTGCGACGGAATGGTGGCAGAATTTGAGCAGGAGTTTGCAGGATACTGCGGAACAAAACATGCCATAACCTGTGCAAATGGATCGGTTGCGCTCCGCCTTGCACTGTTAGCCTGCGGCGTGAAGCCCGGTGATGAGGTCATAATACCTCCATATACATTCATTGCCACTGCTTCAGTTGTGGCTGAAGCCAACTGTGTACCTGTTTTTGCCGATATCGATCCGGATACATATAATATCGATCCTGTTGCCGTTGAAAAAGTCTTAACACCTCGCACAAAAGCAATTATACCTGTGCATTTTGCAGGACAGGCATGCAATATGGACGCCCTGATGCAGATCGCTGCCAGACACAACCTTAAAGTGATTGAAGATGCAGCTCATGCCCATGGAGGAGAATACAAAGGCATAAAGCTCGGAAGCATAGGCGATGCCGGATGTTTCAGTTTCCAGTCGTCGAAAAACCTTACAAGCGGCGAAGGTGGTATTGTAACCACCAATGATGAAAAACTGGCAGCTATGGTTGATTCCCTGCGGAATGTTGGCCGTGTAAAAGGCGGACAATGGTACGAACATCATTACCTCGGATGTAACTACCGGATCACACAGCTTCAGATTGTTCTTCTTTCACAGCAGCTTAAGCGGCTCGAAGAACAGACAAGACGGCGTAATGAAAACGGATTATATCTCAATTCCCTGCTGGAAAAAATTCCGGGGATCACCCCTCTGACAAGGGGCCACGGCGAAACCCTGCATACATACCATATTTATATATTCAGGTACGACAAGAGCTTCTTCAACCGGCTACCGAAGAGGGAATTCGCAGCCTTGCTCGCAGCCGAAGGGGTGCCTTCATTCATGGGCTATCCCGAACCGCTTTACAAGCAACCGGTATTTCAGAAGAAAAACTTCATGTGCTACGCCATTCCTGAACATGTTGACTATACAAAAGTACACTGCCCGGTTACCGAAAAAGCCTGTTACGAGGAAGCTGTATGGATTTTACAGCATGCAATGCTGGGAACTAAAGAGGATATGGAAAAATTTGCCGGAGCAATAGCAAAGATTCAAAAGGCAGTAAATTTCTGAACCTAAACAAAATATTATTGAAAATGGAAACCAAACGACTGCTTTCTCTCGATGCCTTCAGGGGCTTTACCATCGCAGCCATGATACTGGTGAATTTTCCCGGGAACTGGGACCATGTGTTTTCTCCCCTGCTCCATTCGGAATGGAACGGGATTACTTTTACCGATCTGATCGCTCCATTTTTCCTGTTCATAGTGGGGGTGTCAATTGCCTTTGCCTATACCAGAAGACTTGAAGCAGGGGCACCTCCCCGATCGTTGCACCTAAAACTGGTTACCCGCTCCCTGAAAATATTTGCTGTCGGGATGTTCCTGAACCTCCTTGCCATACTTGGCAATTTCAGTTTTGATGAACTGCGGTGGACAGGAACACTTCACCGTATAGCAATCGTATTCCTTGTATGCGGCCTGTTGTTCCTTCACACGGGCTGGAAAACTCAGGCTGTGACCGGGGCAGTGATCCTTGTGGCATACTGGCTGGCTATGACGCTGATCCCTACTCCGGGATATGGTAAAGTGATGCTTGAACCGGGCATTAACCTGGCTGCCTGGGTCGACAGTAAATGGCTCCCCGGTAAAATGTGGCAGGGTACCTGGGATCCTGAAGGTATCCTGAGTACATTTCCGTCGGTCGTTACAGGTATTACAGGAATGCTGGCCGGTGCCCTGCTGCTGAGAAAACAATCCCAGGAACAGAAAGTAATGGCTCTTTTTACCATAGGCTTCCTTACCGCCATTGCGGGTGTTGTCTGGAACTGGATTTTCCCCCTGAATGAAAACCTGTGGACCAGTTCATTTGTACTGCTTACCTCCGGACTGGCTTCCATGACGCT
>DCVC01000166.1 GCA_002328625.1 Bacteroidales bacterium UBA2198
GGTATGGGTCCGGGAGGATCATTTGACCGTATAGAGGGGCGGGAATATATTTATACCTCATTCGTTCCGGAGGAGCTTACCCAATCAGACAAAAGGCTGGGCAAAGCTTCATTTTTTACATGGAATATTTACCGCAGGTTTGGTGTTGATTATTATCAGAAGTGGATGGACTTCACTGTCAGGAGGATGGACGACTGGGGTTTGAATACTATTGCCAACTGGTCGGATGCCAACTTTGGGCGCAGTCAGCGCAAACCTTATGTCGCAACCCTGGCAGGATGGGGGTTCGATGCCAGGACTATGGGTATGCCTGATGTTTATGCACCGGATTACGCCGCAAATGTTGATGCAGCAGCTGCACGCCAGTGTGCACCGCTTAAAAATGATCCTTACCTGCTTGGTTATTTTGTCGGCAATGAACCACCATGGCCTGGAAGGGAGCTGGAGCTGGTTAATGTCATTCTTGAAGGAGATGAGACCCCGATGCAGTCAGCACTGAAAAAATATCTTGCTGCCGGAGATACACCTGAACGCAGAAAAGCCTTTATTTATGATACCTATACTAAGTTTATCACACTAGTAAATGCCGCTATAAAAAAACACGATCCGAATCACCTTAATCTTGGATTAAGGTTTGGAGGAAATCCACCGGATGATCTGGTTAAGGCTTCAGCTGCAATAGGATTCGATGTGTTTAGTCTTAACATATATGGTTACAGTGCATATTTTGAGCGACTTAACAAGATTGACGAATTAACAGCACTGCCGATAATCATCGGAGAGTTCCATTTCGGTACGATTGAAAGGGGTCTTTCGCCCGGATTGAGACAAACCATCAGCCAGGAAGAGAGGGGAGTTGCTTATCGCTATTATGTGGAAAATGCTCTGGCGCACCCATCACTCATTGGAACACACTGGTTTCAGTGGTGGGATCAGCCTGCAACGGGTCGCGGCGACGGAGAGAACTATAATATTGGAATGGTAGATGTAACCGACCGTCCATACAAAGAGCTTGTTGATGCGGCACGAGAAACCCATAAAAGGCTTTTGGAAATACATTCGGGTAAGATACCGCCGACAAGCAGGCAGGCATTAACCCAATAATTAACAGGCAAAAACAGAGACAGAAAAATATTCCATTTTCTCATTGCCTGTTATAAATAATTTGTTATATTTCTACATTGATTTAAGATATTAGAAACACATCCAATTATTTGTTGTCAAAAGCTCTATTTTAATAATCATGCATTATTACGGTAAAAATTTCACCTTACTGGCAATCTGCTTTATCTTTTTTACGATAGCAAACCTAAAGATCTCTGCTCAGTCCGGTTCAGGTAATTTCATTTCAGAACGGATCCCCCAGATAAAAAGAATGAGTGCCGACATAAACCAGAATGTTCTGGCCATGCTCACGCTGATTAAAGAATATCAGAAATATGGAACACCTCCGGCTTCTAAGGCAGCAAGAATAATTAAGCCGGTCGTTTCAGTAAAGGAGACCAATAATGTTAACTCATTAACACTTATTGAAGTTAAAATCAATGAAGAATTTGATATAGTTGACGAACGTGATAAATGGTATAAGGTAAAAACTTTAGATAACAGAGAAGGCTGGTTACAGGAGGATGAGGTCCAGATTATTACCAGACAATTAACAGATTCCGGCACGTCCGCAGGGGCAGCTGTGAATCAGGAGGCCTCTGCTCTGCTGTCTCAGATAGCCAGACTTAAGGGCACAATTGACGATATATTTAGTACAGCAACTTCACTTGTAACGAAAACAGAAGGAGATTACAATAAATTATCAGACGACAGAAAAAAAACCATTGAACCTGATTACAGAATATTCATTAGCCACAAAGAAAAGATTGAAAAACTTTACAACTATGTTATAAAGTTTGCCGGTCCATACGAAGCTATAATGAGTGGTTCAGGTGTGCCAGGAGTTCGTAAAACAGTTCCCGGAGAACGGTTTAAAGGAACAATCTCTGCTGATATTGGCCGATCAAGTTATAATAATATGAATTCAAATTCAACCACTTCCCGCCAGCTCATGTTTAACGGAAATTTTCAGATAGACAATCAGACTCAGGCTAATATATCTTTAGGGCATCAGAATGAATTGATGCAGACGGCTTTCACAAACAATATTATTGAAGCAGGGATTACAAAGCAGTTTTCAGATAAAATGGTTTTAAGCAGTAATATTGGATATAACATCTATGACGACAAAGCATCAGATTATAATTCATTCGGACTTTTCAGGGCCGGATTGAATGCAAATTTCACACCCTCGGATAAAACAAATTTATTCGGAAATGCCAGTTACCAGTCAAAGAATTTCAGTGATCTGGGCGACAACAATTACCAGGGGATCATGTATGGTTTTGGAGCTAATTTAATTATTGCTCCAGATAAGAATATAAAACTGCAAATGCAGGGAAACTCCCAGATGAGTGAAAAAGCATTCTTTAACTTCAATCAGATAAATCCGCAGATCCTGTATTCCAGGAAAAAGAGCCAGGGGAAAATCTTTAGTCTTGGATTGGACTATGACCTGTTGAAATTTACTGCCGATAACAATTTCAGCGATTATCAACGCTACAAAGCAGATTTCCGTTGGCGGAACACTATGAAAAATAGTGCATTATCAAGGAATCTTAATTTTATCTATAAGCAATATCCCAATAACAGCAAGCAGGATTATTTCAGGCTGGGGTACATTTTTGAAAAGCGAAAAGGTTCTTTGAGAGATGAGAAGTCATCAATTTCTTCTTTCAGCTATCTTTTTACAATAATTACCCAGAGGGAAGATAATTTTCTTACAGATTACCTTGATATTCGATGGAACAAATCGGGGACAAGGAAGAAGAGTTACAGTACACTGAATATATATACAAGGCTATGGAACAACGCATTGGCCTTATCAGGAGATACCGCAAAGTACCCCGACCATATTATCGATTTTTACGGTGAAATTGGTCCTTTTTTCAGAGGTTCGGGTGATGGATCGGTTAAGATTACCGGCCTGAAAGCAGGCTTTGTAGCAGGAGGTCATCTTTTTTTCAACTTTGATGAGGATTATATCCTTCGTAATGGAAATTCTGTAAGAGGAGGATTTGCTGTCAGCGGCAATATAAAGATCTATAAGGCAAGCCTTGCTCTGGCCGGCTCTTATGAGAGGTCGTTAGTACTCACAAAAGCGACAGCATATGATCCGTTTAGCGGCAACCTGGTATATGGTGATAATATATACCGAAAACCTTCATCATTTCAGTTAAACATTAATTACCGGCAGCCAATAGGCAATAGATGGGATGTCCGTTTTAATCTAAGCACCTATGAAATAAGAACTGATGCTACCTTTGAAACAAGTATTAATCCGATTGAAAGAAAGTCGAATCTCAGGTTTTCAGGAGGTTTAATATACCGTTTTGCTTTGTAGGCAATAAATCTAAAAACTATATCTATGAAAAGCCTAAAAACCCTGTTCAGAACTGTCATTGTAATGATAAGCCTTCTCTTGATTACAATGGCATCGAATTCTCAGGAAATAGTTGAACGCTCAATAAGTGTGAACGGAAGGCAGGACTATGGTATGTATACCGGCGGAGAATATCTGTTCTGGGATGAGTTTACTATTATCGGTGCTTCCGGCATTACATGGTTGCGGGTGATTGAAAATAATCCTATGAATGCATTGTGGGAGAGTTCCTTCAGAGTATTGTATGATGGTGTACCTGTGATCGGACAAACTACCAAGACTGTGAAAAGACCTCCTCCCTGTGAAGGATGTGGATGGGAAGGAGCCCCTACCTTATCTCTTATGGCTTTAGGTGAAGGTACCTTAACTTTGCGCCTTAAGAAATTATTGGGAGATCCTCCATATCCCATTGAAGGTGAATATCTTGACAAGGGAGACTGGGGCACTTTCGCTGATCAGTCTGGTGGAATTGTTGCAACACCTAATAGCGCGCAACCCGGAAATACAGTCAACATCAGAGTTACTATTCCAAACAGGATGCGTCAGCATATTTCCGGTGTCACCCTTCAGCTTCCTACAGGACCAGATGCCCCTAATAATTTCGTTACCTTACCTTATGATATTGATGGTGTTTATGATTATACATGGACAGTACCAACTGATATTCCTTATTTTGAAAAACTGAATATGCCACATCAGGCACAAATAAACTTCACAGCCACTTCAAACAGGCGAAATGAGAACGGGCAGTTTTATACTATTACAGGGGGTTATACTTTCATTACAATAGCATCTACCTTATATGTGCGAATGGTGATGCAAGGTAATGCGGTTGAATTGGGCAGTAATAACACCTGGGTACCTAACCGACCCCGGAATGTGGCTGCATTGATACAAAAAGGACAGGAGCCTTTTAAAATAAGATGGATTGTAAACGGACAAGAAGTAAACCTGCCATCGGAGTATATGTTACCCTTCGGTCGAAACAGGATACTGGAAGATCAGAATGTGCTTGCTGACGCAGGGACAATTACTTTTGAAGTGACTGATGCAAATGGGAACACAGCTTCAGGAACCATTTACGTTGGAGTTAAAACAGGAATGGATTTCGTTTTATCTGTGCAGGGAAATGAAGTTAAACCAGGTACTACCATTAACTGGAGGGAGGCGTCTCAAAAAATAGTGACTACACGACAGGTAGTAACAGGCCAGTTGCCTTACAGAACCAGATGGCTGATAAATGGTAATGAATACTTGTCAGCCACCTCAAGTGCGGCTATGTATCAGTTTAATGACCAGGAGATACTGGACAAAGCCACCTCGATAACATTTGAAGTCACTGATGCAAATAATGTCCAGAAATCATACACAATATATATAGGGAATCAGGGGGGAGATAAAAGCTCTCAACCTGTACCAGCCGGACCCATCGGGCCTGCTCCCACACCTCCACCTTTAACCGGTAATCCGAACAGAGAGCCCAACCCGGACGTGCAATGGAACAACCGGCCATGGATGGATGAAAGAGTTAGGCAATGTGTAAGAGAATATCTTCAAAATATTGTTTTGTATGTTGAAAATGAATATGTTAAATGGGAGAACACCGGCCTGGATAAAAACAATCAGAGAGCCTTGTTCACTTCCATTGACGACTGGGGGAGATTATTGAATCAATTTATTACAACAAGTGGCGGAGTGGATGGATCATGGGATAATCCGACTCATTTTGTATGGTCAGCGTATAATAAACCTGCTGCATCCGAAAGATATGGAAGAACAGTTGATTACTTCTGTAAATATGAATGTAATCTGCTGGAACCCGCACCTGCCGATATTGATGACGCAATCAAGGATGTATCGGGTGACAATGAGAACAATAAATGGGATGCCCAAAGAGTCAGGAATGCACTGAATGATCTCAATGATCTGCTTAACCAGGCCAGACTGCTTTATAATCAATTCAATACAAACTACAATAAATTTGTAAGTGAAATCAATAAGCAAAGAAGCGATCCGCTTCAAAATGAAATAATTGCTCTTTGTCTTGCAAATAGCCAGAGCCAGTACGACGATCACTCAGTAAACAAAGATACCCTCAATGTACATGGAAACATTCTGATTGCTCAGTCGGCAAATAATAAGGATATAGATTTATTCGAAATTATCAGGATATTTTCAGAAGTGCAGGTTCAATCGGATGATATGAATAAAAAACTTGGTGAAATGAAAAACCTTTTAACTGTCAGGGGAGGTGACATTGATGAAATAATTGCAACCGGACAAAATCTTATTGCACAGGGAAATATTAATCCCGAATTTGCCCAGGATGGTGGTGTAAATGTAGAATTTTCCGCTGATGGGGTTGACAATTTCGGTGACGGTCTGCAGGATTTCCTGTTTGGTAACACCCGCAGGGGCAATGTGCTTATAGTAGTCTGGGATGGAGGGAATATTGCCGATGATATCTTTGAAGTAATTATGTCTGGCAGAGGGAGCCTGGGTACAACTCCCCCCGGAGGCAGAAGGAACTTTGACATTACTCTGACCCCGGGGATTTACACCCTGACAATAAAGGGAGTATATACTGATCCCAATTCACCACCCTGTACTTTTGGCTTACAGGTTTATGACCGTGATCTCCTTGTTCTGCAGGAAGCTAACAGCATGGAGCAAGGTCAGGAACTGTCATACACAATTACGATCAGATGACCGGTTTTCTTCATTAATGACCAGAAATCCGGTTTGACTAAAAGATCGTCTGTGGCCACTTAACATAAATACCCAATTGGCGCCAGTCACAGCGGTATGCTGTCTAATGAAAACTAGTCTTTAAAATGAAAAACTCAGATAAAGAAAAGATAGAATCTATTATCAGGATAAGAAAAAAAGCACATACTTATTTCCTGAAGAAATCAGAAGTTTACCGGTCATTCACTGATATGGAAAAGAAGACATTCCGGGAAGGTAAGTTAAGTATACTTAATAAAGAGCTGATCGCTGCAGGCATTTCCGTGGTGATAAACTGCGAATCGTGTATGGAATGGCATATCAGGAAGGCCCTGGATGAAGGAGCAACCGAGGATCAGATAATTGAGGCAATTGAAGTTGCTCTTGAAATGAGTGGTGGTCCCGGTACAGTGTCAGCAAGGTTTGCGATGAGCGTTCTTGATTTCTACAGAAAAAAGGAAAAACAATAATTAATGTCAGTTGAATTATAACCTGGTTCTGCTTCCGGCAGGGCAACCTTTATAAAAGAAACCGTTTTTGTAGATAACTATTTCACCCGGTTGTTTGTACATTATCCCTGTATCGACTCCTATTATTTTGTTATTAAAAAGGGGTGTCGTTACCTTGCATACTGTATGTCCGACAACTATATGCTTTTTGCCATAGAATTCCAGAATGGAATCTAATTTACTTTCGCAGAAATCTGTATCTTCAAAATATCCCCTGTACCACAAGGGACCATCAGTATGATTTAAAAACTTCAGCAGTTCCTTACTGTAAACCGATTGTAAATCTTTCCCCAATATTTTGGTGGCACATATCCGGTTAATCTGCTTGAACGTAAGATTTCTGTGGACCATTTCAAGCGAGATCCCCCCATGAACAAAAATGATGTTATTTATAGTGATCACAACTGGTTTTGAACGCAGCCATTTTCCCAGCAGAGAGCTTTCTGAATATAAATCAGAATAAAGTGTACCGGAAATTGCCTCAACTTTCCTGTATTTCTCATGAATATCGCACAGGTTATTCCTGAGTACCATAAATTCATGATTCCCAAGCAACACATGGACCATTCCTCCGGCTTTGGCAGCCTGTTTTTCCAGGCCAAACAGATGCCATAATACCTCTGTTACCATATCACCTCTGTCGAATATATCACCAAGAACCACCAGATGACCCTTTCCAAAATTCCAGTTAAGATCTTTATCAATTATCCCGTTAACTTTCAGCAGTTCAATATAAGTATTGTATTCACCATGAATGTCGCTTATGACACTGATACTGTCTATCCTGTTGTAACTCTGACCATAATCTGGCTTCAGCAAATAGGTATCAATCAGATCATTGTAATCAAAAAAAAGATTAAAACTCCTTCTGATTGAATTGAAGTTTTCAGGTATAATATCATCTTCTCTGAAGATATTGTTTTCAATCCACAGGACTTTAAACTTATCATCCGCCTTAAAAATATAGGGACCATCATTAATTAAATTACTGCCGGTATCTTCTGAACTTTTAAATACGAAAGAATTCAGATTAATGAATGAACCGGCCAAAAGGAAAAGAAGTTGCTTCTTCATGTTTTATCCTGTCACTTTCATAAGAGGTTTGTAAGACAAAATTTTCCTTGGTTCAATTTAGTAACACTTAAAACAGTTCTGTTGTTTACAAAACTACAATTAATTCTGATCCTTCGGCATTAGAAATGATTTCTGACATTTTATTCTTCACCTGTTTCAATATTTTTTAAATAAATGGGGGTTACCAGTTCTCTGAATTAATTATTCGTTTTGTGGCCAAAGTTTTTGTTTCTTTCTCTAAACAAAATATCAGGTTCATTTGTTTATTGTTTGTAATCAATTTTAACAGATGGTTATACGTCTAAAAATCAGCAAATTAGTTTAAAATGTCATCCTTGAGTCACATTATTTATCCAATAAAATCAAGTCTCATCAGGTTCTTAATTTTTTTTCTGCCATTTATTTTTTTAACAAGCTCTTTTGTATCAGCTAAAACCGATAGTCTTTTCCTTTCTGATGATGTGATCAGAATGGAATTAAGATCTGATTTTTCATCGCTTCTGGCAGGCAGGGCTGAAAATCCTGAATATTACAATGGTGAATTAGTCTATTATAGCCCGGGTGGCGACATTACAAAGTTATCGGTCAGGGTAATTGCCAGAGGGAATTTCCGCCGCAATCCCGAATATTGTTCATTTCCTCCTCTGTTTGTGAATTTCAGAAATGGTGAAGTGACGAATACTCTTTTCGATAATCAGAAAAAACTGAAGCTTGTCACTCCATGCCAGGGTGATGAAGACGTAGTTGAAGAGTACCTTATCTATAAAATGTATAATGAGGTTACGGATCAGAGCATGAAGGTACGGCTGGCAAAGATCAGTTACTTTGATACAGGCACCGGTAAAGAGGTATTTGAGAGGTACAGTTTTTTTCTTGAAGACAAAGAACGAACTGCCAACAGGAATGATGCCATTGCAAAGGACAGGTTCGTAACGCCTTTTGATCTGAACCGGGAGAGTTATAAGAAAATGGTTTTTTTCCAGTACATAATCGGCAATAAGGACTGGTATATAGCATCGAGAAAAAATGTTGTAATCATGCAGCCCAATGATCCTTCGGTGAAACCTATTGCAGTTCCTTATGATTTTGACATGTCCGGATTTGTTAATGCTGAATATAGCAAACCCAAAGATGTTCCTGATTATTTGCTAAGCAGCAAAAGGGTCTATAAAGGCTTATGTTACACCGATGATGAGTTAAAAGAGATCTTCGCATTTTATGAGGAACTAAAACCGAAATTTGAATCGATCATAAATAGCGTGGAACTCCTAACTAATTACAATAAAAAGCAAATTCTCAGATATATAAACCATTTCTACACTGTCATTAAGAGCAAAGCACTCATCAAACGGGAATTTCTAGGTATATGTGAAACCCCCGGAGACTACAATCTGTTTGAGGTATCGCAGCTGAGCCAGAACGATGAGAATATCATCAGGAAAAGCCTGCAATGATACGACGGCTTAAACTGGTTAATGTTACAAAGTATTTGCCTTCGCTTTGTTTTACGTTTAATCTTAATCCTTTATACAACGTACAGCAGTACCATCATTTTCGTAAAATTCTCTACGGAAAATCCGGGAATAACCAGTATTAATCCATAGACCAAAAATCAGGCTGAACGTTTCTGTATTAATCCTTGTTGTTGACCACCAGCTGCAGTCAGTACCCCTGCCTTCAAATCTCCCCTGTTTACCTGCTGCAACCATCCCCCGCATGCCTGAGGGAAGGGCTGTAAAACCACTTTCATTTGTCGCTCCTGCATTTGGGCTTTGCCAATGTGAGGTTCCTGATTCCTTCAGCTTTCCTCCAGCAAGATCTTCACCACCCAGATATGTTCTTAATTCTATCCACTCCCGGTCAGAAGGGACATGCCATCCCGCCGGACATAGTTTACCTGAATTAACAGTAAACCAGTTATACAAGGCTCCATAAATTTTCTGAAGGGATGAATTGTCATTTATGTACCAGCAAAAAGCAGGTGTGGTAAGCTTGTTCCATGCAGTACTGTCTTTAACCATTGGAATGGTCTCGTTATCATTGAATCTGGTTGTCCTCAGGTTTTCAGCCATCCAGACCTGTGAACCAATTGTAACGGTTCTGTAAGAATTGCCATCCAGGTCTGAAAGGCTGCCGTATGTAATTGATGGATTAAACAATATAGGATCAACCTTATCCTCTTTCTCACAACCTGCCAGCAGAAGAAGCATAATGACGGCAATATTCAAAGGTTTGATACAAGCTCTGATTTTCATAGCTTATAAATTTCATCTGCAAAGAAGAAATAAGATACCAATGCTTCCATGATCAATTATCATGATTCAAATCAATCAAATTCCTTAACAAAGTTACACCAGCAAAAATTCAAAGTCAAATTCTTTTAGCAATTAAAGGGAGATCATATAAATAGCACATTTTAGTGATGTTGGGTCAAGTGAAGGGAAAGGCGGTAAATTATATTGCACGGGTCACGATAGTCCTGAAATATATGTTATGGAAATTCCCCAGACTGGTTACACACTAAAAGTATATTGAAACCATTCAAACACCAATTCATGAGCAGGGGATTACTTTTGACCGCACGGTTAAAGATAAAATGGTTATGTATGGCATCCGCAGAGATGATAATTTGATAATAGCTTTTCAGATAAAGTAATATACTTTGCTTTTACTGAATTTTGCATAATTTTGATAACAGTAATTATATATATAGCAACCAGAAAAAGAAATTAATATCCAGGGATGAATTAATAAATAATAAAAAACAAGATCATGAAAGAAAAATGTTTTGACACCAATCCTTCGTCGGGCGCAGTTTATGGGCTGGGGCTTATCGGAGCAGCAATCTATTTTATTTCAACAGCCACGGGTTTCTGGATGGGCGTGCTGGGATTCCTGAAAGCTATAGTCTGGCCGGTTTTTCTCGTTTATGAAGCTTTCAGGAATATGGCAGGATAATATTACTTACCAAGTAACCGCTAAAACTTACCCTCTCCTGACTATGGTGTCAGGAGAGCGTAACTTTGACAATGAAATAAAGAAAGCAGGTTGCAGGTTGAACATGCAAAGAGATCCGGGAGATAATTGAGACAAACCACGAGTATTTATTAACGGGGTATGTTGTCTGTCTCGTATTTATGTAAGTGGAAGCTGACTCAATGGTATTCTGAGATCCAACATTTTACTTACTTTTAACTGTTTGCATATCACATTATTAAATGACAGATATGACTATAACTTTAGACTTTGACAGATGTAACTCCAAAGACCCGGGAATCAAGTATGGATTTACAACGGAGTTACTGACTATTGCAGCAAATAATCCGGAATTATTGTATGACCATTTTAAGCATTTCCGGAAAATGCTGAAAAGTGACAATAACATAATTAAATGGACAGGGATAGACATTATCGGATACCTTTCGGCGCTGGACAATGATAAAAAGACGGATAAAAAAATCAAAGATTTAATTGGATTGCTGCATGGAGGGAAACTGATCACCTGTAATCACTCCATCTTTGCTCTGGGTCTTATAGCAAAAAATTAAAAAACTCACCGTGGAAGAATCCTGAGGGAACTCATTAGAGTATCGAACGATTCATTCGAAACTGAGGAATGTAAAAATATCGCCACAGGGAAAGTGTTGGATGTGCTGAAATCTTTTCTCCATGAAATCAGATCTGATAAAGCAGCAGTTGAATTTATACTCAGTGCTACAACGAATCA
>DCVC01000352.1:0-6529 GCA_002328625.1 Bacteroidales bacterium UBA2198
GCAGATCTCTTCCAGGATAAGTTAGATGTATGCAGGGAAAGATTTGAATCATTTGACCTGCCTATACCGCCTGAGAACTGCTTTGCAGGTTTCGACGGATATAAAAAACTCATGGCAATTGATGATATTGATGTGGTCATCCTGGCGACACCTCCCAAATTCAGACCGGAGCATTTCCTTGAAGCCGTAATAAACAACAAACATGTATTCATGGAAAAACCTGTTGCAGTCGATTCAACAGGAATAAGATCCATAATAACAACTGGCAGAAAAGCTGCAGCTATAGGTTTAAATGTTGTAACAGGTACACAGCGGCGCCACCAGGAAGACTACATTGAAACATATAAGCAAGTTGTAAACGGAGCAATAGGACGCATAACATCCGCCAAAGCTTTCTGGAACCAGGACCATGTTTGGTTCAGGCTCAGAGAGCCCGGATGGAACGATATGGAATATATGATAAGGAACTGGAATAATTACTGCTGGTTGTGTGGCGATCATATACTTGACACACATGTACATAACATCGATGTCATCAACTGGTTCATGGGAAAACACCCGGAAAAGGCAATTGGCTACGGAGGGCGGCACAGAAGAGTAACCGGGGACCAGTACGACTTCTTCAGCGTAGATTTTGATTATGGTAACGGAGTAAGCTCCCACAGCATGTGCCGCCAGATCGACAGCTGTGCAAATGGAACCGGTGAGGTAATTATGGGTACTGAAGGCTATACAAACTGTCAGAACGCAATCTGGGACCTCAACGGAAAAGTAAAATGGCAGTTTGAATACCCGAAAGATGAGAATGGTAATCCGACAAACTCTGTGAAGATCCCCCCATATGTACAGGAACATATGCACCTGGTCTGGGCCATCCGTACGGGTAATTATGTAAATGAAGCTGAACAGACTGCTTATTCGACACTAACGGCAATCATGGGAAGAACTGCAGCTTATACCGGCCGGCTTATCTTATGGGATGACATACTGAAATCGGATATGAACCTCGGGCCTTCTGAAATTAAATTCGGACCCGTTGATATGAAATTTGAAACACCAGTTCCGGGAACTCCGGTAATGATTTGATAAATAGACTTCTAAATACTTTATATTAAACGGTATAATTATGCTAAAAAAAACATCGAGAAGGGATTTTATTAAAAAATCTTCTTCCGCGCTTACAGGAGCTTTCGTGATCCCTTACCTTGTTCCGGCTACTTCACTGGGTTTTGGAGGCAAGACCCCGCCCAGTGACAGGCTAGTTATGGGAGTAATAGGAACAGGTTCACAGGGAATGAGCAATGCCAGGGATTTTATCCGGCTCAGGGACCAGGTCCGTTTTGTCGCACTGTGTGATGTTGATTCAGCCAGACTTACTGAAGCAAAAGAATTTGTTGACAAGATCAATGGAAACAAAGACTGCAGGATATATGGTGATTTCAGGGAATTTATTGACAGGGAGACTCTTGACGCTGTAATGATTGCAATTCCCGATCATTGGCACGGAATTGTTTACACTGCAGCTGCCAATAAGAAATGGGATGTGTATGGAGAGAAACCAATAAGCCGGACAATAGAGGACGGCAAAGCTATAGTAAAAGCTGTAAGGCAAAATAACATCATCTGGCAGACAGGCAGCTGGCAGAGATCCCAGGAAAACTTCCGCAGAGGTTCAGAACTGGTAAGGAACGGACGTGTGGGTAAGTTGAAATTCATTGAAGTGGGATTACCTGACGGCGGAAGGGGTATTGGAACTCCGCCTGTCCAGGAGGTTCCCAAAGAACTTGACTGGGACATGTGGCTTGGACCCGCCCTCAAGGTGCCTTACCGTGGTGTATCTCACTGGAACTGGAGATGGATACTTGATTATTCAGGAGGACAACTGACCGACTGGGCAGGTCATCATATAGACATAGCTAACTGGGGTGCAGATCTTGAATACACAGGTCCGGTGGAAATAGCGGGTGAAGGTGTTTATCCCAGGGAGGGCATCTATGACGCACCGGTGGAATATGATTTCAAATGCAGCTACTCAAACGGAATTGAAATGAGAGTAGCCAATGCATCAAGGTTCCCGATGGGTATGGGTACTACCTGGTATGGCGACCTTGGTTGGATACATGTTGACAGGGGAAACAGGATAAGCGCATCGGACCCAAAAATACTGGAGGAGAAAATAGGAGAAAACGAGATCCTTCTTTACAGGAGCAATAATCATTATCAGAATTTTATCGATTGCGTCAGGTCAAGGAAAGAGGCAATTACACCTATTGAACCTGCCCATCGGGCGATATCCGTGGGCCTGCTTGGAGAAATTGCCATGACCACAGGGCAAAAAATATACTGGGAT
Organism: Bacteroidales bacterium UBA2198; assembly: GCA_002328625.1. GTDB lineage: Bacteria > Bacteroidota > Bacteroidia > Bacteroidales > VadinHA17 > LD21. The sequence continues at coordinate 2,351 of DCVC01000352.1, forward strand.
CCTGAAAAGGAAGAAATAATTGGTAACCAGGCTGCAAGCCGTCTATTGGGTCGTCCCTACAGAAAACCCTGGAGTTTGCCAACAATTTAACAGAAAAAAAATGAAGAAGACATATTTTATTTTATTGATTATCACCGGCTTGTTTGTGTTTTCAATTTCATGCAGAAAAACAAATGTCAATAAGGCGTTGATCGTTACGGGACAAAACAATACCGACTGGGGCGAAAGCACCCCGGTGCTTAAACAAATTCTGGAGCAGACAGGCCTTTTTAGCTGCGATATTGCAACTTCACCGGCTAAAGGAGGAGATATGAGAACATTCAGCCCTTCATTTCAAAAATATAAGCTTGTGGTGTTGAATTACACAGGTGATTCATGGTCCGAAGAAACAAAATCGGCATTTATTGATTATGTAGTCAATGGTGGCGGTATTGTTGTATATCATGCATCATCTTCTGCTTTTCCCGACTGGAAAGAATACCACGGGATATGTGGTCTGGGTGGCTGGGGTAGCCGTACTCACGATCACGGGGTTTGCGTTTATTATCTTAATAATCAGGTCGTTATTGATACAGCAAGCTTTCCTTCAGGCCGGCCAGGGGAAATAAAAGATTTTGAAATAAAGAGCAGGAACATTAATCATCCGGTCACCAGAGGTCTTCCGGCCCGATGGATGCATGCAGAAGATGTACTGTATTCAGGATTGAGAGGTACGGCTGAAAACCTGGAGATACTTGCCACAGCTTATTGTGATACAACAGGTGGAGGTACCGGCAGGGATGAACCTGTGCTGATGGCCATAACCTATGGTAAAGGACGGATATTTCATACCACGCTTGGATATCCTGAAAAAGGAGGCGGTGCTGCCATGCAATCAGTTGGATTCATTGCAACTCTTCAGAGAGGTGCTGAATGGGCGGCAACAGGAGAAGTAACTCAACAGGTGCCATTCGATTTTCCAAGTGCTTCGGGTGTGGTATTGAGACAGAATTATGAAACTCTGACCCTTGAAAATGATTTCAAGAACATAACCAGTTATGAGATCGGCAAGAGTACTAAATACATAACGGATATTCAATCGTGGATCAGGGATGCTGCAGGGGATCAGAATAAGCTGCTTTCTATTGAGAAAATGATGGTTAATGTACTTAGGGATTCCAGAGCTACTTCAGAAAGTAAAAGATTGATGTTGCGTGAGTTAAGCTGGATGGGCTCACAGTATAGTCTGCCGGTGATTAAAAATATGGTTTCAGATCCTGATCTTAAAGAGGAAGCAGAATTTGCACTTGAAAGGCTCAATATTAAATGATTTCAGTCGTAGTTCCAATATATAATGAAGAGTTACTTCTCGACGAGCTGGTGAGAAGGACGGTTTCTGCCATTGAATCATTTATTTCGGATTATGAGGTGATATTTGTCGACGACGGAAGCACAGACACAAGTCTTTCAAAACTTCTTTCTTTCAGAAAGGATAATTCACACATTAAGGTATTGTCACTTTCAAGGAACTTTGGCCATCAGGCAGCTTTCACTGCCGGCCTCGAATTTGCAAAGGGAGATATTGTTGCAATGATGGATGGGGACCTTCAGGACCCTCCTGAACTTCTTGCAGATATGTATTCGATGATCCGAAAAGGAGGCTTTGATGTTGTTAGCGGAAGAAAAACCCGCAGAAAAGGACAGAAAAGACGCAGTTTCTATACATTCCTCTTTCATCTCCTTTTTAACAAGATCGCGGAGCTGGAAAACATTGGCAATGCAGGCAACTTCTCGATGATGATCCGCGATGCCGTTGATGCTTTGGTGCTGATGAAGGAAAAAACAAGATACCTCCCCGGTTTGCGTTCTTTTATCGGATTCCGGCAGGGTTTCATCGATTTTGTAAGAGATGACCGCTTTGAAGGTGAACCTAAAATGAGTATGACAAAGCTTCTCAGACTTGCCGGTGATGCAATATTATCTTTTTCAAGATTACCGATACGACTATGTCTGTATCTCGGACTTATCGGAGTGGTGGTATTCCTTGCGGCCGGTATCTACTTACTTGTGGCAAAAGCAATGCATTTTGCCGTTCCGGGCTGGTCATCAACCCTGCTAAGCTTATATTTCCTTGGATCGATACAACTTGTTTTCCTTGGAATAATCGGAGAGTATATTTACAGAATTTATAAAGAGTCACAGAACCGGCCATTATACTTTGTAAAGAAATATTATAATGGTTCACAGGCTGAAAAATGAATGAGAAATTCCTTAAATATCTCTTTTTTCTCCTTATATCACTGCTGCTTATAATAATGCTTGTTAAAAGCAGAGATGCCGGTGTTAACTGCGATGAGGTACTTCATTACAATCATTCTGTCGAAGTTCTTAACTACTTTACATCAGGAGGTAAGGATACCTCGGCCCTTGATACACCCGAATCTCACCTTAAATATTACGGTCAGTCGTACGACAACATTGCCACAGTCCTGATCAGACTTTTTAAGATAGATGATATTTATGCTTTTCGTCACCTGATGAGCTCTCTGGCCGGATGGTTAACAATACTGGTAACAGCATTTTTTGCGATCTGGCTGGCGGGTTATGAAGCTGGCATTGCGGTTCTTTTTTTGTTTGCCTTATCTCCAACATTTATTGGCCATTCCCAAAACAATTTAAAAGATATACCATTTGCACTTGGATATATTTCAGGTATATACTTTACCTTAAGGCTCCTGTCGTCAGAAAAGAAATTTCCGGTTTTTGAAAGCATTATGCTAACACTGAGTATAGCTTTTTGCATGAGCATAAGGGCAGGAGGAATAATACTTATCTGTTATTTCTTTCTGTTTCTGTTAATCTTGTATTCTGTCAGGTATGTTAAGGAGGGCCGCTTCATTCTTTCCGATCTGCTCCTGAAGTTATTAATTGCGGCAGGCATTATTGTTTCTGCATGGTTTTTAAGTTTGATCCTGTGGCCTTACGGTCTGCAGGATCCATTACGTAATCCGATCGAATCTTATAAATATATGGCCGGTTTCCCTGCTACTTTCAGGGAGATTTTTGAAGGGAAAGTGGAATGGTCCGATTTTATGCCGTGGTATTACCTGATTAAATACATGCTTATTACTATTCCTCTAATTGTGTTGGCCGGACTGACAGCCTTTGTCATCTTCTCCCTTAAAATCATGCGATCAGATAATAATGTTAAATACACACTTCTGGTTATAACTTTGCTTTTCCCTCCTTTGTTCGTCATTTATAAAGATTCAAATCTTTACAGCGGATGGCGTCAGTTATTGTTTATTTATCCGGGAATTGTCATTCTTGCGGCTGCCGGATTGGTGTATATCTTCAGGCTGACAGGGAAAAAATACCTTAAATGGATCCTGATTCTGGCTCTGGTTTATTTGTCAATTCACCCTGCAAAATTCCTGATCACAAATTACAGATATGCCTATATATATTATAATCAAATAGTTAAAGGATTGAAGGGGGCTTATGGCAACTATGAAACCGATTATTATTTTGTAGGTCAGCGCGAAGCATCAGAATGGCTCATCAATTATATTGAAAAAAATGGCATAAGTAGTTCTGTTATTGTTGGTACCAATTTTTCTGCAGAATGGTTTTTCCGTAATTATCCAAATATCAGGAACATCTATTTCCGTAATGAAGAAAGGAGCATGTTTGACTGGGATTATGCAATCGTTACAAACCGTTACATTGCTCCTTTTCGCTTGAAAAACAAATTATGGCCTCCTGATGATGCCCTGAAGGTTGTATATGCAGACCGGGTTCCAATTTGTGCAGTTATTGAAAGGAAGTCCAAGGTTGATCTTCATGGTTACAAGGCCTTGCAGGAAAACAGGTTAACAGATGCAATCGGTCTCTATGCGGAGGCAGTTGAAAAGAACTACAATGATGAAATGATTTTTTTTAATTTTGCAGTGGCATTGAACAGGTCAGGCAATATTGAGAAGGCGGACTCGCTCTTAAGATTAAGCCTCGATATTAATCCTGCTTTTGAGCCGGCGCTTATGTTCCTTGGGAATATTGCAGTTTTCAGAGGTGATAGTGAAACGGCTGAAAAATATTATAAAACGCTCATAACCATAAACAGAAAATATTTCGAGGCTTACGTTGAACTGGCAAAATTGATGATTGATAAGGATGTGCAACAAGCCAGGGAACTGCTCA
>DCVC01000352.1:6535-8320 GCA_002328625.1 Bacteroidales bacterium UBA2198
CAGATTATGAAAAAGAAATTTTTGGTATTGTTAACCGGACTGATGATAATTACCGGGGCCATTGTATCCTATGCACAGGAAGAACCAATCCCCAAAAAAGATACTGTTAATATTGATACAGATGCCAAGCCTACATTTTATTATGCTGTAGAAGACGAAGGAACGGAGGGTGCCGGAAATAAATCAGGATCTGGAGCAACATTGGCAATTATTGGGGGTGTTGTGGTTATTGCAGCCGGAATTGGTTTTTTCTTATTTAAGAAGAAGAAATAAGATATCAGTAGTGTCCGGTTAATATTGAGAGATCCCTCGCTCCACTACTAATGACAACATCCTTTGATTATCACGGGGGGATTAATTGATCATAGTTCGTTGGGCTTTTTAATATTATTATTCCTATCTTTGTCAATAATTTAAAAATCCTGATCTATATGAAAAAAAGAAACATCCTTACAATCATTCTTATTATTGCCGTTTCGGGCGTGATTATTACTGTATTTAACTCTTGCAAACCCAAACAGAAATATATTGGTTTGCAGCTCTATTCTATACGCGACTCAATCAGAAAAGATGTTCCGGCCGCTATTGAAAAAGTGGCCAATATGGGATATAAATTTGTTGAACCTGCAGGTTACGGTGATGGACAATTTTACGGCATGTCACCTGCCGATTTCAAAGGCCTGTGTGAAAAGAATGGAATGGTAGTTATCAGTTCCCATACCAGCCGGCCTCTGCCTGATTCAACGAACTATGATCAGATAATGGAATGGTGGGATGCATGTATAGATGCTCATGTTGCCGTTGGAGCGAAGTATATCGTTCAGCCTTCAATGGGGCGCTCGGCTTATGAAAGCATTGAAAATCTCAAACAATGGTGTGATTATTTCAACACTGTCGGTGAAAAATGCAATGAAAAAGGCATAAGGTTCGGTTACCATAACCATGACAGGGAATTTACCACTGTCCATGGTGATACAATAATGTATGATTTCATGCTCGAAAATACCGATCCGGTAAAAGTTATGTTCCAGATGGATCTTTACTGGTGTGTTGAGGGAGGTAAGAATCCGGTTGATTATTTCAACAAATATCCTGGAAGATTTGAATTATGGCATATTAAGGATATGGAAGAGGTAGGAGCAAGCGGGATGATGAATTTTGAGGCAATATGGGCTGCACGCGATATTTCGGGTATGAAATATGGCATTGTTGAGGTTGAAAAATATAATTTTGACCAGTTTACAAGTTGCGAGAAGAGCCTCGAATTCCTGAACACTGCAAATTACGTAGTTATGCCAAAATAGCATAAATTCATAATTTATCACATGAGCCTGAGAACTGGCCAACTGAATTAATTAAGGTGGCCAGTTTTTTATTTCTCAATAGCGAAAAAAGTGGTAATTGAATTTGCCAAAGTAAACTTGAAATGGATTAATTTTGAAAAACCTTTTGGAACTTATACCGGAATTTATTCTACAATACGTTTTTTTCTTTAGTTTTATTCTTTGCAAATAAATATTCCCGATGAAAATTAATCTATTTACACCATTTGTTTTTTTTCTGATACTTCTGGGTTGCCAGGGCAGGTTTTATTCAGATAAAGATTTTTCATCAGTGCTGAAAATCGACTCCCATATCCATATTGGCAGTGATGATGGTGTTTTTGAAGAACTTGCAGCAACCGATAATTTTTTACTGATCACACTTAATGTCGATCATTCTGATTCCGCCAACATAAGGAAGCAGTTTGATCACGCAATCATGTCAGCTCAAAGGTACCCGGAT
>DCVC01000352.1:8460-8793 GCA_002328625.1 Bacteroidales bacterium UBA2198
CAGCGATAGCAATTACTTCGCACGTAATCCCCGATATCATATGTTTCTTCACCCGGAATACCCATCTTATGAGGACCAGATAAATGCCCGTGACAACTTGCTGAAAAAGCATCCCGGCCTGACATTTATAGGATGCCACCTTGGAAGTCTGGAATGGAATGTGGATTCTCTGGCACTGAGGCTTGACAGGTTCCCAAATATGGCCGTTGATATGTCGGCAAGGATCTGCCATTTACAATATCAGTCAGCAAGAGACCGTAAAAAAGTACGCGATTTTATAATAAAGTATCAGGACAGGCTGCTTTATGGTACCGATGAAGGTTACAGTGGCAG
>DCVC01000352.1:8840-17251 GCA_002328625.1 Bacteroidales bacterium UBA2198
GTTAGCGCGGATCTGTGATCCGTGCTGAAAAAGAATCAGGCACGGATTGCGCTACGCTAAATCCGCGCCAGCGTTTTTAAGTTGTTAGCGCGGATCTGTGATCCGTGCTAGTTCGAAATCATTTCATAATTAATTTTCTGTTTTATGTTTGAAAATCTGAAAGAATTCTTTGAAAAGATCAAATCCCTGGGATTCTGGCAGAGGATCTTCGGCTGGAGAGAAATCAGGACCCTGAGTTATGATGCTTATGATGAGTTTACAAATCTGACCGAAAAACTTAATCTCCTTAACAATGAGCTGATAAAGAGGGATTCCAGGATATCGGATCTCGAAAAGAATATTGAAAAAAATGCAGAAATATCTTCAAACAGAATTTCCGATCTTATTTCTTCTTCACAAAAGCTTGAGCATAAGATAAGTCTGCTTGAAAATGAGATATCACTTCTTAATAAGGAAAAATCCGGATTATCCAATCGTATTGCCAGGTTTGAACAGGCTGACCAGTTGAGGGCGGAAGAGTTTCAGAAGAACATTTCGGCAGTAAATGCCGTACGGGCTGGTCTTGAGAGTGACAGAAACAAATTAAATGAAGAGAGGATACGGGAAAAAGAGGAAGAGTTTGAAAAAATAAAACAGACATGGCAAAACCATGAGAATAATGTCGAAACTGCGATACGCAATATCTGCAAAATTCATTTTATCGAATATGTGAAAGATGTCCCTTTTAAGGGTAACCCTGATAACACTATAAAAATTGCCGGAGAATATATCATCTTTGATGCCAAAAGTCCGGCAGGTGATGATCTGGAAAATTTCCCGAAATATCTGAAACTGCAGTCAGAGAGTGTTAGAAAGTATGCAAAACAGGAGAGTGTTAAGGGAGATATTTTCCTTGTAATACCTTCTAACACACTGGAGGTAATTGACCAGTTCGTTTACAGAATGGGAGATTATAATGTTTATGTGGTAACTATTGATTCACTGGAACCTATAATATTATCAATCAAGAAAATAGAGAGCTACGAATTCGTTGATCAGCTTACACCGGACGAAAGGGAGAATATCTGCCGTATTATTGGCAAGTTTTCACATATAGCAAAAAGAAAGGTACAGATAGATTATTTCTTCTCATACCAGTTTCTTGAAATTATATCAAAATGCGGTGTTGATCTGCCTCCCGACATTTATAAGTCAGTTCAGGAGTTTGAAAAGTCGGAAAAGCTTAATCCGCCTCAGGAAAAAAGAGCTAAACAGATACTCCTGGAGGATCTTCTGGCTGAAAGTGAAAAACTCTCCAATGAAGCCCGTGCAAGACTCAGGGAAGACAGAAAAGATAATTCAGGTGATAAATAAAATTAAGGAACTTTATTAAACTTCCAGATACACTTATCCTTCAATGAAACATTTATTTTTGGAAGGGCAATAATTATTAAGATAGTAAAAATTTTACATATTTCAAAATTTTCAGATGTTCTTTTACAATATTTCTGAGTCATATAAGTATCTTCGCGCATCTCAAATCAATACAAAGACATGTGATAACCTTTTTTAGCGGCATTTCGATATTGATCCTGGGTTTTGTTTTTTATTCCAGGTTTATTGAGCGGATTGAAGGGGCAGATCCTGATCGCCAGACTCCGGCCTATAAGATGAATGATGGTGTGGATTATGTTCCTATGCCCTGGTGGAGGATCTTTCTTATCCAGTTTCTGAACATAGCAGGTCTGGGACCAATATTTGGGGCTGTTGCAGGAGCGATGTGGGGTCCGGTTGCTTTCCTCTGGATTGTTCTGGGGTCGGTTTTTGCAGGTGCCGTACATGATTATTTTTCCGGTATGTTGTCCATACGGCATAATGGTTTGAGCATTACCGAGATTGTCGGTATTTACCTTGGGAAGGGAGCCAGACAATTCATGCGTGGTTTCACGGTAATCCTGATGGTTCTTGTGGGGGCGGTCTTTATCATGGGACCTGCCGGCATTCTTGCAGGACTGACAAAGAATTTTGCCTCACTTACTTTCTGGGTATGGATTGTCTTCTTTTATTATGTACTGGCAACCATGCTTCCGATAGATAAAATCATTGGCCGGGTCTATCCCGTCTTTGGTTTTGCCCTGCTTTTTATGGCATTAGGTCTCATTGTTGCTTTATTCATTAAAGGATATCACATCCCTGAGCTTACCATTGCAAACTTCAGGAATTTTCATACCGATGCCGAAAAATTCCCGGTATTCCCGATGATGTTCATTACTATTGCTTGTGGTGCAATTTCAGGATTTCATTCAACTCAGTCGCCTCTGATGGCACGCTGTCTGACCAATGAGAAACTCGGGCGCAGAGTTTTTTACGGTGCCATGATTTCAGAGGGTATTGTTGCGATGATATGGGCCGCAATAGGTATGAGCTTCTACGGAGGTATCAGGGAGCTTAATAATGTTATGACCGCCAACGGAGGAAATGCAGCTGTTCTAGTAAACGAGATATCCAACTCCCTTCTCGGTAAATTTGGAGGAATACTGGCGCTGCTTGGTGTCGTGGCTGCACCCATAACCTCGGGAGATACAGCTTTCCGCAGCGCGCGCCTCATCGTTGCCGACTTCCTGAAATTCAAACAGGGTCCGGTCAGAAACAGGCTGTTTATCAGTATTCCTTTGTTTGCTATAGGCTTTCTGCTCACAAGGATCGATTTCAGCATTATATGGAGGTATTTTGCCTGGTCGAACCAGACACTTGCAATGGTTGTACTCTGGGCTGTTACCGTTTATCTTGCCAGGGCGCAGAAACTCTATTGGATAACCCTGATCCCCGCTGTGTTCATGACTGCAGTTACAACAACATATCTTCTTTTAGCTCCCGAAGGCTTTGCTCTTCAGCAAAAAATCTCTTACATTTCAGGGATAATTATATCAACTGTTTCACTGGCGGCATTTTTTGTTTACCAGAGGAGTTTAAGTAAAACATTTTAGAAGCAGGTGTTTCAAAAAACAGTATATTTAAAACAAAATCTTTCAGATAATCTAACTCAGTGGACAACAGACGCAGTTTTCTCAAAAAAGCAACATTTGGAACACTGGCAGCAGTGAGTATTCCTCAAATAATCTCGGCATCAATGCCTAAGGGAAGTGAGAAAAAAATACAGCTTTCAAAAGACCATGTGATCCTTTTCCAGGGAGATTCAATAACTGATTCCGGAAGAAACAAAGAAGACAACGGATTCAACACTTCACAAATTCTCGGTTCCGGATATCCGATGCTGGCAGGCGCCGCACTTCTTAAAAAGTACGCACAACTAAATCTGAAGATTTATAACAGAGGTATTTCAGGAAATAAAGTATTTCAGCTTGCTGAACGATGGGATAAAGATTGTCTTGATATAAAGCCTGATATCCTTAGCATTCTTATCGGGGTTAACGATATATGGCACAAGCTTGACGGTCATTATGACGGGACTGTTGAGATTTACAGGAGAGATTTTACAACTCTTCTTGAAAGAACACAAGCCGCCCTTCCTGATGTTAAACTTATTATCTGTGAGCCGTTTGCCGTAAAAGGTGTAAGGGCTGTTGATGACAAATGGTATCCGGAGTTTTATGATTATCAGGGGACTGCCAGGGAGGTTGCAGTAAAGTTCGGTGCACTCTTTATTCCTTTCCAGAGAGTATTTGATGAAGCTCAGAAAAAGGCACCCGGTGCTTACTGGACAGGTGACGGGGTTCATCCTTCACTGGCCGGAGCACAATTGATGGCAGAAGCGTGGCTTGAGGCTATTAAATAGAACCTGCAATTTAATTATCTACAATAAAACACTGTTTAAGATGACAAAAAGAAGAGAATTTATCAGGAAGAGCATGATCGGGACGGCCGGGATCGCTATTGGCGGTATTGGTTTGAGTCCAAAGACTTATGCTTCGGTGATCGGTGCCAACGACCGCATTACAGTGGCTGTGCTGGGAATAAGAGGACAAGGTGGCGGTCACGTAAATAACTGGTGCGCATTGAAAGAGAATCGCAATGTGCGTCTAAAAACCATTTGTGATGCTGATGAACAGTTTTTTGCGGGACGGGCAAAGGCCGTGTATGAGAAAACCGGAGATAAGGTAGTCGCGGAATGGGATATGCGTAAAGTATTTGATGACAAGGAAATAGATGCCGTCTCGATCGCAATGCCCAATCACTGGCATGCCCTGGGGACAATCTGGGCCTGTCAGGCAGGAAAGCATGTTTATGTTGAAAAACCAGCATCTCATAACGTTTTTGAAGGGAGGAAAATGGTAGAGGCAGCACGCAAATATAAGGTAAGGGTCCAGACAGGTTTCCAGAACCGTTCTATCAATAATGTTATTGCAGCAATGAAATTCCTTCATGATGGGGGTATTGGAGAAGTATTCATGGCAAAAGGACTTTGCTATAAACCGCGTGATTCTTTTGGAATTTCACCAGACGGTACTCCTCCGGCATCACTTCACTACGATATGTGGCTCGGTCCGGCTCCGATGCGCCCGTACAACGAGAAACGCCTGCATTATAACTGGCACTGGTTCTGGGATACAGGTAACGGTGACACAGGCAACCAGGGGCCGCACCAGTTTGATATTGCCCGCTGGGGAATGAATAAGAATGAACACCCTGTTTCAATATATTCAATGGGTGGTATTTATGGAATTAATCCTGCTGAATGTGAGCAGGAGACTCCCAATACCCAGACCTCACTGTTTAAATATAAAGACGGCAAAATACTTGAATTTGAAACCAGGGGACGCTATACAAATGCTGAGTCAAGCCTTGGCATCAGGATAGGAAACATTTTCTACGGAACTGAAGGTTACCTCGAACTTGACGGAGGAACATGGAAAGCCTTCCGTCAAAGAGAAAAAGAGCCTTTCGCAGGTTCAAAGGAAGGAGAATCAAAGGTAATCGATCCTACTTTCCTTGTAGCTCCCGGAGGGACAGAGCACTATGCCAATTTTATCGATGCCATCCGCGCAGGCAGGGATGAAGCTCTCAACTGCGATATTCAGGAAGGATTCCTGTCATCTGCCCTGCCAGTTCTGGCAAATATCTCTTACCGCCTTGACAGAGCATTGACATTCGACGGGAAAACAGAAAAATTTGTGAATGACAACGAAGCAGATGCCATGCTTACAAGGAACTACCGCTCACCATATGTGGTCCCTGCCGTAGTTTAATTTACATTGTATACTTTTCATTGCTGACATCGGGGAAAAGCGGTTTTTGTCGTTTATTTCCCGGTGATGGCATGATATTTGCGCAAAAATAGGTTGAGACCCTGAAATAAACCCATGAAAAAGCTAAGAGCTTTATGTTGTCTTTTTCTGCTATTTTGTCTCTATACAATTAGCTACTCTCAAAAACTATCTGCCGGGTTTGTTACCGGGATTAATTTCTCAGACATTCATGGAAACAGCTACCAGGGGAAATGGAAATATAAACCGGGTCCTGTTCAGGGTGTAACTGTTAATTATGATTTTTGTAAAACCATTGGTTTACAAACAGGCTTAAACTTTTCAACGATCTATTATGAACATAAGGTGGACCATACCGGTTCAGGCGGGTTGTGTTACCTATATCCATGGAGCTCTTCTCTTGTTCCTTTTTATAATGCTGAAAAAATGGACTTCAGCTTTCTTACAATCCCTGTCGGGATAAGGATTGCAATCCCTTCAAAGCCTCAGTTGAACTTATCGGCGGGTATCTTCTATTCGTTTCTTCTCGATAATAATATAAGCGGTTATTATAATACAGAGACTCCGGAAAACGATTCCGGGTATCTTTATTCAGCAGGCCTTTCAACCCCTCTGAACGATAATATGGATCTTTTATTCAATGTGAGATACATGACTGGCCGGAAAGAAATTCCTGTATCCGGAAGCTACAGGCACGGTTCATTCGATTTTGTTGCAGGGATGGCATATAGCGGACTTCTGCGAAACAGAACGGTTAAAAGCCCGGAATTACAATGTGATACCATGAAAAATAATATCTATCTTATCTATAAAACCGGAATCAATATGTCGTGGAACTCATGTGAGTATTTTCCGGAAAAATATTCGATGCATTTTGGTCCTTCCCTGGGATTTGCATTAAATATGAAACTTTCTCCAAAAACATTCTTTCAAACGGGACTTTCATTTGAACGAATCGGGTACACATTGAAAGATTCAAGTGACTCGTTCCACAGGTATATTGTGGATGGTGCTGCTGGTTTTTATGTTAATACAAGAATTTCAACAGATTATGTTCAGATACCTGCACTGCTCGATTTTCGTCTTGGTAAATCAGAAAGGTTTTTCTTTAATACAGGACCATATTTAGCAATAAAACTAAATGCAAGGACAAGGGGAGAGGCATATTCTGAATCGGGAAATTATGGTCAATACACACTGGTTAAGCGAGTTGTTTACAACGATCTTGAAGGCATTATTAAAGATAACGACATTGGCTGGCTTTTTGGAGGCGGCTTAACGATACCGTTTTTTGGAAAATATCTTTTTGATCTCGGCATACGATATCAAATGGGATTTAAAGATGTTTTCGACAGGTCCTATTCATCGGAATTAAGTTACCATGATACAGCTAAATCTGTTATCCGCAACAGATCACTTTCGTGCCAGATTGGATTTAGAGTCCCAGTTTTCAGATAGGAAGATCATGAAACCTGAAATTTGTAACCTTCATCATAGAAATTACCTGAGAAATTTCAGCTTAAGATTACCAGAATATGGTTTAATTGTATGGTTTTTAAGTTTTATTATACTACCCTCTTGTACCCCTGATCCATCATATGAGATCCTGGAAAGTTATTCGTTTGTTTTTGAAGGCAAATCCGGTAACAGATATTTGGCGGGGGAATCTGTTGATGTGAATTTGAAAGTTATAAATAACAGGGATACTTCAGTCAGTTCCTATAAGGTAGTATTTAATATAGTCAGCGGAGGCGGCTCACTTTTAAAAGGGTCTGCTTACACAGACAGTAAAGGTTCTGTTTCAACGGCCTGGCAGCTTGGAAGCGGTTCTTTCAGACAGGATCTGAGAGCTTCGTTGTACAAACCTTCAGGAGAATACCTTACATCAACTGACCTCAGTGTGTTAGGATTCAGAACAAATAATTGGGATGAAGTTTCAGGTTCTCCCGATGGCAGAATAACGGGAATGGTAGCAGACACTGTTTACGGAGTCACTTTTATGGTTGCCGGTAATAGTGTTTACCGTCAGGGAGACCGCTACTACAGATGGGAAGAGGTATCTGATCTTAAACAGAAATCACCCAGGACCATCGAAATAGACACTAATGGAGTCATCTATGTCAGTACTTGGAGCGGGGAAATATTTAAAAGCCTGAATCATGGTGAATCATGGATTCCATGTACAAAACCTTACCCTGATCACCCGTATTATATCTTCATGCATGTTGCAAATGATAATTATATCTGGGTATTTAAATTTGATCTTCCTGCAAAATTCTCGATAGATGGAGGAACTACATGGTTGACAGCAGGTAGCAATTTGTCATCCAGTGGTTTTGGTGATGTTTTCCGCTTAACGGATGGATCACTGCTTTATCACGGATCAAATTGCTGCAGCCTTAACAGGTCGGTTGATGACGGCCAGACCTGGACTCATATTCCTACACCGGGATATTCAACCAAACTTTATGTAAATGAGAAGGATGAGATCTTTATCTGTAACCAGGATGGCGGTTTTACAATTTTCAAATCTACCGATATGGGCGCCACTTTTACCAGATTGTACAGCGCTTTTCCTCAATTCGGGACCACAATGGATAATATTTTCAACAAATGGAGTAATTTCTATTATGTCCTGGTGCCGGGTTTCGGGATACTCAAATCAACAGACCTGAATCAATATGAGGTTTACTACGTTAATAGTGAACTTAATAATCTTTTCATTGATCATAACGGAGTCATGATAGCAAAGGATTGGAATTATCAGACTGTTTACTACAGGAAAAATTCGGAATAGGGATTTCAAGCTTCCGGAAAACTGTAATCATCGACACGACCAATAATGTAAAGTATAACTCTGTATTCTTGTTTCACCTGTTTCACTGCATCTTCAGTACCACTTTATCGGGAGTTAGTGAGGGGTTTAATAAATTAATACTTAGGTTTAAAAAAAACTTTTTTAATAGTTCCACGGAAGAGGGTGAGCTTAGGAAACAGAAGTATAGGATTTAAAGAAAATCAAGTAGTTTTGTTGGAAAACCACTTGGTAATAACCTTTTCATAAGACGATTTGTATTATGAGGCATATAAGAGTTACAGGAATTACTGGATATTCAGTTTTAATAAAGATTGCTTTCGTTATATTAATGGTACTACCTGTTGTGAATAAAGTAACAACAGCACAGAATGAGCTGGATGTAATAAGTG
>DCVC01000060.1 GCA_002328625.1 Bacteroidales bacterium UBA2198
CCTGAACAACTGGCAGATAAACTATACCTTCAATGGCAGGTGCAGTATTCTCCCAGAATGCCTGTCTGGGATGACCCTCTCAACCAGAACCTGATGCAGTTTGACAGGATTTTTGAACCAATAGTTGCTGATGGTAAGATATTCCTTGGGTTTAACACCCAGGATAAAATTATTGCACTCGATATTAATACAGGTAAAGAGGTCTGGCATTACTTTACCGATGGTCCGGTACGAATGCCTCTGGCCTCAAACAATGGCAAAATATATTTTACCAGCGATGATGGATACTGTTATTGTCTTAATGCATTTGACGGATCTCTTGCCTGGAAATTGCTTCTTGCACCAGGTCCTAATAAACTTCTTGGAAACAAAAGACTTATTTAAGTCTGGCCTGCCCGGGGAGGAATAGTAATCAAAGATAATATTCTATATACGGCAGCCAGTATTTTCCCGTTGATGGGCACTTATATCTATGCGCTTAATGCTGAGACCGGTGAAATTATCTGGAAGAATGAAGGCACTGGCAGTAATTATATCCTTCAGCCTCATCGGTCACCTGCCTTTGCACATGTTGCTCCACAGGGAACATTTGCTATAAGCTCTGATAAACTGCTTGTTGCGGGAGGGCGTTCAGTTCCTGCAGCTTTTGACCTTAAAACAGGCGGGGAACTTTATTATCATCTCTCAGCCAGCGGAAAAACGGGAGGAGCATTTACCTGTTGCAACGACAGAGTATTTTTCAATCATCACCGGGAACGGATGACACTGATGTACGATTCCAAAACAGGAAACAGACTTATTCCAACCGCTGGTGAATATCCTGTTGTTGAAGGAGATACAATATATTTTTCCGGAAAGACCATTACTGCAGCTTTCCTTAACCCGGATAATAAACTTGATACTCTATGGACCATTGATGTTCCTGCTACCAACGAACTTATTAAAGCGGGAAATTTTTTATATGCTGCAGATAGCAGCGGCATATCCGCAATAAGGATCGAGAGGAGTAGACAACCGGAATTAATCTGGCGGTACCCTTCAGATAAAAATATTGAACGCCTTGTTGCTTCAAACGGTAAATTGATTGCTGTATCAGTGGATGGAACTATTCATGTGTTTGGTGATAAACCAGTTGGAGTCATTTCTTATCACGTGACCCCGGTAGCGGATTCCGGAATAAAACCGGGGAAAGCTAAAAAAATACTCAGTTCAGCAGGAGCAATTGAAGGATATGCCCTTGTTTTCGGAGTGGACGACCCTGAACTTCTGGAAAGTCTGGTGTCTGATACGGAACTTACAATTATAGCATACGAAAACAACATTGATAAACTGATGTGCCTGAGAGAATACTTTGATAAGCTGGGTATTACAGCTGATCGTCTTTCTTTCCTTCATTATAACAACACCTGGCCTTCCCTTCCAAAGTATTTTTCATCACTCACTGTTATTAATGACAATTTCTTTCTTAATCGGTCACAGGAAGATATCCTGAGACTTATTTACGAGTCCACCCGGCCATATGACGGAAAAATATGGATCAGGACAAAACGCAAAGACAAAGACCAATTAATGAAAACCATCAAAGAACTCAATCTTTATGGCGCATCTGCATTAAAAGGAAAAGGTTTCGTTATGATCACCAGAACAGGCTCCCTCCCGGGGTCAGCACCATGGACTCACAACTATGGTGATATAGCTAACACCGTTAAATCAAATGATGAACTGGTCAGGGCACCTCTGGGAGTATTATGGTTCGGGGGGAACTCAAATCTTGATGTATTACCGAGGCATGGACACGGCCCGGGTGAACAGGTAATAGACGGACGCCTTATTATTGAGGGGATAAACAGTATAAGCGCCCGTGACGTGTATACCGGAAGAGTCATGTGGAAAAGAGATTCAGAAAAACTGATGGATGATTCATGGCTTGTCTTTTATGATGAGACATACGATGAAAAGAATCCTCTTGATCCAAAATATAACCAGGTACATCTTCCTGGAGCAAATGCAAGAGGCACTAACTTTATAGCCACAAGAGAATATGTTTACCTTATTGAGGGGAATAAATGCAATCTTATCGATATAACCACAGGAAAGGTTGTAAGGACTTTTTCAACAGGAGACGATGGCACCAAAGAACTGGGATATATAGGTGTTTATGAAGATCTGCTTATCCTGGGAAATAATTTTACGGAGTTTCCGGGAATGGAGAATGACTTTATTGTAATACAGAATCCGAAATTTACAGATTACAATCGTACTGCAAGCAGGGAACTAATTGTAATGGACCGTTTTACCGGAAAAAAGTTATGGAGCATTACTGCAAACCATGGTTTTATTCATAATTCAGTCATAGCCGGAGATAACATTCTCTTCTGCCTTGATAAGCTTCCACAATACCTTGAAACAAAGCTGAAAAGAAGAGGTGAAGATCTCCCTGAAGGTTCAAGATTGCTTTATCTGGATATCAGAACAGGGGAAAAGATACTTGAGGAAACCAATGACATTTTCGGAACATGGCTCGGATACTCTTCCGCTAATAAGATACTTCTGCAGGCTACCAGGCCATCGCGTGATATGCTGAATGGTGAAGAAGGTAACAGAATGATTACTTATAATATATTAACAAAGAAAAAAATATGGGATAAAGCAATAAGATATGCAAATCCACCCATTATACATAATGACAAGATTTATACAAACGGCGAGGGTTTTCATCTTTTAACAGGTGATCCAATGATCGAAAAAGATCCTGTTACAGGCGAAGATCTTCCATGGAATTTCACTCGTGAATATGGTTGTGGAATAGTAGCTGCCAGTGAACATCTTCTGACATTCCGCTCTGCTTCCGCAGGTTTTATTAACCTTGAATCGTTCGAAGGCACAGGAAGCCTTGGAGGATGGAAACCGGGATGCTCAACTAATCTTATTGTTGCTGACGGAGTACTTAATTCGCCTGATTATACACGTACATGCCAGTGTCCTTATCAGAACCAGACATCCCTTGCACTTATTCATATGCCATGGATGACCTACTGGACAAACAGCAATTACAGATGGAACGGTAAACAGATTAAGCAGCTTGGGGTGAATCTAAATGCCCCGGGCGACAGAAGTTCATCTGACAATGTTCTATGGCTCGAATATCCTGTTGTGGGAGGAGCATCCCCTGAGATCCCGGTAAAAATTGACACCGTCCGATATTTTAAGATAAGAAAAGAACCATTGTCGGTAATGTCGGAGAATACTCCATGGATCAGTTCCAGCGCTATTGGAGGAATAAGGTCAATAGAAATTACATTGGCATCAGATCAACCTGCAATGGAAACCTCTTACAGGGTAAATCTGTACTTTTCTGAACTCGAGAACAAAAATGCCGGTGAACGTGTTTTTAATGTAGCTGTTCAGGACAAAATACTCCTTGAAAACTTCGATATTGTGAGAGAAGCAGGTATGTGCGACAAGGAAATTGTAAAATCATTCTTCGGAATTAAAGCGGGGAAGGTATTGAAAATTGATATGGTTCCGGTTAGGGGAAATACCATCTTATCAGGGATTGAGTTGATACAGGAAGTATAATTATCCTGTTGCTATTTACAGGATGTTTTACACCCGGAACATAAATTATTAGATTAAGTTATGCATACTAAAATACATTTCAGAATAATAGCTATCGCCGGGCTTTTGAGTCTTGCATGTACAACAAAAGTATCGGAATGGGTGCTGCTTAATTCTTTGCCGGATCATTACACTCTTGTTTATTTTCACAAAACTGCACCATCTGAAACAACAAAACAGCAGAATACATTGATAGATAATAACATAAAAACGGCAAATATAAGTTTCAGGAGCGTTTTAAAGCAAGATATTAATGTGCCTTATTATGCTCTATATTATAAAAACAGATTATTCTCGACATATAATGAGCAAAGTTATCCTGAAAAACTTACTACTTCGCCTTTAAGAGAGAGGATAGCAACTGAACTGATGGCAGGAAAGCTCTGTGTAATGTTATATCTCAAAACTGATAACAGGGAAAAAGATGATCAGTGGTTGCAGATCATCAGAAAAACGATAGATGCCTCTCCTTTTAGCAGTATTATTCCTTTAGTGGAGTTGAGCAGAAACAACAGCGAAGAGATGCATTTTGTATCTATGCTCCTTAATGTGGAAAGTGATCTTAAAAGAATTCAGGAGCCTATGCTTTTCGGAATCTTTGGCAGGTTCAGAGTTCTCGAACCTCTCCTTGCAAAAGGAATTTCCGGGGAGAATATAAGGCTGATGATAGATTTTTTTACAGCCGACTGCAGCTGCCTCATTAAAGATGATCTGCCCGGGATGAGTATCCTTTTTAGCGGAAACTGGGAAAACCCCGCACCTGCCCTTGTAAACAGGATTCTCGATGAGAATCCATCTTTATTGCATCATTGAATAATTAATGGACCAGGACACTCTAATATATGACTCTCTGATTAACAGACCATTACCCAAATGGCTTACGGACCAGAAAGACGGGTTAAACAAATATCAGCCTGAAATGATAGAAATGAAGGACGACAAATCCCTGAATATCTCTTTTGCAGTAACTGGTACTATTATTTTAATTATTGTAATTGTTTTAACAGTAATCATTCTCCGAAAGAAAAAAATCACGAGTCATGAATCCGATTAAATTAGTTATTAAAGAGCTGTTATACAGAAAGATAAGCTCTATTGTTATTTTATTAACAGTAGTAATTGCGAGCACTGTTTCCGTTGCAATTTACACTCTGAGCAAAGCCAGCGAAAACGAAACCCGTTTAATCATGCGTGAGCAGGGACTTAACCTTTATATATTTCCAAAAGGTACAAACCTTATTGATCTTTTTTCGTTAGCCAACATTCCTGCTTTTCCCGATAGTTATGTGGATACATTGGCCGGATCGAGAACTTTTGATGCAGTCAGGCATCTCACCGGCATATTGCAGGTTAAATATCCTGATTGGAAGGACCCGAACGGTTCCTCTCACCAGGTAGTGTTGATTGGCTATAAAGATGAAGCGATGCAAAGGTTCCTGCCAAAACAGGAAATCATGGGATATGATGTTTTAAAAGGGACAGTACAGGTAGGAGCCCTCATCGCTAAAAATATCCCTGAGGACGCTCCTTTCATAATAAACGGATCAGACGGAAAGGAATACAATTTTAAAATAGCTAAAAGACTTGAAGAGGGGAAAGGAATGATTGATCAGGGTATTGCATTTAATCTGGAAGATCTGCAGAGTGTCCTGGGAATGAAAGGGAAGATAAATAAAATAGAGGCGCTGGGATGTATTTGCCTTGACGGCAGGATTAAAAATGCAAGAAAACAGGTTCAGGCGCTGTTTCCCGATCTTGAAGTTACAGAACTGAGCAGCATTGCTGATGCCCGCGAAAATCAACGGCTGATGATGAACAAATACGGAGCCTTTGTAATACCATTTGTTATTCTGTCATGCCTTCTGATTACAGGACTTTTATTATATCAGAATATTAATACCAGAAATCGTGAAATAGGCCTTCTTAAAGCTATGGGAACAAGCAATTATACTATAATACTAATGGTCCTGGTAAAAGCACTACTGCTTGGATTAGCAGGAGCAATTGCAGGATTTTTTCTGGGCAGCCTGATTGCAGAATATTTTGGCAGGGAGATATTCAGATTTACAGCAATGAGTATCAAACCATTATGGAACCTGTTCCTTTACACG
>DCVC01000192.1:0-14756 GCA_002328625.1 Bacteroidales bacterium UBA2198
AACAATTCCACTGAATAGATACTCAGAAAATAACAGACAACAGGTGAAAGGATAGCAACGAATGGAGTCATTTTATCATTTACCCTTCTCTCGGTAAATAATCCGAAAGAGTACAAGCCCAGCAGTGGACCGTATGTATATCCTGCTATCGTAAAAAGCTTATCAATTATTGCTCTGTCGTTCAACGATCGGAATATCAAAATAGCGATAAAAAATATCGATGCAATGAAAAAATGCACCATATATCTGGTCTTTGTTTTCGTTTTTTCGGTCATGCCTTTTCTTTTCTCGAGATCCAGGAAATCAATGCTAACGGAGGTTGTAAGTGAGGTAAGAGCTCCGTCGGCACTTGGGAAAGCAGCAGAGATCAACCCTATAAGAAAAACAATACCAGCAGCCGGAGTCAAATAATTAAAGGCGATGACAGGAAAAAGATCATCGGTCATGGTGACTGTAACACTTTTACTCCGGGCATAATAAAGAAGGAATGCCCCCAGAATCAGGAACATGAAATTTACAAAGACAAGGATCCCGCTGAAAGTGAACATATTCTTTTGTGCCGCCCTTATATTTCGGCAGCTGAGATTCTTCTGCATCATTTCCTGATCAAGTCCTGTCATTGAGATAGTTATAAAAATCCCGCTAAGAAACTGCTTCAGAAAAAACCTTTCATTATGCCAGTCAGTTATAAACATCTTTGAGGCAAAGTCGTCGGTTACTGTGGCAACAAGTTTAAACAGAGGGGTTCCAAGGTCCCTGCTTATAAAGATCACTGAAAGAAGCACTGCCAGCAGCATAAATGTTGTTTGCAATGTGTCTGTCCATACTATTGTTCTTATACCGCCTTTAATAGTATAAAGAACGACAAGAGTTATGAATATAAGAACATTAACCCAAAAAGGTATTTTCCATACATCAAAAACAAAAATCTGCAATACATTGATTACTAAAAACATGCGTAGAGATACACCAAGTATCCTGGAGAGGATGAAGAATCCTGCTCCTGTTTTATATGACCAGAAGCCAAAACGCTGGTAAAGATAAGTGTATATTGATGTGAGTTTCAACCTGTAATACAGAGGAAGAAGAACAAGAGCAATTATAAAGTATCCAAAAAGGTAGCCAAACACCACTACCATATAGCTAAACTGTGTCTCCATTACCCAGCCTGGTACGGACATGAAAGTCACACCTGAAAGAGAGGCTCCTATCATGCCATAGGCCACCACGAACCATGGAGATACCCTGTTGCCAATATAAAATGATTGATTATTGGCTTTACGGGCTGTTATCCAGGTAACTGCAAATAAAATAGCAGTATATACAAGGAATATCCACAATATAAGCGATGGTTTCATAAAACCAATAATTTAAACCTCAAGGATAGTAAAAAGAATGGAAGACAAAAAATTAACAGAAGGTTTAGTTTATAGGCAATAATTGAACTATTTTTGTCTAAAACGATCTTTATGAGTTTCACCGAGTTTTCATCAAAATTACTTGAAAGTGCCGTCAATGAGTTTGCATCACTACCGGGGATCGGAAGAAAAACGGCATTCAGACTGGTAATTAACCTTCTGAGAAGAGATCCCGGTGACGTAAGGAAATTTGGTGAGAGTATAATTAAACTCCGTGATGAAATCCACTACTGCAGAGTGTGCAATAACATATCAGACACAGAAATATGTTCAATATGCAGTGATGACAGGAGGGACAGGTCGGTGATATGCGTTGTTGAGAATATACAGGATGTTATGGCAATAGAGAATACACGGCAGTTCAAAGGACTTTATCATGTACTTGGAGGAATAATCTCACCGATTGACGGTATAGGACCCGCGGATCTGAAGATCGATAACCTTGAAGAAAAAGCCAGAGACGGAGGCATTAAAGAGATAATCTTTGCTCTCAGTACAACAATGGAAGGGGATACAACAAATTTTTATCTTTATAAAAGACTCAACAAATACGATGTATTCCTTTCAACACTTGCCAGGGGTGTGGCAATTGGAGATGCTCTTGAATACACAGATGAGATCACTCTTGGCAGGGCTATTAACAACAGAAATCCATATCAGCAATGTTAAAATCACCAGATCATTTTCTTTCCGAATCAGGGAAGAGTATGAAGCGCTCGGCTATCAGAGAAATTCTCAAGGTGCTTCAGAAACCAGGCATGATCTCTTTTGCCGGAGGGCTTCCTGCTCCTGAAACGTTTCCTGTTGATGACCTGAAGAAGATCGTCCTTGAGATACTGGAAAAAAATGGTGCTGACGGATTGCAATACGGAACAACGGAAGGAGATCCGCATCTCAGAAAAGTCCTTGTCGAACGTCATAACAGGCAAGGTTTGAATATTGGTATTGAAAATCTTATTATCACTACAGGTTCGCAACAGGCTATTGACCTGATAGGAAGGATATTCATCGATCCCGGTGACTATGTCTTATGCGGTCTGCCTTCATATCTTGGCGGAATAAATGCCTTCCAGACATATGGCGCAAAAATGAAGGGAATTACTCTTGATGAAAATGGCATGATCCCTGAGGAACTGGAAAAAACGATAATCAGAATGAGGGAATATGACCGGAGAATAAAACTTATCTATGTGATACCTGATTTTCAAAATCCGGCAGGAATAACGATCCCTGAATCAAGAAGAATCAGGATAATTGAATTAGCTGAACGGTACGATCTCCTTGTCGTCGAGGATAGTCCGTACAGAGAGGTGAGGTTTGAGGGTGAATCTCAGAAGCTTATGTACGAACTTGACACCACGGGCCGGGTAATTACACTATGTACTTTCTCAAAGATTTTTGCCCCAGGATTCAGGGTAGGCTGGGTATTGGGAAATCCTTTAATTCTTGATAAGATAGTGATGGCCAAACAAACTGCTGATCTTTGCACATCTCCGTTTGTACAAAAAATAATTGCACTGTATGTTGAAAGAGGATTGCTTGAGAAAAACATCACTAAAACAATCGCACTGTACAGGGAAAGGAGGACTCACATGATAACTTGTTTCAGGAAATACATGCCTGAAGGCGTCAAATGGACTGAACCACAAGGCGGATTATTCCTTTTTATTACACTCCCGCCATATCTTGATTCCGACATTCTGTTTGATAAAGCTATTAAAAGAAATGTTGCCTTTGTATCGGGATCAACTTTTTTTTGCAACGATTCAGGGCACAACACCTTAAGGATAAACTTCTCATTTTCAAATAACAACGAAATTGAAGAAGGAGTGAATAGACTGGCCGGTGTAATCCGCGAAGAGATAAACGCAACTCAGGGAAAGTCTTAGAAGTTGGTTGTTCCAAAATACCTTTGTCCTGTTAAACATATTTACTAATAGGTTGTTAATAGAGTAAGAAATATGGATTTAATATGTGGTTTACCCCCATCCCTGAGGATGACTTAAAAGGTTTTAATTCGCACATTCCCCGTTAATTGGGGTAAGAAATTTAAAGAAAAATTGCATGGCACGGATGAATATTGTACTTCCCGCAATGGGTGAAGGAGTTATAGAAGCAACTATAAATAAATGGCTCATTACAGAGGGTACTGAAGTTAAGGAGGATGATCCTCTTGTTGAGGTTGCCACGGACAAAGTTGATTCTGAAGTTCCGTCTCCATCTGCCGGTACTGTAACTGAAATTATTGCAAAAGAGGGTTCTGTAATAAAAGTAGGAGAAACTATTGCAGTTCTTGAAACTTATATTGAGACATCACCCGAGGATGTGATAAAGATTGAAAAAGAGGTGGAGAGAATACGTGAGACCATTGAGAGCGAAAGACAGGAGAAAAAAGAGATACAGGTCATATCCCAGGAATTGAAAAGCCGGACACCCGCAGGAAAATTCCTTTCACCACTTGTAAGAAGCATAGCGGCAAAAGAGGGAATCAGTTATACTGATCTCGATACAATGAAAGGTACCGGTATGGACGGAAGGATAACCAGGGACGATATACTTAATCTTCTTAATGCAAGGGGGAGAGCTCTGAAGGCAGAACCGGCATCCGGGTCAGAGAAAGCTGAGAAAGAGGCACCCCCTCTCCCATCTTCAGGCAAGGATGAAATAATTGAAATGGACAGGGTCCGGAAACTTATCGCCCAGCATATGGTGATGTCAAAAAAAACCTCTCCCCATGTAACATCCTTTATTGATGCGGACGTAACCCGGCTTGTAAACTGGAGAAACATTGTAAAAGAGAAGTTTCTTGAAAATGTCGGACAAAAGCTTACCCTGACCCCAATTTTTATTGACGCTGCTGCCAGGGCACTGGTTGATTACCCAATGTTAAATATCTCTGTTGATGGAGATAACATCATTTTAAAAAAGAATATTAATATCGGAATGGCTACCGCTCTGCCTGATGGGAATCTGATTGTCCCGGTAATAAAGAATGCAAATGAAAAGAACCTTACCGGCCTGGCCAAAGCGGTGAATGATCTTGCAGAAAGAGCGAGAAACAATAAATTGAAACCTGATGAAATAACCGGTGGTACATTCACGGTAACAAATTTTGGAAGTTACAATAATCTTGCCGGCACACCAATTATAAATCAGCCCCAGGCTGCAATTCTTGGAATAGGCGCAGTAAGAAAAAAACCTGCAGTACTTGAAACACCTGATGGTGATGTTATTGCTATCCGCCACATTATGATACTCTCCTTAAGTTATGACCACAGGGTTATTGACGGGGCGCTTGCCGGCAAATATCTTAACAGGCTTAAAGATATACTTGAGAATTATTCACCTGAACTCCCATAATCGGAACCCTGTCTGTTTTATCATTTTTAGTATCATAAGTGAGTGTATTTCTTCCGTGTAAGAATGGTTTTTTAATAAATTTGGTAATCAGGACAATCTCCGGAGGAGAAAAATAGCATTTTCTGAGTTATTTTCACAGAAAAACAGCTTTTACCCGGGTTAAAGAATAAAATTATTATATTTGTTATAATGATTAATTTCAGGGTAAATAGTGTCCTGTCACATTTGCAGCTATTAGTTCTGATAGCATTACCTCTCGTTGCTTCATCTCAGCCTAAAGCCGAGATGAAAAAGATTTTTGCCAGAGCTGAAGCCTATTCCCTTTATGAAGAATATGAACTTGCAAACCAGCTTTACATTTTGCTTGACAGACCTGATAATTTTAATGTTAAGTTCAAAATAGGCACATGTTACCTTAATATACCTGGAGAAAAACAAAAAGCGATACCCTATCTGGAGGATGCAGTCAGAGACGCAAGTTATGATTCAAAAACAGCTTTATTCAGGGAGAAACGGGCTCCGCTTGATGCTTATTTTTTTCTTGCCAAGGCATATATGATAAACAATGAGTTGAATAAAGCTGTTAATACCCTTTCAAGATTCAGTCAACTGGCCGGGGAGATTGAGAAAAAGGGCGGAATGAAAAACCTGGAATATATTGACCAGCTGATTAAAGCATGTAATCTTGCGATGGAATTTGAATCAAAGCCTTTAAAGTTCACAAGGCAAAATCTGGGTCCTTATATTAACCAGGGGGCAATTAATGAGAATCCGGCTGTAAGCTATGACGGAAATACTTTAGCATATACCGAGAAAAGAGGACTTCTAAATGCGATTTTCTATTCAAAGAAGAACAAGGATGGATGGCAGCCTCCTTCAGAGTTCTCTCCATGGATGAATGCCGGAACAGATATTTCTTCATGCGCTCTTAACCAGGATGGAACTCTCCTTTTAATTTACAAGGTTGATAATTATGACGGGAATATCTATTCATCAGAGTATATAAAAGGTGAATGGACACCTATAAAAAAACTTAACGGAAATATCAATACCAAATATTATGAGTCACATGCTTCCCTCTCTGCCGATGGAAGGAGACTCTATTTTGCCAGTAACAGGCCCGGTGGTAATGGAGGACTGGATATTTATGTATCGGAAAAAGATGCAACAGGTGACTGGGGTCCGGCAGTAAACATGGGAAAAGTGATTAATACGGCATTCAATGATGATATTCCATTCATTACACAGGACGATTCAGTTTTATTTTTCAGTTCTGAAGGACACAATTCAATGGGAGGTTATGATATATTCAGGAGCAAAAGATCGGACTCAGGATGGGAGCCGCCAATAAATCTGGGTTATCCAATCAACACAACAGATGATGATATCTTTTTTCAACCTTTTAATAATGGCACAAACGGTTACTATTCCATGACCACCGGTTATAAGAAGAAAGAGATCTTTTATATAGGTTTTGACACCACTGAAGAAGAGGCTCAGGAGATTCCGGAGATACAACCTGCTCCCGGAATTGAATCAAGCATTCTTTCAAGGAACCTTGTAGTGAGCGATCTGTCCGACAGTGATATAGACGATTCAGATATTCTATACTATACCGTGCAGGTTATGGCACTCTATAATCCTGTTGATATCAGTTATTTTAAGAATATCCCCGACATTAAGGTTCTTTATAATGAAACCGATCTGTTTTACAGATATACGACCGGCCAGTTTGATACAAGGGAGGAAGCATACGCATACAGGGAAGAACTTATTAGAAGTGGTTATGAAGAAGACCTTTTCATCAAAAAGGTTTCAAAGATTCCCGGCGACAGACCTGTAATGACTCAAAAATATTTTACTATCCAACTGCAGGTAACCAGAACTCCTGTAAATATCAGTACAGTTTTTTCTGATTACAAAGGGGTCAGGGAAACCAGAGAAGCTGATGGTTTGTACCATTATCTGTATGGCAGATACGAAACATATATAGAAGCGAGAAATGCGCTGAACAGAATAAGAGCAGAAGGCGAATTCTCGGATGCATTTATTCGAGAGATTAATGTTCTGGTCAATAAATGACTAGTTATTTCTTTAGTCTTTTTATAAACAAGAAATAATCCTTGACCTGGAAAGTTCAGTTTTTTGTCAACATAAAAAATCAAAATAATGAAACCTTTCTACCATTTAAAAAGAGTTGTTATTCTTGCAATTCTGATCTTTGGTTTTGTTTCTCTTAGTTCGCAGGAGACTGTTAAAAGAGAGTTTTCAAGAGCAGTACGGGAGGCGGATATGTCTTATTATTATGATAAGGATTATGAAAAGGCAGCATCACTTTATGAACCTCTGTTAAGAGCCAATCCGGATAACAGCAATCTCGCAGCAAAACTGGGGATATGCTACCTTAATATTGATGGAATGAAAACCGAAGCTCTTCAGCTTCTGAAAAAAGCTTCACAAAATATTGCCGGTAGCGTTAAAGAGTATAAAGATGCAGGAGAGAAAGCACCTTTCGATACATATCTTTATCTGGCAGTGGCATACCATCAAAATGACAGTCTGCAGAAAGCATTAACACTTTACAATAATGCTAAGAAACAGCTGGCCGGAACAGAATCATTTCAGGAAGAATATATTGATCTGCAGATCAGAAACTGCCGTTACGCCATGGAAATGAAAAAGAGACCTTTGAGAATAGTCTCCGATCTTTTTGCTCCCTGGCTCACCGAATACCCCGGTGCACGTAATCCGGTGCTGGCAAAAAATGATTCCGTGTTTGTCTTCACAGTTAAAAAGGAAGGCAAAACTCAGATATATTGTTCATATAAAAATAAAACCTGGAAAGAACCATCAAATATTACCAGACAACTTGGAGGATTTGACAGGTTATATTCAAATTCAATTACCAGAGACGGGAAATTGTTAATACTTTTTATGGATGATGGAGGAGACGGCAATCTTTACTACAGCCAGAGAAAGGATACAACATGGTCAAGAATAAGAAGTGTAGGTAAATTCGTAAATTCGATATACTGGGAGGCACATGGTTTTATCACTCCTGAAGGCAGAACAATCTATTTCTCAAGTAACCGGCCCGGTGGAGAAGGAGAACTTGACATCTGGGTCTCCCAAAGAGCCAGCGACGGAACCTGGGAACGGCCCATTAATCTGGGCAATGTTATTAATACACCATGGGATGAGAACACACCATACTATGATCCGGAAAACGATGCATTACTTTTCAGTTCTGTTGGCCACATAAGCATGGGAGGTTATGATGTGTTCAGATCGACATTCAGGAATGGAGGCTGGACACAACCGGTTGGGATGCCATATGCGTTTAATAATGTAATGGAAAACACCAATTTCATTCTGAATAATAATGCCCCCGGGTTTGTGGCAAGCCGCTATGACGATAAAGGCAACATAAGAAATATATTCGGGATTGTTGCCATTGATCCTGCTGATGAAACAACAACTGCATCAGGTACCATTAATCTTGAGGATGGGATGGAAGTTGACCCCAGCCTTGCACAGATCAGAGTTACAAATATGAAAACAGGTGCTGTTATGCAAAACATACCGGTTTCCAGTGACGGAGCTTTCAGGTTTGATATAGTCCCCGGAGATTATCAGATACTGGTGAGCCACAAAGGATACGAAACAGATACCATTAACCTGAGTCTTCCTTTATACTATATGGGAAATTATCTTTCGGTTGAACCATCTCTCATACCCGAAAAAGTTGCATCGGGGGCTTTCCTTTCAATTAATAATATTCTTTTTGATTTTGACAGTTATGCTATTAAGGATGAAGCCAAACCGGATCTGGAATTACTGAATAACATCCTTATCGATCATCCTGACCTCAAAATAGAAGTTGCAGGATATACTGATGCCATAGGAAGTTCAGAATACAACAGAAGGCTTGCGGATAGAAGAGCTCAGGCAGTTATCGATTATTTTACTTCAAGGAATATTACTCCTGCAAGATTTGTTAAAAAGGCATTTGGTGAATCCAATTTTGCAGCAGTGAATACTAATCTTGACGGATCTGATAATCCTGAAGGCAGAAAATTTAACAGGAGAGTTACATTTGGAATAGTTGACCCAAAAACAGGAGTTGTCATAAGGCAGGAAAGTTACACACCCGAGCACCTCCGACAACCTTATTCAATGCGTTACAGTATTGTACTTATGAGGACAAAAGAGAGGCTTTATCCTGGTTATTTCAGCAGCCTGATTATGGACGATATGCTCTTTATCCGGTCAGTCAAACTTGATACTGTTACGCTTTATTCACTCGGAGTATTTTATAACCGGGCTGATGCTCTGAAATATCTTGGTTATGCAAGGGACAAAGGATTGACCGACTCATATATAATAAATCAATATGACCTTGAACATGAATCAAGCCTGCTCACTGCTCCGGCCCCTGAAGATAAACCTGCTGTTACACGACGAGTATATACTATTCAGTTAAAAGCCACAAGGAGTCCTTTGGATATCAGTGAAATCTTTCCCGGTTATGAGGGAGTCAGGGAAATAAAGGCTGATGACGGATTTTACAAATATGTCTATGGCGAATACCCAACCCTGGCAAGGGCAAAAGCTGCCCTTNNATAGTACCTAAATGAAATACAAAGACATCAGACTAAGAGCGTTGGAACCGGAGGATCTGGAGTTATTGTACAGCTGGGAAAATAATGACTCATACTGGTTAATCAGTAATACAGTTACCCCTTTTTCAAAATACACCCTCAAGAGATACCTCAGGAATTCACACAAGAACATTTATGAGACAGGTCAGCTCCGCCTGATGATCGAACATATTGCAGATAAGCTCACTATTGGCACAATCGACATTTTTGATTTCGACCCTTTTCATAAAAGAGCAGGGGTGGGCATCCTGATTGCCAGAGAAGAATACAGGAGAAAAGGATATGCCTCCATGTCGCTCACCTGCCTGATAAAATATTGCTTTAAGACATTGCAGCTTCATCAACTTTATTGCAATATACTGGCCAACAATTGTGAAAGTATGGACCTTTTCAAAAAACAGGGATTTGTTCAGATAGGAATTAAAAAGGATTGGGTGAAAACGTCAGATGGCTATCTCGATGAACATATGTTTCAATTGATACACACGTAAAAAGGGATTGCGATCCATATGCTAAAATTTGTTCTTCAATCCTGAGGCCAGCAAACCGCATGCTGCCGAAATATCCACCCCTCTGGAGGCACGGATTGATGCCGGTATTCCTGAAATAATAAGATTATGTTTGAAATAATGCATTCTTACGTCAGTTGATGAGATATTAACATCATTTGCACCCGGATGGTAAGGCAGCAGGTTGATCCTGATTTTCAATCCTCTGATCAAAACCTTCAGCCCCTCAAGATGCCTGTCTGTATCATTCACATCTTTAATCATGATATAAGCGATGCTAACTCTTCTTTTCTTTTTAACAGGATAATTCTTTAGAAGCTCAATTATTTCATTTACAGGATATTTTTTCTCAACAGGTACTGCTTTTATCCTCTCTTCAGCAAAAGGTGAAAAAAGGCTGAGAGTAAAATTGCAGTCACAATCCTGTAAGTATTTCACAATGGAGGGAGTTATCCCGACGGTCGAAACGGTAACATTCCTGGGACTTATTGCAAGACCCCATTCAGAAGTGATTATCTGGCAAGCCTTTAGAGTATTTTCCAGATTGTCCAGGGGTTCCCCCATACCCATAAAAACAACATGATTAACTATACCTGCCTCAGGGATACCAATGATCTGGTTAATTATCTCTCCCGCTGACAAATTACCATGAAATCCATATTGACCGGTTAAGCAGAACGGACAACCCATTCTGCAACCCGACTGTGTTGAAACACATACAGTATTTCTTTTTCTATCAGGGATGAATACTGTTTCATAACTTAATCCTGCTTCATTCCTGAAAAGGTATTTTACTGTTTTATCAGCTGATATCTCTGATGTTGCCGGCTTAAAAATTCCGGTAAAATAAATCCCCGATAACTTTTCCCTGAGTTTCCCCGGAATGCCGTGGATAAGGAATATATCATGTACTTTCTTCTTATATATGTTGTTTGCAATTGCAACTGCATGGGCATATCTATGGCCGGAAGATACAATTTCCAGGTAAATCTCATCAGCAGTTGAACCGCAAAGGGCTTTTCTTGTCATAAATACGGATTTATGCAAAAATAATCCTATAATAAATATCTTAGTGTTTAATTTTGACACTCACATTCCGGTTTCTTATCTCGAAAGAAAAAGACTAAAATATAATCCTATGAAAGCATCTTTATCTGCAATTATTTGTTTACTGTTTCTGGCCTCGTGTGTGGGTTCTGGCAAAAGAAAAAACAAGCAAAAGGACAATCAGATGGCAGCTAACATCACAAACCAGTATGGTTATAACAGGGATTTCCTTAAAAGATACACAAAAATTCTCGAATTAACAAATAAAAATGCCTCTGTTATCATCGCTCCTGCCTGGCAGGGCAGAGTTATGACAAGTACTGCTGAAGGGGATTCCGGGCACAGTTTCGGCTGGATAAACCATCAACTTATTGCTTCAGGTGAGATCCAGTCACATATTAATCCTTTCGGAGGCGAAGAACGGCTATGGTTAGGTCCTGAAGGAGGGCAGTATTCTATTTTTTTCAGGAAGGGAAAAGAGTTCATCTATGAGAACTGGCAGACACCAGGATTTATTGACACAGAACCATTTGAGCTTACAGCATTAACTGATACCTCAGTTTTTTTCACCTGTGAAACGGAGATTGAAAATTACAGTGGAACACTTTTCAAGCTTGGAATTGAAAGAGAGGTTGCTCTTCTTTCTGCAGAACAGATTGAAAAACAGACCGGAATTGATACTAAAGGATTAGCCTGCGTCGCTTACATATCAGTTAATACAATTTTCAATAAAGGCGAAAAAAGCTGGACAAAGGAAAGCGGCCTCCTTTCAATCTGGATGCTTGGTATGTTCATTCCTTCACCCTCTGTCGTAGTTGTAATCCCTTACAGGCCCGGTGACGATAAAGACCTGGGGGTACCTGTTAATGACAATTATTTTGGAAAGATTTCTGCTGACAGGCTAAAAGTTACAGGGGATCATATTTTTTTCAGGGCCGACGGGAATAGTAGGGGTAAAATCGGAATTCCTCCTTTAAGAGCAAAAGGTATAATGGGAAGTTATGATCATGAGAATAACTTTCTTACATTGCTTTTCTGCAAATTACCTGAGGGAAAAACCGACTATGTAAACTCAGCATGGGAGATTCAGAAAAATCCCTATTCAGGTGATGCATTTAATTCCTACAATGACGGTCCCCTTGAAGACGGCTCCCAGATGGGTCCCTTTTATGAGTTGGAAACCTCATCTCCTGGTGCAGAACTTAAACCTGGCGAACATTTGGATCATATCCAGATTACCCTGCATATTACAGGTGATGTCAAAAGACTGGATTTAATATCACAAAAATTGTTGGGCGTCAGCCTTGAAGAGATTGTAAAAGCCTTTTAATTTAAAACTCCTTTTTCTGTCATTAGCAGCCCCGTGTTACGGAGGAGAGGATCTATAACAGGTTCTCTCCCGCGGAAATTTACAAACATCTGCATTGCATCCATAAGACCATTTTTCTCAAGGATATTTCTACGATACGATTCTGCTACTGACTTATCAAATAGCCCCTTTTCCTTAAATGCCTCAAAAGCATCATTATCAAGTACAGCAGCCCATTTATAGCTGTAATAGCCGGCATCATACTCACCTGCGATATGTAGGAAATATGTACTTCTGTAACGTGAAACGATTTCTTGTAACAAACCTAATTTGTTAAAATATTCCTTTTCAAAAGTCTGAATATCGATCGATACAGGCGCTTCAAGTGTATGATATGTCATATCGAGAAGGGTGGCAGCAAGATATTCAACATTTGCAAAACCCTGATTAAAATATCCACTTTTTATAATTTTTTGAACAAGCGAGTTTGGTATAGTTTCTCCAGTTTTATAGTGTTTAGAATAAAGGTTCAGAACTTCAGGTTCTGTTGCCCAGTGCTCCATGAGTTGTGATGGAAGTTCCACAAAGTCCCATGCCTGGTAAATCTGGTTATATGTGCTTTTATTCATCAGGAAATCAAGGGCATGACCAAATTCATGATAAAGGGTCTGCACCTCTTCAAGTGTTAAAAGTGAAGGCTGATCAGCCCCCGGGCGAGTAAAGTTGCACACCATTGTGGTCACGGGAGTTATTCTCTTGCCGTCAAGGATAAAGTGATTCCTGTAGTTGACACACCAGGCACCCTGTCGCTTGCTTTCCCGTGGGAAGAAGTCCATATAAAGAACCCCCAGGTGAGTTCCGTCTCTTTCATTTACCTCATATACCTCGGCCTCAGGATGAGGCAGTGGGCAGTCAGTTATCGGACTGAAAGTAATTCCAAAAAGTTTGTTTGCCACAGTGAATACTCCCTCACGAACATTCTCCAGCTGGAAATAAGGTCTCAGCTCATTGTCGTCAAGATCATATTTCTGCTTCCTGAGCTTCTCAGAATAGTACCACCAGTCGGATGGTTCAAGTTTAAACCTTCCTCCCTCATTATTGATAATGTTCTGCATCTCCCTGACTTCATTCTGAGCCACTGGAATGGCTTTCTCCCAGAGACCGGTCATAAGCTCAAATACATTTGCAGGATCTTTTGCCATGCGGGGTTCAAGGACAATATGAGCATGCGATTTGTACCCCAGTAACTTTGCCCTTTCTGCACGAAGCCTGATTATTTCAGCAAGAACTTTGTTATTATCAAATTCGTTGCCATTATTGCCCCGGTTGCAATATGCATTAAAGATTTCGCGACGCAGCTCCCTGTTGGGAGAATACTGCAGAAAAGGGAAAATGCTGGGTCGCTGGGTCGTAAAGGCCCACTTTCCCTCCTGTCCAGATCCCCTCGCAGTTTCCGCGGCGCCATCGATCAAAGACTGGGGTAATCCTTTAAGATCCTCCATTTTAACCCAGAGCCTGTAGTTGTTTGTCTCAGCAAGAACATTCTGATTGAATTTTACTGCAAGAACCGATAACTGCTGATTTATTTTTTTAAGTGTATCCTGGCCAGGCTTGTCCAGCAGAGCTCCGTTCCTTACAAAACCCTTATAAAGGTTCTCGAGGTTAAAAGCCTGCTCGGGATTCAGATCATATTTTGACTGATTATCATATACATACTTTATTTTTTGGAATAGCTTGGGATTAAGCCTTATTTCGTCATTGTATTCGGTCAGCCTGGGGGAGATCTCCATTTCGATGCTCTGGAGTGAGTCATTTGTGTTGCAGTTTGTCTGGGCAGAAAAAACCGAAGATACTCTTGTGAGAAGTCCTCCTGCCCTGTGGAGAGCCTCAATAGTATTCTGAAATGTCGGTTCTTTCTTGCTTTTTACTATTGCCTCGATATCCTTTTTTCCGTTATCCATTCCCTTTTTAAAAGCAGGTATATAGTGGTTTGCCATTATCTTTTCAAAAGGCGGAACATCGAAGGGAGTTTTATTTTCGGAAAAGAACGGATTGGTTTTATCAATCCCAGGTTGATTTTTGCATGAATAGAATGTCAGGCTAAACAATCCTATAATCATTAACATGTTTAATTTTTTTTTCACGTTATTAATATTAGAGGTTATACATTTTTTGATAGATTAACAAAGTAAGATGATTCAGAGCTTTAATCAAAGAAACGTAATGTTATTTTTTTGCTGTGGATATAAAGAATACGGAATACCGGATAATAACACCTCATCTAACTGATCATTCACTAAAAGATAATCATTTATTTTGTATTTTTGACCTCTTTGCAAATGATGTCCTGGAGAGATGGTCACGCATTGCGTGATAGACGCCGTAGTGAATGCGGCTTGAATGTCCTGGAGAGATGGCAGAGTGGTCGAATGCGGCGGTCTCGAAAACCGTT
>DCVC01000192.1:14825-20517 GCA_002328625.1 Bacteroidales bacterium UBA2198
CGGGCTTTTTGTTTTTAATACGGGCGAGCCATACTTGTATGAGCGAGCACAAATTAAAAACAAAAAGAGAAGTCGAGAGAAACGAGACATAAGTAATTTGGAGTTGCAAGGCTACCCCAAGGGATCACCGCAGGTAATCCCCCTCTCTCCGCTACGACAANNGGCTTTTTGTTTTTAATCAAATTCTTACATTAGTATTCCAGCCAGTGAAGCGGAAACATATGAAGCCATAGTTCCGCACAGCATGGCTTTGAATCCCAGTCTTGCAAGATCAGCCTTACGGTGCGGAACCATAGCCCCGATACCGCCAAGCTGGATTGCTATTGAACTGAAATTAGCGAAGCCGCAAAGAGCAAAACTGGCAATAACAATTGATTTGGCGCTAAGAACTCCCTGGTTTATCATTGGAGCAAGGTCAGAATAAGCAACAAACTCATTAATTACCATTTTTGTTCCCATCAATGAACCAACAGTAAATGACTCGGCGGGAGGGACGCCCATTACAACCGCAAAAAGTGAGAAAAATGCCCCAAAAACATCCTTTAACCTGAGGTTTTCAACATCAAGACCTATACCATCAAGGGAGACTCCGATCCATGCAAGAAAATGACCAAAGTAACCCATCAGAGCATCAATTAGAGCTACTAGTGCAATGACACCGATAAGCATGGCAACAACATTTATTGATATTTTCATGCCATCGCTGGCTCCGTGTGAAATTGCATCCATTATATTTGTATGTTCCTTCTTAACTTCCAGCTTCACTTTTCCCTTTGTTTCAGATTCCTTTGTTTCAGGGAAAACGATTTTTGAGATCACTAATGCTCCTGGCGCCGCCAT
Source organism: Bacteroidales bacterium UBA2198 (assembly GCA_002328625.1). GTDB lineage: Bacteria > Bacteroidota > Bacteroidia > Bacteroidales > VadinHA17 > LD21. The sequence continues at coordinate 15,666 of DCVC01000192.1, forward strand.
CAGGCTCGCAGCAAGTAGATAGGATGCAGGCACCCCCATTGAAATATAAACTGCCATTACTCCCCCGGCAATACAAGCCATACTTCCCGTCATGGAGGCAAGAAGTTCCGACATGGTCATACCTGAAAGGTAAGGGCGTATCATAATCTGTGCTTCAACCTGTCCAACAAAGGCACTTGCAACATTGGAAAGGGCTTCGCTACCGCTTACTCTCATAGCCCAATGTACAAAACGGGCAATAAGAGCGACAATTCTTTGCATAAGACCGATATGATATGCCATTGCCACAAGAACGCAAACAAAAATTATGGTTGGAAGAAGTACAAAAAGGAAAATCCCACTTTTAACAATCCCTTCAGGAATGATTTCTGTAACTTTAGTAAGATCACCAAAAACAAATAATCCACCCTCTGAAGAAAAATCAAGAAGTTTATTAATAGCCTTGCCTATCCAGTAAAATATTTCTTTCCCGAGTGGTACCTTGAGAATAAAGATTGCAAGTGCCAGCTGAAGGCCCAATCCTGTGAAAACAAGCCTGTAATTAATGGCTTTGCGGTTATTCGACCATAAGTATGCCAGCCCAAGAATAACAATTATTCCTATTATGCCAGTAAATCTCGCCATCCGCGTTAAGATTAGTTCAGAGTCTGATTCAAACCTACATTTTTTTTTGATTTAATACTATGTTTTTTATAAAAAAGAGTTTACAGATAAACTGCTACATGTCCTTTACGTGGTATTGCCCTGTAGAGTATTTTTGCATCTGCCCTGGGTAGTTTTACTCTTATGAATGGTTGATATTCAGGAGCCTTCAGAAGAATTACACTCTTAAATGATATTATTGTTCTGCGCAACCTGTAATTAAGGTCAAAAAGGAAGAGACCCACCTTATCACGGAATTTTGTTTTCTCTTCCTGGTAAACATAAATGCTTACGCCTTTGTCAGTTTTCAGTATGTATCTTACGGGTTCTATGCCTGATGTGTCGGGAAGTATATCCGGCTTATATTCAGAAGTATCTTTGGGAGCCATTTTAATCATTACCGGTTCCTTTTTAATTGTGGCATAATCTCTTGTAATAGTCAGAGGAACTGAAATCATTGAAAGTATAGCGTATTCATTATCTGACCTCAGAATTTTTGAAGTATAAATTCGTTTAATTCTTGATGAATGAACAATTACACCACTTATTTCAAGATTTGCAGTACTGTCAGCAAGATTAAGCGATAAACTAACAGAATCTGTTTGAGCCATTGCTATTTTTGACTGCAGAAATGCTTTTTCTTTGAAAAGGGCAAGCCAGAGAGAATCGGAATATATCCTCCCGTTAACATTATCAGACCCTGATTGATCGGCGGGATATTTTTTTCGAATTTCCTTCAGCTTAATTGAAGGACCCAGCATTACCATTACACAATAGTAGATGAGAAAGGCCAGAAGGATAATCAGCAGGGACATTAGAGTCGATCTCTTTCCTGATTCAGTTTTATTAATTTCACTTTCCATTCTGACAGGGTTTTCTTCAGTTTTAAAAGATATATACTTTGGCTCCAATGCTGAGTGTGTTAAAGATAACTTCAAGGTCCTCGTCGTTCAGACGGATACAGCCATGTGTCACTGGCATTCCCAGGAAACGTTTATAAATCGTGCCATGAATAAGATAACCATCACCAATGCTGAGAGCATAATCACCCAATACTCCTGATTCCCATCTGGACGGGTGATCTTTTGGGGGTATTGGTAATCCTTCTTCAACGAATGCCCAGTCGGGCTTTCTCCAAACGGGAGATGTTATCTTTCCCTGAATCCAGTATTTTCCTTTGGGGGTTTTAAAAATCCATTTCTTTTCACCCTCGGTTTTAAGCATTGTGTAACTACCTGAGCTGCAAAATCCCTCCCTTATAAGCTTCTTATTCCTGTAAAGAAAGAATCTGTTGTCAGTTGTGTTAATTACAATATATGATTGCCCTGGTGTATATGAGACATATTTTTTTGAAAGTCGCTGAATGTCTCTTTTAAGGATGTCTGTTTGCTTTCTGAAGTTCTGATCATTATGCAGCTCTTTACTGCTTGTTGATTTTCTCATGGTCACCGGGGCCAATTCCTGCAAACCCGGGATGATATAGAGAAAAAAGACAATAAAAACAATTACAGCAATAACGAAGCCGGTTGTCCGTAGTATTTTTGTAAGTTTCTGGTTATCTGAAATTGATTCAAGAGATTTTTTTAGTTTGTTGGCAAAACAACTTAAAGACAAGCTGCTATATTGCAGATTTTCTTCATTTTGCGGGGGAATATTCTCGTTTGTCAGGTTTTCTTTTATCATCTAGAATCTATTATCATTTGAGAATTGTTATTATTTAAGAATCATTATTATTTGATTTTTAATATCATTTAAGAATAGTCATCAGATAAGAATTCCAATCATTTAATAATCCCCTGAATATCAGCCAATGACCCAACAATAGTTACCGGTGTGCCAATTTTTGCGATCCTGAATACAACATCCATCTCTTTATCGATCAGAGCAATACATCCTTCAGTCCAGTCAATACCTCTCCCACCACTGCCATGTATCTCTATCAGGCCTCCTATCTTCGAGGATTCAGGAAGAATCCCGTTTGCAATTTCCCGGTGAAATTCCTTAATATCTGTCTCATTCGGATAATCTATTAAAAGAGCTTTGTAATATTTTGTCCTGCCTTTTTCTATTTTTTTTATTACCTTATACATCCCTTCAGGTGTTGCAAGATCTCCTTTAATTCTTTTATGTCCTACCCAGTTCTTCCCAAGCTCAACATTAAATTCATATTTTCTTACCCCATTATGATATATATGACATTTCCTTGAAAATTTATCAACAATAATTGAATAATCTGAATTCTGCTTTGATTCTCTTATGGTCCTGTCAGCCCACTTTTTCCATACAGGAAATAACTTGAAATACTCCCTGAGATTTATCATAGCGGTTTCATATGAAGAAATAAGAAGGAGTTCAGAGTCGTTTATCTTATTGTTTGCCCGTGCATATTCTCCTTTCTGATATGCATGTTCAGATTCTTTCAGCAAGAGCTTACCTGCTGAAATCTGGCTGCGGGTTTCAGGTGATAAAGGATAATCTGGAAATATCTCATCCAGAAAAGTAATTATTTTATTGAGAGTATCTATTTTCTGGCTTAATCCTATTTTTAAGTTGGTGGAATTTGCTTTTGAACTTTCGACAGCCTGGCCTGCCTTTTCTGCCGCCATTTGAGCAAACCTGACCACACTACTATAATCTCTGAAATAAATGAATTTTCTATTCTCTTTTTGCCATATGGCCATTGCTGAGTCATAAAGAGCGTTGGCCTCCAAAAAGAGTTTATTCGCATAAGTCCCTGCATGATTCTTATCTGCTTTGTAGAGTGCCTGTCTCGCATATCCAATTTCGCTGACAGGAGGTTCTGGTGTAAAATAATGTAACAGGAATATTATCAAAGGGATTAAAAGCAGAATAAAAATAATCAACTTCACACTTTTATTTAATCTTCTCCTTTGCATCTTCAAACAATTCTAAAAAAAACCCCGGGAGATGCCCGGGGATCTTGTTTGTGATAAATGTAGCTATCTCTTACCGTTTTACTTTTGCTATAGCTTCTTTAAGTTCGGTGTTGATACCGGCTGCACTTTCCTGGGCTGCCTTGATCTTGTTAAGGGCATCCATATAGGAACCTTTATCAAATGAACCCTGTGCTTCGACCACTGATCCTTCAATAGTTGCCATTTCAGCTTTGATCTGCTCAAGAACAGCAGCTCCTTCTTTTCCCCTTGGAGCTTTTGTGATGAGAGTCTTGTTCTCAGCGATTACAGTGTTAATGTCAGCCATTAAAGTTGTAACCTCAGCTCTGACTTCCTCTTTCTTGACAGCGGCATTGGAAGCAACCTGGTTTGCCAGAGTTAAAACGGCAGCCAGTTTTTCCTTTGCAGGACCAAATTTCTTGAATAATTTTGACTTCTGAGTTTCAATCTCAGCTAAAACAGAATTCAATGAATCCTGTACTGCTGCAAACTCAGCAGGAACGTAAACGTCGGATTCAGCAGTCTTTGCGGCCTGAAGGGCAGCATTGGCAGCATCAATCTCAACCTGTGGAACTTTTCCACAACCCGACAGAAGAGCAACCATGGTAATAGTCGCTAATCCCATTAGAACTTTCTTCTTCATTTTTTTAATCTTTTAATTACTTTGTTAATTGAAATTCCGATTATATTATATAAATCGTTTCCTTTTAAGTAAAATTGGTGCGAATATACTATAATTCTATGACATGACAATAAAATATATACTATTATTTTTGGTTATTAAAGTCTAGCTTTATTAATCCGTTTCTTATTTCGGGGCAAGACATGAATAGATTCCACAAAAATCCCGTTCTGTAGTTTTCAATCATGACAACAACAGGTCCCTGATCAATTGCAAGATATTTTTGTGGATACCAGTCATGCTGTTCGCTGAATGCATCATAAAAACCATATTTGCCCCATAACTTATCTCCAAGGTTGTGGTAAAAATGTTTTATGGCATTAAAGGATTGCTCAGGGGTGTAAGGAATTGATGAAAGTGCTGCTGTTGGAGATATAACTCCCAAATCATTTTTTTCTCCGGGGGCATGAGCTGCATAGAAGTCTACAGAATAACTTGCTGTTAATCCCCAGCATTTGTCACTGTATCCTTTAAAGTTACCGGGATTTTCAGAACACCACCTCCAGTTAATTAGTGTATGATTTACATTTTCCTGCCAAAAGTCGGCATACTTATCTTTCAGGTTTCTCGGATCGAGCCCGAGAAAAGAGTAATGAGCCCAGAATAAAGGTCC
>DCVC01000192.1:20527-20863 GCA_002328625.1 Bacteroidales bacterium UBA2198
TTGTACAGGATATGTCGGTGAGGATGCGGCCAGGATATAAAGAATCAGGCATTCGTTGTAACCTCTTACCTGATGGTTCATTTCCCAGCCAAAATCAGGTGACCAGTGCCAGTAAATTACATTTTCCCCTCCTTTTGTGAACCAGTTCCATTCAACTTCTCTCCACAGCTTATCGATATCCGCTGCAAGAGCTTTTTCCGGAGATGTGCCATTTGCAAAGTATTGTCTTACTGCAAGTAATCCCTGGATCAGGTAGGCTGTCTCAACAATGTCGGCACCATTGTCCTTTTGAGAAAACGGCTTTACCTTACCTGTCTCGCCATAGATCCAGTGCGA
>DCVC01000368.1 GCA_002328625.1 Bacteroidales bacterium UBA2198
AATATCGGGATACCAATTATCATGCTCACCGCCAAAGGGGAAGAGATCGATAAGGTTGTGGGACTCGAGATAGGGGCCGATGATTATATAACCAAGCCTTTCAGCATCAGGGAGCTTATTGCCCGCATAAAAGCTCAGTTAAGGCATGCTGAAAAAGAAGTTAAAGCAATTCCTGAATTATATTCCTTTAGTGATATTGAAATAGATTTTGTCCGGTATAAGGTCAGACGTAAAGGAAAGGAACTAGACCTGACTTCACTTGAACAGGATATTTTGAAGTATTTCATTTTTCACAGGGGAGAGGTTGTGTCAAGAAATGATCTGCTTGATAAGATATGGGGTTACGAAAGTTTTCCCACTACCCGTACCATTGATAATCATATCCTTAAACTGAGAAAGAAAATTGAGGAAGATCCGTCTAATCCCCGTTATATTCTTTCAGTTTATGGAGGAGGTTACCGGTTTATCGGGTGACGACAATCTTTTACAATTGTTTACTTTTATTTGACAACATCAATAATACAAAAATGCATCATTGTAAGTGAATTATTTCACTAACAAAAAGGAGGCAGAATCATGAATCAAAAAAGAATCTTGTTAATAGCGGTCTTTATTGGCATCTTATTAACAGCTACGGGATTTCAGACTTCGCCTGAGTATAAGATCCTCTTTGAAAAGGCAAGGTTTACAATGGAAACAAAAGGCGACCTGAATGGAGCTATTACTCTCTTTAACGATATTATTAAAAAATATCCGAAAGAGAGGGAATATGCGGCGAAATCTCAACTCTATATAGGGCTATGCTATGAAAAACTTGGTGTGAAGGAAGCACAAAAGGCTTACCAGAAAGTAGTTAACATTTATCCGGAGCAGACTGAAGCGGTTAAAGTGGCTAATGAAAAACTATCACTTCTTCAGAGGGCCGAAGCCTCTGTAGCAACAGAGGATAAGGAATTAAGTATCAGAAGATTAAAAGAATTGTCAGGTATGGGTATACTAGGAACGGTTTCGCCGGACGGAAGATATCTCTTATATGCAGAGGATGGTTCTCTTGACCTTGCCATTTATGAAATCGGCACCGAAAATACAAGCTTACTCATTAAGGGGGATGTCGAGTGTGATGCCTATGACTCGAAGTGGTCGCCTGACGGCAAACTGGTCGCCTACACCTGGTATCATGATAATGGACAAATTGACTTGCGCATCGTTGGATTGGATGGGAAAGCGCCTCGGGTTCTTTACAGCAATGCCAGGGTGTCATGGATAGATCTCGAGGACTGGTCCCCGGACGGGAAGAACATTCTGATCATTCTTTCCCTGGAAGACAGGACCTGTCAGATGGTACTGGTTTCTGTGCAGGACGGTTCCATACGGGTGCTAAAGGACTTCGATAAGCTTTCATTTGGTCCCTCGCGGTTCTCTCGCGATAGCCGCTACATTGCATTCACCCTGCAACAGACCCATGAATCAAGGGAGAAGGACATCTTTGTCTATGATCTTAATGGGGGAAGTGAAACTCAACTGGTTCAGGACCCTGCTGATGATATAGTTCTCGACTGGACACCTGATGGCAGGGGAATTCTGTTCCGTAGCGATCGCACCGGGTCTGCCGGTATCTGGTGGATCAAGGTCATGGAGGGAACATCCGGGGGAACTCCTGAACTGATCAAGCCAAACATGGATGATAACTTTACATCGATGGGTCTTACCCGAAATGGTTCATATTATTTCGGCACTCAGAAGGAGATGAAAGATGTGTACATCGCTGAGCTTGATTTTATGACAGGAAGACTTTTATCCCCTCCAAGCCTGGCGACCAAACTCTTTGCGGGATCCAACTACTGTCCCAACTGGTCGGCTGATGGAAAGCAGTTGCTATATCTTTCACACCGCGGTCCCGGGGTGTGGGGTGACAGAACCATCTGTGTTCGATCCTCCGAAAGCCGGGAGGTTCGCGAACTATTCTCCAAACTCAAAAAATTGGCTTGGGTTCGTTGGTCAACTGATAGCAGGAATCTGCTTGCTGCTGCAGCTAATCCTAAAGGCGGGTACGGCACGTTCCAAATCGATCTTCAAACTGGTAACTTCAAGCAGCTCATGACGCCTCATATCGGCTGGCCGGCAGCATGGTCACGTGATAGTAAGGCGATTTTCTCTTACCACGATTCCATAGCTAACAGAATTCCCTTGGTAGTTAGGGATCTTGAGACTGGCAATGAGAATGAACTCTTTAGTCTTAAGTTCGATTCATCGAATTATTATACATCCGGTATTGCTCTGTCGAACGATGGACGGCAATTGGCCTTTTCAGTTTTTAAGTCGGGATCAAAAATCATCAAGATTGTGCCGGCTGCTGGAGGTGAGGCTCGCGATTTGCTGCGTGGGGATGAGTCGCTGATGCCTATCGCGTTTGGATTCGGCACAGTTGCATGGGCCTCTGACGACCAAAATATACTCTTTATAAGGCCGACTAGAAGCGGTAGTTCAAAAATGGAGCTATGGATGATCCCTATCCAGGGAGGCGAACCCCGAAAACTTGATCTCACAGCGGAAAACATGCGCGAACTCTCAATCCATCCGGATGGGAGGCATATAGCTTTCACTGCAGGCAAGCCCAAATCCGAAATCTGGGTGATGGAGAACTTTTTGCCGAAATAAAATCTCAGAATAAAAACATTTTCAGGGGGCACAAAGATTTATTATTGTGCCCCTTTTTTTAATTACACTTCAAAAAAATTTTCATAATGGCCTGACAATGTAGGTAGTAATTATTCCTTGGAAAATGAATTACCAATGTCCGATTTATGAGAGTCGTTATTTTTTGATTCTCAGGTCAATAATTTTATCCTCGGGATCTCTGCGGCAATCCCAGATCATCACAATCAAGATAGATTTGTCCAGAATTTCATAGAGTATTTGATAATCTCCGGTAATAAGTGCTTTGACAGTTTCGATCCCAGTTTGAAGTCCTATCATGGGATTCCTGGAAATGAGCTTAATACTATTGTTGATCCTGGAATTTAATTTTTTGCTGTAAGTAGCAGATTTGTTTCTTTCAATGTAGTATTCAAGGAGATCGATCAAGTCAAGCCTTGCCTCAATCGACCATTCTATTTTGTACTTAGCCATTCGGTAACCTCTTTCTGCAATGCATCATGGGAAATTGTCTTTCCTTTCCTGGCTTGTTCGCGTCCGGCTTCTATACGTTTTTTTTGGGATTCTGATAGCTGGTAGACTCTCTCTTCAGCCTTAGATTCTATAATTGTCTTAATAGCCTTTAGAAATGATACATCATCTATGAGTGATAACTTTTCAATAATCATATGTCTCAGTTCAACTGTACTCATGACTTTGTTTTTACAAATTTAACCTTTTTATTGCAAATTTTTTCCTGGGTAGAATGAAAATAGTACAATGGCTGGTCATTGTTCCCCTTTTTTAATATAAATATTCCTGGGGTGGTGCACCTCCGAATTCCATAAAAAGCAACTATGTCATCCTGAACGAAGTGAAGGATCTCATCGTTCTATATATCAATTGGTTAAGAAATATTGTCATTAGTACGAAGTGAGGAATCTTTTTAATTTATTGACAATCAAAGAATAAAAGACAACCTGACTTCAGCTTTATTTTTCGTATCAGCGCGCGTTTTTTTCCAGCATCTCCCAATATTCTTCTTTGAAAGGCTTCGTTTTAGGGAAATAACATGGGGTATAAGTGTTTGTCATAGTGTGTAAAATTTTTATTATATTTTTTACTATATTAGATATCTAACTTAACCAAATCTTAACACAATATACACTGAAGCTTCATGCATCAGAGTCACAGTAATAATATGTTTGTTCCTGAGAAATAAAATGTTTATAAAAAGGGAGGGATTAAACATGAAGTCACATCAATTCTTTGCAGTCATTCTTTTTCTTGCGTTTTTCATGGTGCCGGCCGGTTATGGTCAGCAAACCGCTGAACAGCTGTACCAGTCAGCTTTATACAAGGAAGAAATCGAAGGGGAGTTGGATACAGCTATTAAAATATATGAAACGATTATTAAACAATACCCGGAAAACCGTCCGGTTTCGGCAAAAGCGCTGCTGCATTCAGGAATTTGTAAAGAAAGACTGGGGATGAAAGAAGCGCAAAAATCCTACGAACGGGTGGTACGCGAATACTCCGATCAATCTGATATTGTGGATCAGGCAAAGATTAGGCTCGCTGTACTTGGTAGTCCGGGCGAAAAAAAGGGATTCCTCACACGCAGGATTTTCGCAGATGCCTCTGGTGTTAGTGGGGTACTGACTGCAGATGGCAAATATATAATAGGGTTGAACCTGGAAAAGGGTGACGTGTCTCGGTTCGAAATTGCCAGTGGGCAAACGAGTAAAATCAAAAACAAAGGACCATGGGGTGAGACTGACATGAGTTTCCAAGGTCAGGTTTTATCCCATGATGGAAAACGAATCATATATGACTCGTTTACAAAGGACTGGATTTCTCAGGTCGTGATCAGAAACCTCAATGGTTCGGAAGTTCGAACAATCTATTGTGAGAAAGATTATTACTCTTTACCGTATGACTTATCTCCCGACGAAAAATTCATTCTTGCCCTCCGAAGTAAAAACGGTTTAACAATAAACAATTTAACATTAATTTCAACAACAGATGGCTCTGTGCGGGAACTGAGGTATATTCCTTCAAGTTTTTTTATGTTTGAAAATGCAAAATTCTCACCAGATGGACAATTTATAGCTTTCAGTTTTGTCCGGGATGGTAATCCGCCTCACGGAGATATATTCCTCATATCGTCCGATGGACAGAATGAAATAGTTGTTGCCGGGCACCAGGCAGAGGATAGACTCCTTGGATGGACAGCAAATGGTAAAAACCTTCTATTTCTAAGTGACCGCTCAGGGACCTGGGACATCTGGACTGTAAGCATAACTAAAGGCAGGCAGCAGGGAGAACCAGAACTGCTTAAAAAGGACTTCGGATATTATTCAGAGGTACTAGGTATTTCACCAGACGGATCGTTTTATTACAAAGTTAATACTCCATCAGGCGGCCTCTACAGTGGTACAATTGATCTTGAAACAGGTAAAATACTCGTGGTACCTTCATTGGTTACAACGCGATATACAGGAGCACCTTATAATCTGACATGGTCACCCGATGGCAAGTACTTACTTTACCTTTCACGCAGGGGAAGTATTGGCCCCGGAAGTAACCTTCTCACGATCCGGTCTGACGCTACTGGAGAAGAGCGCTTTCTTTCGCCTGGTCTGCGTTTCGTTAACCAGATGTCCTGGTCACCGGATAGCCGTTCCATCTTCGCTATTGGGATTACGGAAAAGGAATCAGGAATCTATCAAATTGATGCTGAAACAAGCGCGACCATCAGACTTAAAGGTCTTAACGGGTATGCACCCAGCCTCTGCCCGGATGGAAAGACCCTGGTGTTCGTGAAGGCGGGACCAATCTTGATGAAACATAACCTTGACACCGGTGAGGAATCGGAAATTGCCAAGATAACCTCCTTGGCTTACGACCTCTCGCCGGATGGCCAAAAAGCAGTGTTTTTTAAGGATAGCATCATAAAAACTGTGCCACTCAGCGGCGGAGAGCCAAAGGCACTGAGTAACGGCTTAGCAGAATATTACAGGTTTAAATGGACAAAAGATGACCGTTATATCATAGCCCTTGCAGTACCTAACAATAATAGTGAAAACAGTAAAATCTGGCGGATTTCGGCGCAAGGGGGAACGCCCCTGAAACTGGATCTCTCTGTACAAAATCTGATGTTCTTTGCGCTTCACCCCGATAACAGCCGCTTTATGATGAGTCTTATTGGTGAGACCAAAAGTGAGTTGTGGGTAATGGAGAACTTCTTACCAAAATAAAGGACACATAATACAGGAATTCTAAGGGCACATTATTTCGTCGTTGTGCCCCTTTGTAATCTTATATTTTCCAGATTTTGAGGAATAAAACCCTGACCAGAAAAACTCATAATGATTATAATACCCTGTCTTATCTTGTTTTTCGTAAATTAGTATCACTAAACTATAGTTACACAATATCAAAATATTCTGAAAACATACCGTGGGAATATCATTCCATAAGAGTAAAAGGATACCGCTTCTCTTTCTTATCGGCATCGGGATTCCCTGCATGCTATTGGGCTATCTGGCTTTCCGCGGTATTCAGAATGATCAGGCATTGCTGGAAAAAGAGAAGCTGAATGACCATCGTAAAATTTTGGATCTGATTACCAGGTCGGTTGAGGAAAATATTCTCAAACTTGAGCGGGCTTTTTTATTTATCCTGGCAAAAAATCAGGATATCAATCAGCCCGACCTGATCCGGCCTATAGACAGCTTAAAAAAACAGAATCCTTTAGTGGAGGAGGTTTTCTTTTCTGTGAACTATGAGAAAATCTACTTCCCACTTGCAAAACTTTTGTTTCTTCCCGATGGAAGTACCCAATCATCTTCTTCATCTCCGATTTCCACTCCTGAAAGAAAAGTACCTGCAGGACAGCAACTGGAATTTCAACAGAAAAAATACCGGCAGGCTCTTGCCATTTACGAGAAGGAACTTGAACAAATTTCAAATCCTCAGATGAAAGGAGAGCTGCTTAGCTCTATAGCCAGAGTTCAAAAAAAATCAGCTCTTTTTCGGGATGCAATAAAAACATACGAAGCAATTGCCCGGGACTTCAGCAACATTCAAACCGCCGGAGGAGTGCCACTGGGATTGGCAGCAGGGTCAGAAATCAGTTCTTTATCAAAAACAATAGGTGATACTCTGACCGCCATAAAAACATCCATTGATTTATACAAAGATCTTGTTGACAGGAAATGGACCCTGGAAAGAGCTCAATATGACTTTTTTTCGCGGAATATAAAAGAATCAATTGATAGTATCCTATCTCATGCACCATTATCTGAACCAGTACAACAATACAATAGTCTCTTTTCAAAATTAAAAGCTGAGGAACAAGACCAAAGAAGTGTCACAGAGCGACTACTCACCTTCCAGGAGAATGCAGCAACAGATCTGAAGGCAAAAGTTCCTCTCAATATAGAAGAACCTCAAAGTTCAGCCAATCGGTTTACACTGGAAAGCGGAGCGCACACGTATCTTGTTGCATTATTGGGCAAAAACACAGGAAATGAAATCCAGGGACTCTTGCTTGATGCTGATTATCTAAGAGATAGCATCCTGTACCAGGTGTTGCAGAGTAAAGTAAATTCCAAAACAACCGGGTGGATCGTAAAAGACAGGGACGAAAAAGCAATATTGAAGTCTGAAAACTCTCCTTCAGGTTCTTTAACCGTCAGAACAAATTTTGAAGGAGGATTTCCTCCATGGTTAGTCGAGCTGTATCAAAATGATCCTGATCTATTTGAGACATTTATATTCTCACGAAGAGGGATTTATTTCTATATGTTTATTCTCCTTGCGGGTATCCTGATATTTGGTCTGGCACTGACCATAAGGACAGTTGCTCATGAACTTGAACTTTCAAAGATGAAATCAGATTTTGTCTCGACTATTTCCCATGAATTTAAAAGTCCGTTATCTTCAATCCGGCAGCTGGCAGAGATGCTTCAGACTGGCCGGGTGCCTTCAGAGAATCGCAGGCAGGAGTATTATGATGTTCTTGTAGAACAAAGTGAAAGACTTACTTTACTGGTAGATAACATATTGGATTTCGCAAAAATAGAAGAAGGCAGGAAAAAATTCGATTTTCAGATAATTGATATAAGCTTACTGTTGAAGGAGATTGTATCAGTCATTCAGGACCAGGTGCGTCATAAAGATTTTGTAATTCAGGTGGAAGTGGAAGAGTCATGTCCAGCAGTTAAGGCGGACAGAGATAGTTTAACTCAGGCGATTACTAATCTGATTGATAATGCGGTCAAATATTCCGGTGAAGCTAAGAATATAATCGTCAGGACATTTTCGGAAGGACAATATCTGATTATTACAGTCAAAGACTTCGGTATTGGTATCAAGAAGGAAGAAATTGATAAAGTTTTTGAACGCTTTTATCGTGGTGGGGATGAGTTGACGCGGACAATTAAAGGGAGCGGACTTGGATTAACTTTAGTCAAGCAAATTGTGGAAGCACATCATGGTAAAGTTCTGGTTGAAAGCGAGCCGGGACATGGCAGCACTTTTTCGGTAAGGCTACCACTGGAAAGAAATTAATCTACAGTCTGCAGTCCACAGTCTTCAATTTGCCGACTGGCGACTGGCGACTGGCGACTGCCGACTGCCGTCTGGAGACTGCAGACTGCAGACTGAGGACTGGAGACTGAGGACTGAGGACTATCTAAAATTGCGATATAAACTGAGACAAATGGAAAAGATACTTATCATAGAGGATGAAGAACGGATACTGATGGGGTTGGAAGATAACCTCAGGATTGAGGGGTACCTGGTTTCAAGCGCAACAGACGGATTGAAAGGATTTACCATGGCTAAGGAGCAATCCTACGACCTTATCATTCTTGATATCATGCTGCCAAAAATGAATGGGTTTGAGGTCTGTAAACAACTGCGTCAAACCGGGATTACCACTCCTATTCTTATCTTAACTGCAAAAAGTCAGGAGGTGGATAAAGTTCTCGGACTTGAGATAGGAGCAGATGATTACGTTACAAAACCATTCAGTCCGCGTGAACTTATTGCCCGGGTGAACGCTTTAATCAGAAGGACAAAACAAACTCAGCAGGCAATAGAACTGTCGAATTTTGGCGATGTGGAAATTGATTTCAAAAAGTACGAAGCGAAGAAAAGAGGGAGAACAATTAGTCTGACGGCGCTTGAGTTTACTCTGCTCAATTTTCTCATTAAACATGAAGGTCAGGTGGTCAGCCGTGATTCAATACTTGATAATGTATGGGGTAATAGTGTGTATGTTTACCCTCGGACAGTGGATACGCATATTGCTAATCTACGGAAGAAAATTGAAGACGATCCGGAAAAGCCAAAATTCATTCTCGGTGTACGAAGTATAGGATATAAATTTAAGGCTGATCAGACTTGACCAAATCTTAACACAATATGCACAAAAGCTTCATGCATCAGAGTCATAGTAATAATATGTTTGTTCCTGTAAAATAA
>DCVC01000032.1 GCA_002328625.1 Bacteroidales bacterium UBA2198
ACAATCCTGCCTTTATATGTACCATCCCAGTTAATCCTGGGATCTTCGGTCCTGAAAATGAGCAGTCCGTTACGGTTAAAAATCTTCATGTCGACCCTCTCCACAAGACCCGATGTTTTTGCTACCAGCCTGTCATTTATATCATCCCCATTGGGAGTAAATACGTTTGGAATTTCGTAGAAATTACATGAATCGATGCAAACCATCATTGATTTAATGCTTTCGTTGCCAATAAGGTCAAATGTAGAAACAGCATAACAGCCGGCAATTATTTCACCTGGATAATGGCGATAAGAAAAAACATTTTTATCGTTTATGGTTGCAATTAAACCCAGTATTTCATCATTTGTCAACTTATAATATATTTTATACCCGGCAACATCGTCGAAACAAAGAGGATCATTGATACTCCATCTGATTGTGTTGTAAAGGCTGTCGCACTCGCTTGATACTTTGATGACAGGAGGACATGGAGGTTCATTATCAACCGGGGTTGTACATGTAATCTGCGAGAAATTAATAAGATTTTTCGGAAGATTGTCACTTGCATAACCCCCTGTGGATCGCACAAAATAACAATATTGTTTGCCATTTATAAGGCCGTCGTCCACATAAGCAAGCTGGTTTGTTGTACCGATTGAATCATATCTCATGGTCGTTTCATTCAACCTGAAGAAATCATACCTGGTATTAATCCAGGGGACATTCCTGTTGATAACAAATCGTGCTTTCCTGTCACCCGGGCTTATTGCAAGAAATACGGACGAAGCATATCCGGGTTCGCCTATAAGGAACCTGTTCCCCGGTGTATTGTTGTATAATTCTATCCTGTAAATATAACCCTGTGATTGCGTATTTAACAATGTATCAATGAAAACGGTATCGTTAAGATTAATAGTCGGTATTGATCTGACCTGCTGGTAATTTGTGCCGGTTATTCCGTCAGATCTGAAGATCAGATATTCATAAGGTCCGGGTGCGGGTATTGTGTCAAGCTTATCAGGTTTTTTCCATGCCACATAAATCGACCCTCTAACCGCATCTGTATTTCTTATGCTGACATTTCTGATAACAGGTACTCCCGAAATCAGGGTTGAAGTGACCTCATTTGAGGCTTTGCTCTCGGTACCATTGGGATAAACTGCCACTATTCTGTAGGTGTATTCCCTGCCGAATTGAAGGCCCTGTCCGTTGTCAGTGTCAGTGAATGTAACTGTTGAACTGCCGTCAATATAACCGACCTTGACAAAACCCGTTGACAAAGGAACTCCCGAAGTGCACGAATCAGGCTTAAAGGTTGAAGCGCCTTCTCTGCGGTAAATACTGAAACCCGAAATGACCGGTGTACCGTAATTATTCCATGTTAACTTAATGAACTTACCTTCCGGTACAGCATTTATCAGCAGTGGTGACGGTCCCAGTACTTTTATCCGCATATTATCAATATCTGATAACTTAAGTTCAGGGTTATAATCGTCCGATTTAAGTATTATGTCATATGGCTGGTTTCGTACCGCTTCGTGGCATGGAGTCCAAGTGAATCTTGATGATGCAAACCCCGGAACTGAATCTATTTTTGTGAGCCGGGCAGGACAGGCTGCCAGACCGAAAATTCCTGAAGTCATTTTAAGTCCGATGGGATCATTGTCGGGATCAGTTGCTGATACGATGAAATCGATAACATCTCCCACCTGGACACACATATCACTGAGCGGACTGTTAACTGGTGGTTTGTTCTTTGTATCATAAACCTCAATCTGCATATCTCTTACAACCACGCCTATTTTCTTACCAAATCGCCATTCCTGTATCTCCATGGCTACATTGTATTTGCCCGTATCAACAGGTGCGTCCCATATAAGATCACCACTAATTGAGTCGACACGTATAAAATTTGAAGCAGGAGGCAGTGTATAATTTTCTATTGGTTTTCCATCTTCGCGTGTGCATACGGTGAGCTTATATGAAAGGCTGTCGCCATCAGGGTCAAAAGCCCCCGGGTTATGAATAAAGACAAATCCCCTGGCTGCTTTATCGTACGGCGGATTCAACAAAACAGGCGTGCTGTTACGGCCGATTGCCGGATTGACAATCAGGGTGGTTGAAATGGAAAAAACCACATTTACGGAATTAGGAATATTGAGAACCCCAAGATTCCTGTTGGGATCCTGTACAACAATTCTGTAAACACCAGGCCCCGGATATGTATGATTGATCCTGTAAATATTCCTTTTATAATAGTTCGGAAGAAAAAGAACACTCTCTCTGGCAGCAGTTGAAGTGGTATTATCTCCCCATTCAACATCTAGCTGTGGCCTGTCAGCAAAACTAAGAGTATATGTGAAAGTTGTAATTGTTATCTCAAAAGTCAGGTCCGATAACTGAACGTATGTTATCTCCCCTGCCCTGTTATGAGTGGCATCCAGTGTAACGGAGGATAATAATGTCAACAGAAATATTAATATTTTTTTCATCTGTAAATAATTTTGATTTTAAAGGTCACATGGAACCCATATGTGCCAAATATTTTCATTCTTGTTTGTGATTGTTAAATCATGTGGGTTTCATGGTATTATTCTTCTCATTCTGAAATTATTTGATCTTAAAAGTCTGTTCTGTTTTGTCAGAAGTCAGTTTGATTCCCTCTTCAAAATTGTTAACCCTGACAATGATCATATTTGACTGGTCATTGTAAAGTGAAGTCATAATAGAATTTTTAACAGTTATCGTTCTTATTCTTTTGCCGTAATTGTACTTAAGCTTCATATCAAGTTCATTATCTGCCAGATAAATATTAATTAACTTCCCCTGCAACTGTTTTTTATTCACGTAAATAATAATCTTCTCATTAATATATTTCCCGACAATACTCCCCGATCCTGAGTCCTTGTCGGAGAAATCAAGATCCTTGATCTTTTCATCCTCCAATCGTGAATCAAGAAGAAAATCATCAAAATAGACCTTGACAAATACATCAAAAGAAAGCATCTCCTGTACATAATCCATACTCATAAGTGAAACATGCACAGGATGTGTTATCAGCAATAATGAGATCAATAAGTTATTAAACATCATCAACCGGTTACAGGTTATTCTTCAATATCAAAAATCAGACCAATAATCAGGTTTCAGTCTTTTATGCTTACCCTCTCTTTCAGGTAGCCGACCGAGCCCACTTCAATGAACGAGACCCCTGACTGCCCGGAAAAATTACCAGCCAGAACTACCATAATATCATCATCTTTCAGATCATGTTCCCTGATAAGATTAATGAGAGCGGTCTGTATGAATTTATCTGCCGACTGTTTTTTCTCCTGGTAACTGGCATAAACACCATAAGAGAGAGCCAGCTCTCTTACAGTTGAAATGGAATAACACTGTGCAAGAACCGGGTTGAATCCCCTGTAAGCAGCCATATCCCTGATTGTTCTGCCTGCTATTGTATCTGCTATGATTCCTTTTGCACCCAGTCTGACAGAAGTTTTTACTGCAACCTTTGCAAGATATGATGCAATCTCACCTGTCAGGTTCAGAGCCGGAATTTCAAGGAACTTTCCCTTGTTTTTCTCAACTTCAAGAGCAACTTTTGTCATGGTTCTGACAGCCTCAACAGGATATTTTCCGTTAGCTGTTTCCCCGCTTAGCATTATTGCATCGGTCTGCGAATAGATGGCGCTGGCGATATCACTTACCTCGGCACGGGTGGGCCGGGGATTTGTAATCATAGAATGAAGCATCTGGGTTGCTACAATTACCGGTTTCCTGCATTCAATACATTTCGAGATTATCATCCTCTGAATACCCGGAATTTTTTCATATGGAATTTCAATTGCCAGATCGCCTCTTGCAACCATAATTCCATATACGTTCTCAAGGATCTCGTCAATATTCTCAACTCCTTCCTCATTCTCAATCTTGGCAATGATCTTGATATCGCTATTAAAACTGTCAATAACTTCTTGCACATCATTAACATCCTGTTTCGATCTCACAAATGAGTGTGCAATAAAATCCACATCGTTTTCAACGGCTATTTTGATGAAGACCCTGTCCTTCTGGGTCAGCGAAGGGAGGCAGATTTTAATCCCCGGAACATTGACACTCTTTCTGGAACCGAGCAACCCGTCATTTTCTATGAGGCATTCCAGTGCTTCTTCGCTTTTTCTGACAGCTTTGAGCTCAAGTTCACCATCATCAAAAAGAATAAGGGAACCTTCAGGAATATCTTTAACAAAGGGTTTGTAGTTTACAAAGATAGTATCAGAAGTGGTTTTTTTGTCAGGATCACCGATAATCCTGATCGTGGAGCCTTTCTTTAATTCGACAGGAGCATCACTTATTGTTGTGCGGATTTCCGGACCTTTTGTATCAATCAGAATAGCTATCTTTTCTGAAACCTCACGTGCATTATGAATGATCTTAAGCGCACCCTCAACATCCAGATGAGCAGAATTGATCCTGATAACATCCATCCCTGCATTAAAAAGCTCACTTATAAATTCCGGATCACATCTTTTATCTGAAATAGTGGCAACAATTTTTGTTCTTTTACTCATCATCACCTGTTACCTGCTGTTTTTTCTGTGAATTCCAATAATTGCCTCAACAGCAAGCCTGTAACTGTCAAGACCAAATCCGGTTATAGTGCCGGAACAATAGCGGGCAACCAGGCTTTTATGCCGGAATTCCTCACGAGCCTGGATGTTTGTTATATGAACCTCAACGACAGGTGTCTTAATCGCTGCAATAGCATCAGCTATTGCTACTGAAGTATGGGTGTATCCGCCAGCGTTGAGAATTATCCCGTCATAAGAAAAACCTGCCTCGTGGAGTTTGTTTATGATCATCCCCTCAACATTTGACTGGTAATATTCAAAAATGATCTCAGGATATACTGACATTAGCTTCTTCAGCCATTCCTCAAAAGTGGTGTAGCCATACTTTTCAGGTTCCCTTGTTCCAAGGAGGTTAAGATTAGGACCGTTGATTATTATAATTTTCATAACGAACGATTATTTCATCAAGAAATGGTAAAATTAACTAAAATAAATTTAATCGATTTTAATCGGTACTTTAATGAAAACCTGATTATGAAAGACCTTATAGTGAAATAATTATATTTTTGTCAAAAATCTATTTCTAATTAAAAAGTTACTATGAGCCTGACCTGGAAACAATCTTTCATTAACTTCGGAACTTACCTGAGGCTTGAAAAATCATTGTCCGAAAACAGTATCGAAGCTTATATGAATGATGTATTTAAGCTTGAGAGATTCTTTAATGAAGCGGGCAGAGATGTTAATCCTTCACAGGTTAGCTATTTGGATCTTAAGGAGTTTATTGTCTGGTTTGGGGCTGATAACACGA
This sequence comes from Bacteroidales bacterium UBA2198, assembly GCA_002328625.1. GTDB lineage: Bacteria > Bacteroidota > Bacteroidia > Bacteroidales > VadinHA17 > LD21. The sequence goes on from DCVC01000032.1 coordinate 5,368, forward strand.
ATGCAAGGACACAGGCAAGGGTTATATCGGGTATCAGGGCTTTCTTTAAATTTTTACTTATTGATGGTGAAATAAATAAAAATCCGGCATCTCTGATCGAATCACCCAAAACAGGTTTAAAACTGCCCGAGGTACTTTCAGTTGCCGAAATTGACAGTATTGTCGATTCAATTGATCTCAGCAGGCCCGAAGGTCACAGGAACAAAGCAATAATAGAGACATTATACGGGTGCGGTTTAAGGGTGTCGGAACTTGTTAATATGAGACTTACCGATATTCATTACAGTGAAGGCTATGTCAGCGTTACAGGAAAAGGCAATAAACAGAGATTTGTACCTGTCGGTAACAAGGCATTAAAAGAGATAGATATTTACAGGCAGTACAGGGAAAAGTTGCCGGTAATCCATGATCAGAACATACTTTTTCTGAACAGAAGAGGCAGAAGGCTAACAAGAGCGATGATCTTCACCATTATTAAGAATCTGGCTGCAAGGGCCGGGATCAGAAAGAGGATCAGTCCGCATACCTTTCGTCACTCTTTTGCAACCCATCTGGTAGAGGCCGGTGCTGATCTCCGGGCAGTCCAGGAGATGCTCGGACATGAATCGATACTCACTACTGAAATATATACTCATATCGACAGGAGCTTCCTCCGCGATACACTGATAATGTATCACCCAAGATCATGAAAAACGATCCTGTTTCAGAAATTCAATTTTATATATTAAATTTGCCCCTTATTTTAAAAAACAGTAATTTATATTTATCATAAATCAATAAAAGTATGTCAAAAGTAAAAAGAGTCTACTCCTTTGGAAGAAAAACTGCTGAGGGTAAAGCAGATATGAAAAACCTTCTTGGTGGAAAAGGTGCCAACCTGGCTGAGATGTGTTTGCTTGGATTACCTGTACCTGCAGGCTTCACAATCACAACTGAAGCCTGTAATGAATACTATAAAAATAATCACACTCTTCCCAGAGATCTGATGCCTGAAGTCTGGGCGGCAATGAAAAAGACTGAAGAGACGATGGGGATGAAATATGGCGATACAAAAAATGCTCTCCTTGTATCATGCCGTTCCGGTGCAAGATCGTCGATGCCCGGCATGATGGATACCGTTCTGAATATAGGACTCTGCACAGCTACCATCCCGGGCTTTCTTAAAAAGACGAATAATCCGCGGTTTGTATGGGACTCATACAGGCGCCTTATAATGATGTACGCCGACGTGGTAATGGAAAAGGCTGAAGGTATGGAATTTGGCGAAGGAAAAGGAATTCGCAAACAGCTGGATGAAATGCTTGATGAATTCAAAAAAAATAAAGGCTATAAAACAGATACAGAGATAACTGCGGATGAACTTAAAGATCTGTCAGAAAAATTTAAGAAAAAAGTAAAGCAGGTTCTCGGAAAACCTTTCCCTGATGATGCCAGGGAACAGCTTGAAGGAAGCATAAAGGCTGTGTTTAAAAGCTGGAATGGCAAAAAAGCTGTTTCGTACAGACGAATTGAAGCTATTCCTGACGATTGGGGTACTGCTGTTAATGTTCAGGCGATGGTGTTTGGAAATATGGGCGAAACATCGGCCACGGGAGTTGCTTTCACACGTAATCCCGCAACCGGAGAAAACCTGTTTTATGGTGAATGGCTGGTGAATGCCCAGGGAGAAGATGTGGTTGCAGGAATTCGTACGCCAAGCCCGCTGAATAATGAAACAAAGAATGAACAGAACAAGCATCTCAAGAGCATGCAGGAAGCAATGCCCAAAACCTATAAGGAGCTCTGTGAGATACGTGAGATTCTTGAAAAATCATTCCACGATATGCTCGATATAGAGTTTACCATCCAGGAAGGCACACTCTATATGCTGCAGTGCCGTGCCGGTAAGAGAACGGGAACAGCAGCGCTTAACATGGCAATGGACATGCTTAAGGAAAAACTTATTGACGAAAAGACAGTGGTAAAAAGAGTAGATCCGGCACAACTGGATGAGCTGCTTCATCCTATCTGCGATCCTGCAGCCGAGAAGAAAGTAAAACCAATTGTTAAAGGACTGCCTGCAGGTCCGGGAGCAGCAGTAGGAAAAATTGTCTTTAATGCAGAAGATGCAGTTGCCTGGTCACGCAAAGGTCAAAAAGTTATTCTCGTCCGTGAAGAAACAAATCCCGAGGATGTTGAAGGCATGAGAGCTGCTGAGGGTATTCTCACAGCCCGTGGCGGAATGACATCACATGCAGCACTTGTTGCACGCGGCTGGGGTAAATGTTGCATCGTCGGTGCCGGTGGACTTCATGTTGATACTACAGCAAAAAAAGCAAAGGTGACCGGTACTGATATTGTTCTTAAAGAAGGCGACACAATAACGTTGAACGGAACCAGAGGGAATGTTTATTCCGGAGCGATTGCTCTGATGGATGCTTCAGAAAATCCGCGCTTTAAGAGCTTTATGAAAATAGTTGATAAATACCGTACAATGGGTGTTCGTGCAAACGCCGACACGGCAGAGGATGCAAAAATTGCCAGGGACTTCGGTGCTGAAGGTATCGGACTTTTCCGTACCGAGCATATGTTCTACGGGAAAGGTTCTGAACAACCACTGTTCCTCCTTCGCAAAATGATCCTTAGTGCAACGGAATCGGAAAGGCGCAAAGCTCTTAACGAACTTTACAAATATGTTAAGAAAGATATGAAAGCCACTCTTGAAGCAATGGATGGACTGCCCGTAACATTCAGACTACTCGATCCACCTCTTCATGAATTCGTTCCACAGAGTGCCGACAAACAGGCTGAACTGGCAGAAGCGCTTGGTATCAAAAAAGCTGATGTGGTAAAAAGAGGTGAAGCACTTCATGAAAGCAACCCGATGATGGGACACCGCGGTGTCCGTCTGGGAATAACATATCCTGAAATAACCGAGATGCAGGTTCGTGCAATGTTTGAAGCATCCGCCGAGCTTATTAAGGAAAAGAAGCATCCGAAACCCGAACTGATGGTCCCGGTAACATGTGATGTCTCTGAGCTTGATGTTACGAAAAGAGTTGTCGATAAGGCTTATGAAGAGGTGTGCAAAAAAACGGGACTAAAAAAGATTGAATACAAATATGGTACAATGATCGAGATACCTCGTGCCACTCTCCTCTCCGACCGTATGGCAAAGAGTGCCGAGTTTTTTTCTTTCGGCACCAACGACCTGACACAGATGACGTTTGGATTCAGCCGCGATGACATCGGAGGATTCCTGCACGACTACCTTGATAAGAAAATGCTCTCTGCCGACCCGTTCCAGACAATAGATCAGGAGGGTGTTGGTCAGCTTATTAAAATGTCGGTGGAAAAAGGACGTGCTGCAAGACCCGATCTGAAGGTCGGAATCTGCGGAGAACAGGGCGGAGATCCTGCCTCCGTTGAATTCTGCTACAAGACTGGTCTGACATATGTCAGCTGTTCCCCATTCAGGGTACCAATTGCGAGACTTGCAGCTGCCCAGGCTGCCGTAAAATACGGTAAATAAGCAACTTAACAATAAAAAGTAAGGGCATCGAAAATGATGCCCTTACTTTTTTCATATCTGCCCCGGTAAACTAAAATATGTTTAACTAATGATATGACCCTTTAAAGAGAACATACCCTGTCCGTAACCATTCTTTTTTAAAAAAAATAATAACTTTAATGCCTGAAATCCAAAAAAAATACTGAATATGGTCACACGGGAAGACTTGAAAAACTATGGCCTTGAAGATGTTATAGAAATAATCCACAATCCTTCCTACAATACTCTTTTCGCTGAAGAAACCAAACCTGGTCTCGATGCCAACGAAAAAGGTATTATAACAAAACCAGGCGCAGTGGCCGTTGACACCGGAGTTTTCACAGGAAGATCACCAAAAGATAAATATGTGGTTCTCGATGACAAAACAAGAGATACAGTGTGGTGGAAGTCAGAAAAGGCAACTGTCTCCGATAACAAACCTATCAGCATCGAAATATGGAAACATTGCAGGAATCTGGCAATAAAACAACTCTCGGGTAAAAGGCTGTTCGTTGTCGATTGTTTCTGCGGTGCCAACAAGAATACAAGGATTCCTGTAAGATTCATTATGGAAGTTGCCTGGCAGGCTCATTTTGTAAAAAACATGTTCATAAGGCCAGAACCTGAAGACCTGGAAAATTTCAAACCTCAATTCATGGTACTCAACGCTTCCAAAACAATTAATCCCGACTGGAAGTTGCAAGGTCTTAATTCTGAAAATTTTGTCTTCTTCAACCTGAGTCAGGGTATGGCTGTTATTGGAGGCTCATGGTATGGAGGAGAGATGAAGAAGGGTATCTTTTCTGTAATGAACTATTACCTTCCTCTTAAAAGTATTGCTTCAATGCATTGCTCAGCAAACGTTGGGAAAAAGGGAGACGTTGCAATATTCTTCGGACTTTCAGGCACAGGTAAAACTACCCTTTCCACCGATCCCGACAGGGCTCTTGTCGGAGATGATGAACATGGATGGGATGATGACGGTATATTCAACTTCGAAGGCGGCTGTTACGCCAAGTGTATTAAGCTTAGTAAGGAAAATGAGCCTGATATTTATAACGCAATCAGACGCGACGCTCTGCTTGAAAACCTTGTTATACTTTCCGACGGTACCATAGATTTCGATGATGACTCAAAAACTGAGAATACAAGGGTCTCCTACCCTATTTATCACATTAATAATATTGTAAAACCTGTTTCGAAAGCTGGTCATGCAAAAAAGGTTATTTTTCTCTCAGCCGACACCTTTGGGGTGCTTCCACCTGTCAGCCGGCTTACCGAGGGACAGACAAGATATTATTTTCTGAGCGGATATACTGCAAAGGTTGCCGGCACTGAAAGAGGTATCATTGAACCTGTACCATCATTCTCGGCCTGCTTTGGTGCAGCTTTCCTTATGCTCGATCCGATAATTTATGCAAACGAGCTCACGAGAAAGATGAAGGAACATAAAGCTGAAGCATGGCTGGTAAATACAGGATGGCTGGGAGGTCCTTACGGCACAGGGAACAGGATCGATCTTCCGACAACACGGCGGATCATCAGTGCCATACTTGATGATTCAATTAATGATCATGAGTTTAATACCCTGCCGGTGTTTAACCTGAACATTCCTTGTAAAATAAAGGATGTTGACGAAAATATTCTTGATCCCGGGAAATCATGGGACTCGCCTCTTAAATGGCATATTGCAGCAACCGATCTTGCTCTTAAATTCATTAACAACTTCAGCAAGTTTACTGCAAATGAAGAAACAGCAAAGCTTGTTGAACATGGACCAAGAATACTGTAAACTTAATCTGTATGAACATACATGTTTTAGTGGTGACATTGGTCATGGCCTATCTTCTGGGTTCGGTCAGCACAGCAGTCTGGGTTGGAAAACTGTTCCATAATGTTGATGTACGCCAGCATGGAAGCGGGAATGCAGGTGCAACAAATGTGATAAGGGTCCTTGGCTGGAAAACAGGGGTACCTGTCTTATTAATCGATGTTGCCAAAGGCTGGCTTTCAGCCATGCTACCTGTGTTACTTAAACTTGCCCCTTCCGGAAGTGCCCTTCTGATAAACCTTCAGATATTGTCAGGAATAACAGCAATTATCGGACATATATTTCCGGTTTTTACCGGTTTCAAGGGAGGGAAAGGTGTTGCTACAATATTCGGAGTCCTCCTGGCTATTCACCCAATGCTGACACTTTCCTGCTTCGGAGTATTTATCGTTGTACTTCTTATATCAGGGTATGTATCTGTCTCATCAATGAGTGCCGGGGTTGCTTTTCCCCTTTTCCTTTTATTCTTTTTCGACACACCGTCAATCATCCTCAAAGGCTTCTCAGTGCTTGTAGCAATAGCACTGGTAGTAACTCACAGGAAAAATATTTCTCGATTGCTAAGGGGGGAAGAATCCAAGTTAATAAAAAAAAGTGAAAAAAACAAGGGAAAAGCCGATATTAACAATCGGTCATAATGACTCAGTAAGCTGTTTATCAGTATTGTTCCAGCAGTTGTATTCTCTTTTCTATTGGGGGGTGAGTGGCAAATAGTGTTGCCATGGAAAAGGATGATTTCTCTTTCATCTGCACCTGAGGGTTCTCAATAAACATCTGTGCTATATCTTTTCTTTTGACAGCTTCAATAGTAGGATCTGCTGACACTTTTCTCAGTGCCGAAGCCAGGGCTCGGGGCCTTCTTGTCAACTCTGCTGCTCCGGCATCGGCAAGATATTCACGCTTGCGTGAAATGGCAAACCTGAAAAGGGTTGCTATAAGATAACCAATAAGGGCAAGGATGAGTGCAATAATAATACCTCCTCCCTGTTTCCTGTCCCTGCCCACTCTTCCAAATCTAAGTGACCGGAACAACATCTCGGCGACAAATCCGAAAATACCCACAAAAATTATTGAGATAATGAGAAGACGGACATCCCTGTTTCTGATATGAGTAAGCTCATGAGCAATAACAGCCTCAAGTTCATCATCATCAAGCTTATTAATAATGCCTCTTGAAAGAGAAACCGCATAGGTTTTTGTATTTATCCCGCTGGCAAATGCATTCAATGAGTCATCTTCAATAATATTCACCTTTGGCATTTGCATCCCTGAAGAAATGCAGAGATTCTCCACCAGATTATAGACTCTTTTATTTTCTTTGCGTTCCAGAGGCTTTGAGCTTGTTGCTGAGTTTATCATAGTGGTATGAGAGAACCATGCAATTATGAACCAGATAATTACACCAACGGTAATCCACGGGATTGTTGTAAGGAAATTGCGGTTGACATCAAATAATGTTATCTGCTGTTGTTCCCCTACCATAGATCTCAAAAAGAAATAGAGCCAGGTTAATCCGAAAAAGACAACCGGAAACATCAGCAAGAGCAATACCGAGTTAGTATTGTTCTTCCAGATCTGGTTCTGCAAACCAAAATATTTCATCGGATCAGAACTGGATTTTTGGCGGCTGTTCGGCTGCAGCACGCTGCTCACCAAGTTCAAACATAGGTTCACGCTTGAAATTGAAGATTGCTGCAATCAGATTTGAAGGGAACACCTCAGTGGCAACGTTAAGTTCTTTTGTAGCTGAATTAAAGAACCTGCGAGCTGCTGCTATTTTATTTTCAACGTCTGATATCTCATTCTGAAGATCCATAAAATTCTGGCTTGCCTTAAGATCGGGGTATGCTTCTACTGAAACCTTTAATCCCTCAAGAGCAGTGGTAAGTCTTCCTTCAGCTGCAATTTTTTCGTTTATTGTTGTTGCTTTTATTGCATTGGCACGTGCTTCGGTTATTTCAGTAAGAACTTCACGCTCATGCTTCATATAGCCTCTTACTGTATCAACAAGCTGAGGTATAAGGTCGTGCCTCTGTTTAAGCTGAACATCCACATCAGCAAAGGCCTGCTCCCTGTTGTTCCTGAGTTTTACCAGGCGGTTGTAAAGAGAGATTGCCATCAGAACCAGTAGTGCAATGATCCCCAGAATAACTAAAAGTGCTGCCATTTTTTTGTTTTGAATTAAGTTTATTAATAGGTTAAGTTTCATGAAACGAAAAATAAAGATATGAATTTTTGCTATATTTCGCTCTCGTTAAAAAACCATTTTTTAAAGTTTAATAATTAAAACATAAAGAATATGGAAAAAAGCTTAAAAGGAACAAAAACCGAACAGAACCTTTTGAAAGCATTTGCAGGTGAATCGCAGGCCAAAAACCGGTATGAATTTGCAGCCAAAGTTGCAAAGGAAGAAGGATATGAACAGATAGCGGGCATATTCCTTGAAACGGCTCTGCAGGAACAACAGCATGCCAAAAGATTTTTCAACTTCCTTGAAGGAGGAATGGTTGAAATAACTGCAAGTTATCCCGCAGGGAAGACAGAAACAACAAAATATAACCTTGAGGCCGCCGCCCAGGGAGAGCATGAAGAATGGAGCGATCTATACCCTGCATTTGCTAAAATAGCTGAAGAAGAAGGCTTTAAGAATATCGCAACCGCTTTTAAGGCTATTGCCTCGGCTGAAAAGAATCATGAGGAAAGATACAGAAAGCTTCTTGAAAATATCATGAAAAAAAAGGTGTTCGAACGCAACGAAAAGGTATTCTGGTACTGCAGGAAATGTGGTTATATCCACTTTGGAACCAAACCACTGAAGAATTGTCCGGCATGTTTACATCCTGAAAGTTATTTCGAACTTAAAGCTGAAAATTATTGATTAATGACTGACGGTAAAAAGATGCTGGATCTCATTGTGAGCCGGCAAAGCGACAGAAAATACAGCAAAAAACCTGTTGAGAAGGAAAAACTGGAAAGGATCATTGAAGCAGGCAGGATGGCCCCTTCAGCCTGCAACGCCCAACCCTGGAAATTTGTGATTGTTGACGACCCCGGGCTTATTGACAGACTGGCTGAGGCTGCTTCTGCAAAGATTGTAAATATGAACACCTTCCTTCACCAGGCGCCGGTTCTGATAGTCATCGTCAGAGAAAATCCCAACTTCTCTTCAAAGGTTGGCGGCACAATTAAAAATAAAGATTACAGCCATATTGATATAGGTATAGCAACTGAAAATATTTGCATACAGGCAACTGCTGAAGGAATAGGATCATGCATAATCGGCTGGTTCGATGAAAAGCTTGTGAGGAAGATACTACATATTCCCTCTGAAAAAAGGGTATATCTTATTATTTCATTAGGTTACTCACTAAGCGAAAAAAGGGAAAAGAAACGTAAACCCAGGGAGATTACTGTGTCGTTCAATAAATATTAATCCCTGTATCCTCAATTAATAGCGCTGACAATCAGAATGAGTCTGGAACCTTTTTTTCAGGAGACTGGGGCAAAGGGAAGAGGATAGGAAGCTACTTCAGCAGCTCCAGTGCCGTTTTAATCCTCCTGACTGCTTCCACCAGCAATTCATCGGATGTTGCATATGATATTCTTATGCAGTTGGGAGCTCCGAAGGCATCACCCCCGACAACAGCCACCCGGGCTTTGTCGAGCAGAAAAAGTGCCAGATCATCTGAATTATTGATCCTGGTTTCACCATCAGACCTGCCGAGATAGTAACTTATGTCGGGCATCACATAGAATGCGCCGTGTGGTACCCTCACCTTCATATCTCTGATCTCATTTAAAAGGCCGCAAACCAGGTCCCTGCGGCGGAGAAATGCATCTCTCATTAGCTCCTTTGAATTGCTCTTGCCCTGGATTGCTGCCAGTGCGGCCCTCTGGGCTATGGAACAGACACCCGAGGTGAACTGTCCCTGAAGCTTGTTGCAGGCTTTAGCAATCCATACCGGAGCCCCGATGTATCCGATCCTCCAGCCGGTCATGGCATAGCCTTTTGAGACACCATTTATAGTTATAACCCGGTCGTAGATAAAACTGAATGAGGCCATGCTCACATGCTTCCCGTTGAAGATTATGTGCTCATAGATCTCATCGGAAATAATAAAGAGCCCTTCATGTTTTTCAACTATTCTGGCAAGCTTCTCCATCTCATCACCACTGTATACCATTCCGGTTGGATTTGACGGAGAATTGAAAATGACAAGTCTTGTTTTTCTTGTTATGGCCTCTTCAAGCTGCTCCGGTTTTATCTTAAAATCATTTTCGATCAATGCCTCTGCCACAACCGGAGTGCCTCCTGCAAGCAGGACCTGATCCCAGTAACTTACCCAGTATGGGGCAAGAAGTATTACCTCATCTCCCGGATTTATGATTGATAGTATAACATTAATAATAGAGTGTTTGCCTCCTGCCGAAACAATTATCTGGTCGGGTGAATAGTCCAATCCATTCTCCTCCCTGAACTTTCTTGAGATGGCAGCTCTGAGATCATCATAACCCGGAACAGGTGGATATTTGGAGTAGTTATCATCAATAGCTTTTTTTGCTGCTTCCTTGATATATTCGGGAGTATTGAAATCAGGTTCTCCAAGGCTGAGACTGATAATATCAAGGCCTTTGGCTTTCAGTTCCCTGCTCTTCTGAGCCATTGCAAGTGTTTGCGATACTGATAATGCTTTTATTCGGTCAGATAAGTATTCCATACAAATAATAATAAAGTGAATTTTGTTAAGGACGGAATCAAATGTATGAAGTAAAATTGAAAAAATCTTAAGTTTGTATTACTAAAAAGAAAAAGTATGGAAAATCTATGGGATGTTCTTAAAATTACAATACCACCGCTAATTGTCTTTGTTACAGCATGGATACTTCTGAAGAATATGATCCGGAACGACCAGGATAAAAGAAGGCAGGAGATGATTTTTCAGAATAACCGGACTGTTACGCCGATAAAACTTCAGGCTTATGAAAGGGTGGTACTGTTCCTTGAAAGGATCTCTCTCGAATCACTGTTGCTCAGGGTAAATACACCGAATATGAGTGCTGCCCAGCTTCACTCAGCCCTGCTTACAACAATAAGAAGTGAGTTTGAGCACAATCTCTCACAACAGATATATATGAGCCCCCAGGCCTGGGAAGTTGTAAGAAATGCACGCTCCGGAATGATAAAGCTAATAAATAGCGAAGCGGAAAAAATGCCGGTGAGTGCTTCCGGAATTGATCTCAGCAAACAACTTCTGGGAAAAGTTATGGAGCTCGAAACAGAACCAACACGTGCCGCTATTGAGTTCATCAAAAGTGAAGTGGCCAGGATGATCTGATCAGCCTTTACAATAACTCCACACTTCTCTTTACGAACACGCTCAGATCCTCTCCCCTGAGCATATTATTTGACAGTAACGCCAGATCGACAAGTTGCTTGACCAGCTTATTGGCCGTACCGTACGACTCCAGTATCTCTTTCCTGGTATTCTCAATTGCTTCAAGTTCTTTCCGTGATTTTTCAAGATCATCTTTCTCGAACTGACTTACCTCCTCTTCCTTCTTTTTCTTGTGCTCCTTCTCCATGAACGATATCTCCTCTTTAAGCCTTTTCCTTTCCGTATTGTTTTCGGTCAGTTTTGCTCCTTCAGTGGAGTGCAGATCTTCATTTATTTTCAGGATCAGAGGATGGTTTGGATTTACCACCAGATTGAAACTATCAGGAAGCTCCCCATAAAAGTTCAATCCTCCGCCAAGCTGTGACATCTCTTTCATCCTGCGCATATATTCCGACTGTGTGATAATTACAGGTGCTTCATTTTCGTCAAGAGTCTCAAAAACAACATTATATACTTCCTTTGATTTCGGTTTTACATTAAAGACGCTCCTCAGGTCATCCTGCTGTTCCCTGGTAAGCTTTGATTCGGCAGCTTCTTTCTTCTGAATTAGTTTGTCTATTACATCAGAATCAACCCTTACAAACCTCGAATCCTTAAGTTTAGTCTCAACATGATTAATCAGGTGCACATCAAGCTGACCATCAAGCAGAAGGACATCGTAACCTTTGTTCTTTGCTTTCTCTATATATGTGTACTGATCTGTCTTGCTTGTTGAATATAGATATACAAGCGTTTTATTCTTGTCAGTCTGGTTCTCCTTAATCAGCTTTTCATATTCCTCAAAAGTGAAATACTTATCATCATTATTTTTTAAAAGCGCAAACTTCGAAGCTTTTTCGTAGAACTTCTCTTCGGTGATCATCCCGTATTCTATGAAGAGCTTCAGATTATCCCACTTTTTTTCAAACTCCTCACGGTTGTTCTTGAATATTTCATTCAGCCTGTCGGCAACTTTCTTGGTGATATGGGCAGATATCTTCTTAACGTTTGAATCGCTCTGGAGGTAACTCCTTGAAACATTAAGCGGGATATCGGGAGAATCAAGCACCCCATGCAATAAAGTAAGGAACTCAGGTACAATACCTTCAACAGAATCGGTCACAAAAACCTGATTGCAGTATAATTGTATCTTGTTCTTCTGTATCTCAATGTTGCTTTTGATCTTGGGGAAATAAAGAATGCCGGTCAGCTTAAATGGATAATCAACGTTAAGGTGAATATTGAACAAGGGTTCATCACCCATTGGATACAACTCCCTGTAGAATTTAAGGTAGTCCTCGTCTTTCAGATCCGCTGGTTTAAGTGTCCATGCAGGTTTTGTATTGTTTATGATCTTGTCTTTCCCTGTTTCGACATATTTGCTGTCCTTCCACTCCTTCTCCTGTCCAAAAGCTATCTCTGTCGGAAGAAACTTGCAATACTTCCTGAGCAGCTGTTCAATCCTGTCTTCCTCAAGGAATTCCTTTGAATCCTTATCAAGATATAAGATCACATCTGTTCCCCTTTCTTCTTTCCTGATCTCTTCAATCGTGAATTCCGGACTTCCGTCACAGGTCCACTTTACAGCAGGCACCTCTTCCTGCCACGATTTGGTAATAACTTCAACCTTGTCCGATACCATGAATGATGAATAAAACCCCAGGCCGAAATGACCAATTATAGCATTGGTCTCATTCTTATATTTATCGAGAAAATCGTTAGCACTCGAGAAAGCTATCTGATTAAGATATTTGTCCAATTCTTCGGTAGTCATACCAATTCCACGATCAGAAACCCTGATGGTTTTCTTCTTCTTGTCAACAAAGACCCTGATGGTCAGATCGCCCATTTCGCCCTTATAATCTCCAACAGATGACATTGTCTTAAGTTTCTGTGTTGCATCCACAGCATTTGAGATAAGTTCCCGTAAAAAGATCTCATGATCAGAGTAGAGGAATTTTTTGATGATGGGAAAAATGTTTTCGGTGGTAACTCCAATTCTTCCGGTTTGCATATTGGTCAGTATTATAGTTTAACATTTAATTCGACCCCTGACTTTCAAAAGGTGTGCCGTAGATTTTCAACTGACAAATAGTCACATTTCATGCTACCCGGAGAAGAAATAATTACAATTCTTTACAACAGACAGTGTTGATTAATAAAAATGATATTCCACTTTACCTATTCTTTATTTCTGACATCAATATTTGAGATAAACCTCCACAGGCCGTTCTCAAGAATATATGCATCATATGAATAATCAGGGGCATAATACTGGTGGTTATTCCTGTATTGCGGGGAGATGGGAACAAGGTGGTCGAAAACAATTGTTGTGTCGTTAAGGAATCTTAACGAAGCCACCGCTTCAGATCCATATTCGAGAACAACTCTTTGCTTTATTTCATTATCCCTGGTGAACCAGTGTTTACCAAATACTATATCACCCTCAGGGGTAAAACTAACCACATCAATTATTTTCCGTGTAACTAACTGATTACCATAATCTATTCCAAGTAATACCCAATAATGGGTTCCTTCTTCCCTGAAAGTTCTCAGGTCATAATAAAGAGCCCCGTACCAGCCAGTGCCGGAATAGGTTGTGTCAGTTTTTAATGTTTCATCACGGTACGATCCTGCAAGTTTGTAAATAATATTTTTCTTGTCTTGATCCGATCTCCTGATGAAATAGCAGTAATACCTGCCGGGATTTTCCCGGAGTATCAGATTCCATGTGATGATTTTTATGAGGGAGTCGGGAGAAGTGATCTGTCCAAGATAGCGCAGGTTATCAAACCTGTGATTAAACACGGTATCGGAACAAGCGTAGGCTTCAATGAACATTCTGACAGAATCGTTTATTATAAGCTTTTCGTGATCGCTTTTATCTGCTAAAAGGCGCACAGAGAGTTTTTCAAGAGTTTTAGAGACAGGTATGGTATCAGTCTGTCCATTGATAATTAAAGACATACTGAACGTAAAAATGAATAAAAAGAGTGTTATCCTCCTCATTTTTCAATCAGGTTTTTGGATGCGTCATCAAGCAACATTTTCAGCTGACCACAGGCCCATAATATTTCATCTCTTGTGATTATCAGCGGCGGAGCTATTCTGAAAGCATCTGCACAGAATAGAAAATAGTCAAGGATCAGGCCATATTTAGGACTATTGGCAATAATATACCTGACAAGATCAGAATTGGCAAGGTCAACTGCCAAAAGAAGTCCTTCACCTCTTATCTCACGGATAAGAGGATGTCTTAGTTGCTGCCTGAACAAATCTGATTTTTCGTTACACCTTACTGTAAGGTTGTCCTCAATTATTACATTAAGCGAAGCTAGTCCTGCAGCACAGCATACCGGATGACCTCCGAATGTTGTGATATGGCCAAGCGCAGGGTTCTTCATCAGCGCCGACATAATTCTGTTTGATGAAATAAATGCACCAAGAGGCATCCCCCCACCCAATGCTTTGGCCAGAACAAGGATATCAGGTACAACGTTATATCTGTTCATGGCAAACATAAATCCTGTCCTTCCAAAACCGGTCTGTATCTCGTCAAATATAAGCAGAGCACCTGTTTCAGTACATCGATGCCTGAGTTTCTTCAGGAAATCATTTATGGGACATATCACCCCTGCCTCAGCCATAATGGGTTCGGCGACAACACAGGCCGTTCTTTCATCGATAGTAAAGAGTGATTCCTCATCATTAAAACTAACCTGAAAGGTATCTGGTAAAAGAGGTCTGAAAGGATTTCTTAGTTGTTCACTGCCCTGGATACTAAGAGCGCCATGTGTACTGCCATGGTAAGATTTCTTAAATGATACGATCCGGCTCCTGCCTGTAAATCGTTTTGCAAGCTTCATGGCCCCTTCTACTGCTTCGCTCCCCGAATTAACAAAAAAGCAGGTTTCAAGTTCTCCTGGAAAAATGCCTGCCAGGCGTTCGGCATATCTGACCTGGGGACTCTGTATTATTTCCCCGTAAACCATCAGGTGCATATAAAGATCAACCTGTCTTTTCACTGCCTCGACCACTCTTGGATGATGGTGACCCGTATTGCTCACCGAAACACCTGAAACAAGATCGAGGTATTTTTCCCCTGTAGGGCCGTACATATAAACCCCTTCAGCTCTTTCAATCTCAATCATCAAAGGGGAATCGGATGTTTGCCCAAGATGTTGAAGAAATAGCTGTCGGTTGGTAAGCATGTAAAAAGCAAGATATTATCTGGCCATCACGTTGATGTCGTTCAGAAGCGAATCCCTGAACGATTTGCCGACCGGAATGTTTTTCACAGTATGTCCCACAACAATATCAAGAGAACTCTCCTTGATAGCCTGGATCATACTTTTGTTTATAATAAATGACCGGTGTACCCTGATAAAAACAGTTGACGGCAACTGGCTTTCGATTGCCTTCATTGTGAAATGGATGGTAAATTTATCGGTGTTGGTATTAAGAGTTACATAGTTCTCAAGAGCTTCGACGAAAACAATCTCCTTGAGTTTGAGCTTGACAAGCGAGGATCCCTTTTTGATAAATATCTCCTCATCCCCGGAACTGCTTATCTCTTTTACAGGAGCTGAAAAGTACTTTATTGTTTTATCAATTGCTTTGCAGAATCTTGAATAGGAAATTGGTTTGAGCAAATAATCTACAACATTGAAATCAAAGGCTTTCAAAGCAAAATCTTCAGCTCCCGACACAATGATTATATTAGGAGGATGATCAAGGCTGCCGATAAAATCGAAGCCGTCCATTTCAGGCATCATGATATCAAGAAGTACCAGATCAATATCCTTGCGCCCGATCATTTCATTACGTGCAGAAATGGCGTCATTAAAAATACCAACCAGGTTCAGTGATGCATATTTTTGAACGTATCCTTCGAGCAATTTACAGCTCAGGTTATCGTCATCGACAATTATACAGTTCATCATCGTCGGAATTAGTCCGGATTATCAATCAAAAATAGTAAAAAAAAATAGAATTCCAGTTGAAGACATGAATTAAGTTAAAATTTCACATGTATATTTGATTTTCCGGATTCAGTAGTTTAAAATTAAGGGTTGTTTTATTTCAGAAAGCACAAAAAAAAGGGGTGTAAAACACCCCTCGGTAATCTCAATCGATCAAGATTAAAGACCTTTGTTCAGTGCGGGAGCCGCTTTGAATTTAACAACTTTTTTAGCTGGAACGTTCAGTTTTGCACCTGTACGTGGATTACGAACAACTCTGGCACTTCTTTTAGTTACATTAAAGGTACCCATGCCCGGGAGCTGTATCCTTTGTCCTTTTTTCATTGCTTTTCCAAAAGCTCCCACAAATGAGTTTAGAGCTTTTCCTGCATCTTTAATCGAAAGACCTGCTTCAGCAGCAATGGCATTAACTAATTCTTTTTTTGTCATAATTGAAGTTTTAAAGGTTAGACCAACGGTACTAATTGAATACAAATATATTTTATTTTAAATCATATGCAAATTTATTTTTCGTTTTTGCTCAAATAGTGGCACTTTTAGGTCAAAAAAGCAATATTTTCAGCAAAAAAACAAGTTAAGGCAAAAATAGTCGCAATAGCTCACTAATTCTTAATCCGGGAACAATTTCCGCAACGTTTTGTTCATATAGTGTTCATAAATTTTATAACTAATTGATTTACATATAGTTATTCAATATCTTGACAAAATTCCGGTAAAAACAAAAAAATATTATCTTTGCGGCGGAGAAATGGTCCCGTCATGCGGGATAAACTCCGCTGACTA
>DCVC01000037.1 GCA_002328625.1 Bacteroidales bacterium UBA2198
TCCTGCAATTGAAAGTCAGGTCTAATTGATCTTTTTATTGAAGGGGGTATGCTATAGTATCTCAGAAGGTCGGGTTTTATCGAAAACAGATATTTCATGATCTGATCAGGTATATTAAATGTATCATTCAGGCCAGACTTATCTGTAATCTGAAGTTGAAAATTTCTTTTATTGTGTTCAGATTCCTGGCTTAGAAAAGCGAGAATATTTCTGCCTGCCCTATATGACTGCAAATCTGATTTCTCGTATCGGCTGAGATTACCTGCTCCCTTATGTAAAATTACATCAACCTTAGGTGGCAGGATAAAAAGGTTTGCTTCTGGAAGTTGGCTTAAATAATCGGAGAAACTATCTGTTTCTGACAACTTTCTCAGGTTAAAAGAGATCTTTGGGGCTGATTCCCGGGTGACCCATATCGTATCCTCATAGTATCCCCTTTTCATTGCGGAAAAGCTGGTTTTCCTGTTTTTGCCGGCAAACAATACTTTATATGGAATTTCATCTGTCCATGCTTCAGCTATGTTACTGTAACCGTAATATTCCTGATGCCTTAACAATGAACCCTCCGGTTTTAAACTTATGTAAAAGACACGGGATGAACAACCGCATAAAAACAAAATGGCAAGTGTAAGAACAATCACTGAAGTTCTCATCGTTAAATTTATTATTTTTTCCAAAAAATATAGTTTAATGTAAGGTTTAGAATTATTGGATTTTTTAACGTCCCGTTATACAGAGATTTTTCGGAAGTCCCCATCTGGAGGGTTAATTCTGTGCTTAAACGGTCAACAGAGATAGAGCCGGTTCCAAAACAAATCTCTGTACCGAAGTTGTTAACATCATATTCAAAACCATGAAACAAATTGGAGTAGCCGAAAAGACAGTTTAAATAGAATGAAGGATGATTCTTAAACGGGAAGAAAACGACCCCGAATCCGGCACCACCTCCGGCAAACCACTCATTCTCTTCATCAGTTTCAAACCTGAAAAAGTTAGTACGGGCGTTCCAGCATATAAAGTATTTTTCTGAAGGTGCAGACAGGATAAAAACAATGGCTAAAAGTATTCTTCTGTTGGTAAAAAATTTCACAACAATTGACTTTTACTTATTATTACTGAAATGACTTTCGAGAGGATTTCGTTACAGAACTAATTAAAAAATTTATATTTGAATTGTAACGAATAACCTCCGTCAACAATTTTCAGTTCAGATAATGAGTAATGATTTCCATGGTTTGGTAGTCAGGATTATCGGTGGTGATAAGACAGCATTGAGGAACCTCTGCGATACCGCAATCTTCATTGTCAGAACATGGTCAAAACGGAAAAAACTGGAGCTTCGTTGGGTCGCTTCGGATATGAATCATAATGAAGTCACTGACAGGGATGTTTTGGAAGGATATCTGAAGCAGGAACTTTCCAATGAAGAAGAGGCAGCTTTTGAGGAACATTTGCTTCACTGTAAGATCTGCAGTGATAACATTAAAATGCTTAAGATGACCATTAATGGAATTGAGAGTATACAACTGGATAAGTTCAGATTAAAAATCGATAATTCAGACAAAAAATCAGACTTTATCCATTTTCTCAGAAAACCCGCTGTAAGATATGCAGCGGCAATAGTAACCCTGGCAGTAATATCCGGAGTGTTTTCCATTATATTTCAGAAAAAATATACAAACGAAGAGACACCAGTCATAGGTGTGCTTGTCAGTGATTCTTTAAACAATCTTTTAGCAGCAGAAGCACAGAAATAAGCTTGAGGAATGATACATCTTCGCCTGTCAGCAAGTCTGTTAAAATGTATGCGGACAACTTCACCACCAATCCTTTCTTTGAGAATTTGACAGAGAATAACCTGAGAGGAAAAGAATTTAGGGTAATTGCGCCTCTTAACAACACTCTGTCCGTTGTTCCGGCATTTTTATGGAGTGATACGACAATACAAAAGCTAAAACTTGTACTCTTCTCGAACAAGGGAAAGATCATCTTCAGTGAACTGGTCACCAACGGGACAAAGCCAGATATTTTTCTTGATCCAGGGATTTATTATTGGCAATTATAGGACCAAAAAGAAAATTTATTTACCAGCAGGTTTAACTACATCCCTACTGATTTCCAATAAATCCAAAACCTGCCCAAAGCAAGGGATGAGAGGTTGAAGGTGAATTTATAAGATCAAGCTTTGCTTTCCCGAGAGCGTCACTACAACTTTTCCCCTAAAACATTTATCGATAAAAACTATTCATAAATGTTAAAGTGTTTTTGTCTCCCACCTTCCAGTAAGAGAATAAAACATTTGCTGCACCTGCTGATAAAAATCCACGAACAAGCCCCGCATATTGTATTCAAATTCCTGAATTTTTTTTTGCAGAATCCAAGGTTTTCTAATGCTTCGGCTAAAAGTCCGTCATATTGACCTGCACTTCTTTTTAATGTGATTATTTTATTACGGTACATGAGATACTTTTCTGTATCTTTTTTTCTGAGTATTCCGGAATATATTTGGTAATAATATACGGCACTGTCATAAATGGCATTATCCTCAAGTTTCTGAGCTTTTCTGAGCAGATCGTTTATTTGAGCTGTATCCTTTGGATAAACAGAGGAAACAACAGGTACGGATAAAGCTCTTGAGGTTAAAACTGTAATCGTCAGATATAAGATCAGAGATTTTTTAAACATAACTGAGGTTTTAACTTTATTAAGAATAGTAATTAGGGGTGTTTATAATACCTGTTTAATCCTCCAATCCCCTTTAGGCAGGAGAGAGCATAAGCATCTGGAATTCATCAGGTACCCCTTCGGGGGATTTGAGGGTAGAAATATAATAGCTAACTTTTAAAAACCTAATGTTATTTACCTGCAAAACAAATTCTTACTTTGTTACATGACCTTGTTTAAATTATTATTTTTCCAGAGGCGGAATTACGAGCACCTGCCCGGGATAAATAAGGTTAGGGTCTTTCAGCATTGGTTTGTTCGCCTCAAAAATAATGTTGTATTTGTTGGCGTTGCCATAAACCTCTTTTGCGATTTTGGAAAGATAATCACCTTTCCTGACCGTGTAAAATTGTTTTTCAGGCTGAGGCGGCGCTACAACCGGAGGCTTTTTAACAACAATCCAGTCATCAACAGTTGCAATACCCTCTACATTGCCTGCGGTAACAATTATTTTGTTTTTGTTCTCAATTGTGTCGATGCTGCCAATCAAAGTAACTTTGTCATCATCCACCTTTACCTTGATGTCGCTTGTGTCGAATCCGAATTTTTTAATATGAGATGCTATCAGGTCAGCTTTTTCCTGTTCTCTTTTAGCTTCTGATTTGAATAGCTTGTCTCCGGCATTTTTAATAAATGAAATTAGTCCCATGTTGCTTAATGTTTTTGTGAAGATTTGTATTCAGTAAAAGTTAAATGTTACCTGTTGTTGGTCATTTGCTGGTCGTTCTTATATCCCACTGTATGCGAAGAACCAGTAACCATCAGTTAACCACTTCAAAAGTGATCTTTACATTAACACGGAATTCTGTAATCTTATTATTTTTCACAACGGCACTCATGTCCTTAATGTAGGCTGAACGGATCTCTTTAACAGTCTTTGCTGCAGTTTTTACAGCAACATTTGTAGCATCTTCCCAGCTTTTTTCTGAAGATGCCATGATTTCAATAACTTTAAGTACTGCCATAATCTTTTGATTTTAGGGAAATTGTATTTAACATATCAAATGAGAGGTCTTTGTTAATAAAACAATTTATTATGTGTTCAATTTAAGCATTTTAATTCAATACTTAAACTGTTAATAAATAATAAAAAAAATCAGATTTTCTTTGCTTAATTTTGATACGGCCAGGTTATTATTATAATTATTACATCTGGAAACACTTTGAAGACTTAATTATAAACTTAAAATACTTAATAATGAAAACAAGACTTATTTCAACCATACTGATACTTTTGCTTTCATCAACTTTTATATTCGCACAAAGGGGAAGGAAGAGGGGTCCTGAGGTTGGGCTTGGAGTACAGGGAGGATTAAACGTTCAGACTATTCTTGGAAAGAATGCCAGCGGCGATCCTCTTGATTACAGATTGGATTTGGATTACCACGTTGGAGCAAACATCGGTATTCCGGTTGCACTTGATTTCTTTTTTCAACCAGGGCTATTATACTCACTTAAAGGTGCAAAACAGGACATTCTGGAGGGTGTTGTCCGGACAGTTAAACTTTCTTATGTTGAAATGCCTCTGAATCTGCTTTTCAAACCTCAGTTAGGCGATGGGTTCTTACTTATAGGCCTGGGCCCTTATATAGCTTATGGAATTGCAGGCAAGGAGATCACAGAATCAGAGAGCAGTACAAGCGAGGTAAAGGTTAAATTCAAAAATAATGCTGCAGATGAGCCTACAACATATGCATATTACAGAGGCCTTGATGCCGGCGGAAATCTATTTCTGGGATATGAAATAAATAACGGGATCTATTTCCAGGCAGAAGCACAATATGGCGCCATTAAAATAAATCCAAGTTATAATCTTGCCACTGATAAAACTTTAAAAAGGAATCTTGGATTTGGATTCTCTTTAGGGTACAGGTTCTGAGTCCCTTTTGCAGGTCCCTGACGAACGACTTTATACAGGATTTATAAGAATAAAAATAAAGTTTTTATTTCGTCTACTGCAGGAATTTTAATATTGCATTGTAAACGGATCTGTGTCTTGATGCCATACTGACTGCCAGGTTAAGCAACCGGGGACTAAGGTCTATGAGTCTCCTGATATAATTATGATTTCTATTTTCGTACCATAATTTCTCATAAACTGCATTATCATATCCCGACATAAATTCAGATGAAAAATCATTTTTCTCAAAGCATTTTAAAGCATGCCAGCCTGCATACCTGCCTGAAATCATTGCCTGCCCTATTCCTGCACCCGTTGCTGGACTGATTAGAGAAGCAGCATCCCCGCAAAGCATATAACCTTTACCGGAAACAGAAATTTTCCGGGTACAAAGAGGCAAAAGAGAGCCTTCAATATCACCAATCATTTCTGCTTCTGAAAAACGTCTTTTAATCTCAGGTGCTGTTTCGATGATTCTTATGAACTCCTTTCTGAGGTTGATCTTTCTGGAAGAAATAATATATGAAGGCAACCCGATGCCGACATTTGACTGGTTATCAGGTAAAGGAAATATCCAGAAATAACCGGGAGTAATACCATTCAGGAAGTGAAGTTCAAATGTCGCTTCAGGTATATCCTTAACATTTTTGAAATAAGCACGGACCGCACTGGAGCAGCTTTTTATGTCAATTTTGTTATCGGAAAGCTTCTGTCTCACAATGCTGTTGGCGCCATCACAACCAATAACTATCCGTGATATGAAAAATTGTTTTTGAGATGTGCTGATAAGCATTCTGGAATCATCATATGTTATATCCGTGACAGCAGTATCCTGGAATATGTACAAACCGGTTAATTTACTGGCAAGATCAAAGAGACAATTATCAAATATCTGACGCCTGCAAATTAATCCGGATTCTCTATATTTAAGATCAAGGATTTTTCTGTTTGGAGCGATTATGCGGCAGATATTAACGTTCTCAGCCTGCGGAAGCTGTTCAATTACTTTACCATATCCGGGATTGATTGTATTCAATAGCTTGTGCACATAAGCAGGAATCGCATCCCCGCATATTTTATCTCTGGGGTAGTGATCTTTTTCAAAAAGTCCCACTTTCATTCCTGAGTTGCCCAGTGCAAGAGCAGCAGTAAGACCTGCAGGTCCTCCACCGCAAATTATTACATCGAACATTTCGGGATTATAGTGCATTTTAGTATCTAATAAGATACATTTTCAAAATCAGTTGAATCAACCCAACCTGCACTTTTACGGAAAAGTTCACCCTTAATATAGCGGTTATAAAAATCTCTTACCGTCTCGGAAGCGTAGGGGTAATTGTCAAAAACATCGCCATTACCCAGTAATCTCGGATCTTCCTGAATTCTCAGTTCATGAAGAAGCTGATTACGCAGTCTTTGTTTTGTTGCATTCATCCCCGGCTCCCTTGATAAGTCGAAAAGACATTCCGGATCAGAGGATATATTGAATAATTCCTCTTCAAACCGCTTTCCAAAACAAAGATTCCAGTATTTAGGGGTTTGTCCGTTCCTTTTTGCAAAAAGTATATAAGTTTTGGTTGGGCTGGCATCACATTCCAGATAACCGGTCTCAGGGTCGCCGGAGGGCCATCGGTTCGGTTTGAAATTTATCAGGAAAAGGTACCCCTGTTTGACTATTCCCCTGACAGGATAACCCAGGTCATCCGGGCGTCCTACGTCATGGCGTTCCTTGCCGACCAGTACATAATCGCGTGACTTGTCAACCATTCCTTTTTTCTTTGTTCGAAAGATATTTGCAAAGCTTCTGCCTTCGATTGGCTGCATTCCGCTCTCCTCCTGACTGATCCCTGCGGTCTCCAGTATTGTCGGAGCAATGTCGATGAAACTTATATGATCAAAAATAACACGACCGGGATTTTTTATACCTTTACCCCACATAATTGCCATTGGCATATGGTTTGAAAGCTCATATTGCTGTGCTTTTATTCGCGGAAAAGGCATCCCGTTGTCAGCAGTTACAATGATGATGGAATTATCAAGCTCTCCTGTTTTTTCAAGCAGATCGAGCATCCTGACAAGGTGACTGTCAAAATGCTCAATTTCCAGAGCATAATCAAGCAGGTCATTCCTTACAATATTATTGTCAGGCCAAAAACCATATACTTTATCAATGTCTGTAAGTTCTTTTCCGGCAATTTCGACACCTGAAGCATATTGATATCTCCGGTGAGGTTCATGGGATCCGTACCAGAAACAAAAAGGTTTCCCACGATCCCTTGATTTTAAGAAATCCTCAAAATTGCCGGCATAATCAGAATTTGAAATACCTGTTGTCGGAGGGGTTAATTTTCTGGAATTGAAAGCCTTGCCGGTCAGAGCCCGAGGATTACCAGTACTGTCAAGGGCTACTCCCGGTGCCCATCCCTTTGAAGTATAACCAACTTCATATCCATTTTGCCCAAGAGATTCCATGAAGGTTGTATATTTTGG
>DCVC01000027.1 GCA_002328625.1 Bacteroidales bacterium UBA2198
AAAAGAATGGATTAAGGTTGTATGCTTCATTGAAAACATCAAGCCTGGTTACGGTTCTTGACATAAGGTCAATAACGGCCAGATTAAAGCTGAATTTTCTCTGGTCAGGGACAGAATTAATTATTTCCTGAGAAAAGACTATGTAATTACCATCTGAAGACCATGAAGGGTGGATATTTGAAGTCAGGTTACTTGTCAGCCTTTCAACCGATCCCGAATTTAGATAATAAAGGTAAAGGTCACTGATTCCGTCAACCATCCCTGTAAAGACTATTTTCCTGCCGTCAGGGGACCATGAGGGATTGTAGAACGAAGTGATCCCTTTGATCTCAATTTCTCGTGTTTTTCTTGCTCTGATAACATCAACGATTGCCAGCTTATTTTTTCCTTTGCTAAAAATCACGAAGGCAAATTTTTTACTGTCAGGCGACCATGTACCGGCTGATTCTATAAAGTTGAAATCGTCGATATCACTGTTTTTAAGAACACTCGACAGTTTTTTGATGATCCTGCCATTATTTGCATCAGCAAGAAAAAGATCAAGAGTAAAAAGGTTTTTCTCTGAAAAAAAGGCTATGTATTTTCCATCCGGACTGATTGCCGGTGAAATATTAAACCTGCCTGCATTCCTGTCTGAAATTATCTTCTTTCCTGCCGGCTTGTCGGTTTTTCCCTCAAAATAGGGTTTAAAATGCAGTTCCATTGCACTTTTCCACATACCTGAAATAGTTTTTTCGTTAAACCCCAAAACAGAATCCACCGCTGCGTTGAAGCCAAACTGTGCCGTTTTTTTAAAAAGAGGCAAAATAATGGTATCACCCCACGTTTTTCCTGCCATAGCCCAGAAAGCATGGCCATAACGGTAAGGAAAATATCTTGACTCGGTCTCAAGTTTTTTTAATGTCGGGAAGTCATCATTTTTTAATGCATCCCGCATCCACATAGCGGTATTCGGGTCTACACTGCCGAGCGACAGGTATTCGGCCATGCCTTCGATCATCCATAATGGCATATTCCTGAGGGAATAGAATCTGGAAGAATCAGAGTTAAGTAGCATATTAAACTGGAAGGCATGAACCAGTTCATGACCCAGGGTATGATCAGTTTGTGCAAGTGTGGGGGCAACCGGCATAATTACCCTGTTCTTTAAACTCTCTGTCACCCCTCCTGTGCCTGAACTTATTAAACCGCTGATGGTGTTGGTTTGCTGAAAATCAGCATGGTTATTATAAAAGATGACCGGATTTTTTGTATTAAAAGTATCTTTAAATGTTCTCTGATGTATCTGGTACCATTTCTCTGACCATTGCGCAAGATTGTTTAGCAGAGAGTCGTTCCGTAGGTAATGGTATATTTCAAAATTTGGCGTTTGTAATACACTATATTTGAAATTCCTGTACCCTGGCTTGTTCCTGCCGAAATATTGAGCACTTGCATTTAACCCGGAAATAATACTAAACACCACCAGAAGAAAAATAAAATTCCTGATATTGAATCCGGTATGTTTATTAATAAGGATAGCTGACTTCATAAGAACCTCCTTTCAAGAGCTGTTTTCTATCATAATATATAGACTGACAGTTAATAATAATTCATTTTCTCAATTCCTGCTCTTACTTCCATATTTTCAAATTTTATGCCATTTTATACTACAAAACCCTCTTCATTTTCCTAAAAATTTGTTAAAACGCGATATAATGATCTTTATATCTTTTATACTTATCAGCATATTGACTATTTTTAGATCAGGAGTGACATTTTAGGAAAGTATTATATTATCCTGCATTGGCTGACTATTTATGCAGGTTTTATAAAAATCCAAAAATAAATTAGAAGGTTAAGATTTTTGTGGATTCGTCAAAATGGCTGTATTTTCAAATTGATAATAAATTTAAAAAGTACATCTTTCATAATCCTGAACCATAGTATTTTAAAATTGAAAGTTTATTTATAAGGGGAGTTTTAATTCACTTGTATTAGCTCAAAGAGGCCAATATTTTACAGCGTGTTAAACTAAAAAAATGAACTTAGGATGAATAAATGACCTGTTTTTTATGTTAGTCTCTCAAAATTTAGTAATTATTTTCTTTTACAAACCAAAATTTTAAAAACGATGGAAAAATTTTTAACCCTTAATAGTAAGATTACGTTTCTTGCGATGTTTTCTGCACTTTTGCTTATCACTGCCTCATGTGAAAAAGCGGATATGGGACGTAACGGCATGCCGGATAATCCCGGAATGAAAAGTGCCATGGCCGCCCCTGCTCCTTGTAACCAAACTATTGCTGAGATTGTTGTTGCTTCCACCAAAGCCAAAGAGCCCCAGTTTATCCTGCTGCTCGCGGCTCTGGAGTACACCGGGCTTACCGGAGTCTTCACCGGTGGCGGGCAGTACACGGTATTCGCTCCGACTGATCAGGCTTTTCTCGACCTGGTTGCCGCTCTTCCACTTGGAGTAGTTGAAGGGGATAGCCCTTTTGAAAAAATCGACAATCTGCTCGGTGAAGGCACCGTAGCAAATGTACTCCTGTACCATGTTACCGAAGGCCGCCGCGCTGCCAACAGCGTTGTTCCCAAAACAGGCCTCAGGACCATCGAGACTCTTCTTGGCGCAACATTTACAGTGGATAAAGCTGCCAAAATCACAGCAGTAGGGAATACCACTAATATTATCGCTCCGAATATTTCAGCTTCCAACGGAATAATTCATGTGATTGATGCTATTATACTTCCAATAGTCCCGTAAAAACAGATTTTATAAAAGGGAAACTCGGTTATTTCCGATTCCCCTGACAATAAGAATCTGATACAGGAAAGAAAGCTGCTCATTTAGAGCAGTTTTCTTTGTTTATGCAAGCACCTATTAAAGAATCCTGTCTTCATCCAGCTCGCACCGCACCTGTGCGGGTCCCGGTTCTTTGAATTGCCGGTATCTTTTATGTTGCCGGCAATTTTTATGTTGACGGCGGCTTTTATGTTGCCGGCGGCTTTAGCCGCCGGTAATGGGCACCCATTGAGAAATGGACTTTAGTCCAATAATTCTTTGGGCTAAAACCCTAAAAAAGAGAGATTCTCCTTATGCCGTTGGCTGAAGCCAACGGCAATTGATAAATCGCATTATCTGACAGAGGACAGGCTGAAGCCAACTTCAATTGGTAAACTATAAAATTGATAAACTATAAATTCGCAGGAAGTCAACCACCAATACTCCGCGCAGTTTATTTTTAAAATTCTGCTTTATCCTTAACCCCAAAAAGAGTTATTATCTTATTTTTATACTTCCATAACCATAAACCTATGATACCGAAAGTAATTCTTCACAACTCCATCAGCATTGATGGGTCGCTGACAGGTTTTGAACCAAATATGGGATTGCATTACCGTTTAGCCGGCAGTTTTAATCCCGATATCCATCTCATTGGATCAAATACCATCAGGCAAGGTATTGAGCTATACGGAGAGGGCATGCCTCCGGAAGAAGAAAATGATTTTAAGAAGCCTGATCGTAAAAATGACCTGCCCTATTGGGTGATTATTGATACAAAAGGGATTCTGCAAGGAATGTTGCACACATGCAGAAGGTTTGAATTCTGTAAAGATGTGATCATTGTGGTTTCAGAGACCACTTCTCAGTCTTATCTTGATCATTTGAAAGAAAGAGAATACAACTGGCATATTGCCGGTAAAGAACATGCTGACCTTAAGAAAGTTCTTAAAATATTATCAGACACCTATAAAGCAAAAACCGTTTTAACCGATACCGGAAGGATACTGGGAAACCTCCTGATAAATCAGGACCTGGTTGATGTTATCAGTCTGTTGATTCATCCTGTAATTGTTGGTAATGAATCCTATAATATGTTCGCTGAAATTGAAAGAAAACCTAAACTTAAATTATTTAAGCAAGAGTTACTGGAAGAAGAGTATATATGGTTGGTATATAATCCTTTAATGAAATAGCCCAACAGGTATCAATCAAATTATTTAAACAAATCTTATGAAAATTACCATCAGACAAGCCTCCGAAGATGATTTTGCTTCAATCCTTTCTTTAATAAAAGAGTTGGCTCTTTTTGAAAAAGCTCCCGACAAAGTAACAAACTCAATCCAACAGATGCAAAAAGAAAAAGATCTTTTTCGGTGTCATGTTGCTGAAACGGAGAGGGGAGAGATTGTCGGAATGGCTCTTTATTTTTTTGCCTATTATACATGGGTAGGTAAATCTTTGTATCTGGATGATATTTACGTGAGAGAATCTTTCAGAAGGCATAAAATAGGAACCGAATTGTTAAAAAAAGTCTTTGAGGAAGCGAAAAAAGAGGATTGCAGGAGAGTCAGATGGCAGGTGTTAAACTGGAATAAACCGGCAATTGAAATGTACAGGAAATATGGAGCTGAAATTGATGATGAGTGGCTTAATTGCAATTTCGATCAGGAAGGTATTAAAAACTTCAGAATATAAATCTCATTCAGAACTTTGTAAATACAGGATATTTATTTTATTATCAGTGTTATTCAATTACCATTGCGACCATGAAACATACATTCATAACTCTCATATCAGTTTTATACATGATTCTATCGTCCTGTGCTGAGAAGAGACCTGATCCTGTTGATTATGTAAATCCATATATGGGGAACATCAGCCATCTGCTTGTTCCAACGTATCCTACAGTTCATCTTCCAAACAGCTTATTACGCTTTTATCCCGACCGTAGTGATTTTACTGTTAATAAAATTCAGGGCTTTCCGCTTAATGTACCTTCTCATCGTTCGGGAAATTTATTTTCTATTCTTCCGTTCACGGGCAGTCCGGGAGAAACACCATCAGATAATATCTACACATACGATAACGAAAGTATTACGCCATACAGTTACCGGGTCACTCTTGATGAGCCTGATATTAAGATAAANNGTGATCTTAAGAACCAGAAATACAGGTGGCTTCACAATTGAAAATAATGCCATTACCGGATATGATACCTTCAATGGAGTAAAAGCTTTCCTTTATCTGGAACCTGAAGTCAAGCCTGACCATGTTATTGTTGAAGGGGATAATATCACATTAAATACCGGTTCTTATCCGGAAGTCAACCGGACTTCAATAATATTGATTTTTCAATCACTGGCAAATAATATCTTAAATATCAGGTATGCACTATCTTATATAAGTGTTGAGCAGGCAAAAAAGAATCTGCAAAACGATATCAAAACGTGGGATTTCAACTCATTATCAGATAATGGCAGAAGATTATGGAATTCTGTTCTGTCAAAAGTTGAGATCGAAGGTGGAACCGAAAACCAACGGAAGGTTTTTTATACCTCATTATACAGGTGCCACGAAAGGATGATTGACATAACAGAAGATAATCGCTATTACAGCGCCTGGAGCAATAACATTGAATCTTCAAATGACACAACATTTTTTACCGACGACTGGGTCTGGGATACATATCTGGCATTGCATCCCCTTCAGTTAATACTCAATCCTTTGCAGCAGGATGAAAAGATAGCATCATATATCCGTATGGCCAGACAGTCAGGCTGGATGCCAACCTTCCCCACTGTAAGCGGTGACAATCATGCAATGAACGGGAATCATTCCGTGGCTGTTATCCTGGATGCATGGAACAAGGGAATAAGGGGCTTTGATCTTGAAGAAGCTTATGACCATTTAAAAAAAACCATCTTCCACGAAACAAAACTTCCATGGGTGAAAGGCAACGCAACCTGGCTCGATGAGTTCTATGATGAAAAAGGTTATTTCCCGGGGCTTCAGAAGGGAGAGCCTGAAACCTGCCCCGAGGTCCACTCATTTGAAAAAAGACAGTCTGTTGCTGTTACCCTGGCTTCGTGTTACGACGACTGGTGCATGGCTCAAATAGCTAAAATCCTCAATAAGGAAAATGATTATGACTTCTTCTTTAAAAGAAGCCTTAACTACAGAAATCTGTTCAATAAAGAAACAGGCTTCTATCACCCGAAAGATAAAGATGGTAACTGGATCAAGCCATTCGATTACAGGTTTGATGGTGGAATGGGGGCACGTGATTATTATGATGAGAACAATGGATGGACATATATCTGGCAGCCTTATCATGCTCTCGACGACTTAATTGAACTGATGGGAGGTACTGAAAAATTCGACAAAAAGCTTGATCAGCTTTTCAGCGAGAGCCTCGGAAGATCAAAATGGCAATATTATGCAACAATGCCTGATGCTACTGGTAATGTAGGACAATTCGTGATGGGGAATGAGCCTTCTATGCATATCCCATATCTTTATAACCTTGCGGGCAAACCATGGAAAACACAGAAACGGGTAAGGATGCTGATGGATACATGGTTCAGAAATGATCTGATGGGCGTTCCCGGCGACGAGGATGGAGGGGGCCTTTCAGCTTTTTATGTCTTCTCAGCAATGGGTTTCTATCCGGTAACACCCGGGATTCCTGAATACCACATAGGAAGCCCTCTTTTCAATAAAATAAAGATCCGTCTTCAGAATGGAAATGTTTTTACTGTTATTGCTAAAAACAACAGCCGTTTTAACAAATACATTCAGGCAGCAAAACTTAATGGAAATCCTTTAAACAGACCTGTAATTATACATAATGATATAATACAAGGGGGAACACTGGTTCTTGAGATGGGTGAGAAACCCAATTACAGCTGGGGCTTGGAAAAATAATACTGATTATTATGAAAGCGGAAACTGGATCAAAATTCACTGCAGGATTTGTATCGGTTCTAACTGTCGGGCTTTTAACCGGATGTTCAACAACTTTTGAAACAGCGAGGCCGAATATCCTGTTGGCAATCGGAGATGATATTTCCTTTGAGCACATGGGAGCTTATGGTTGCTCATGGGTAAAGACACCCGGGTTTGACAGAGTTGCCAAA
>DCVC01000095.1 GCA_002328625.1 Bacteroidales bacterium UBA2198
TTTGAACCAACAGATATTCTTCATACTTTACTTAAGCTGGTCATGCAGGTAAACAGTAATGAACCAAGGGTTGAAATACAGTACAAGCGGGCTGTTAATGAGCTTGGTAACCCTGTTGCAATGAGAAATGTTACAGAGGTATTTGAATATTGTGATACAACATGGAGAGGTTTTGGCAATATACCATTGAGCGGATTGAAACTCAGGAAAGAGTTTCAGAGATTTGATGCAGAAAAGATGATTCCTGTCAAAATTTTCAATCATGATGAGAACTCCTCATGTATCTGTGGTGATATTCTGAGGGGATTAAAGACCCCGGGGGATTGTTTCCTTTTCAGGAATGTCTGTACACCGGAGAATCCGGTAGGGGCATGTATGGTCTCGGGTGAAGGAGCATGCAACACTTACTATAAATATGGCCTGAATGGGTGATTATATAACATTAAACCATGGAAGTGGCGGAACCCTGACTCAAACATTAATAAAGGATGTTTTTGTGAAAATGTTCGGTATGACCGAACCCCTGACCGATTCAGCAATTCTCGAGGAATCAGGATACATATTGGCATTTACTACTGACTCATACGTGGTTAACCCGCTTTTTTTCCCGGGAGGCAATATCGGAAAACTTGCTGTGTGCGGAACAGTAAATGACCTTGCCGTATCAGGGGCAACCCCTCTTCATATTGCCGCATCATTTATTATTGAGGAGGGATTTCCGTTCAGCGATCTTGAAATTATAGTACGTTCAATGGCAGAGGAAGCGTTTCATGCAGGTGTAAAAATCGTGACGGGCGATACCAAAGTTGTTGAAAAAGGCAAATGCGATAAAATGTTCATAACTACATCAGGAACAGGAATATTAAGGAAAGATCTGGTTCATATAAGTACAGGTGCAAGGATCCGGCCAGGCGACAAACTGATAATAAATGGTTCTCTGGGAAATCATACCATTGCAGTTCTTGGAGCACGCAATCAGTTAAGTTTCAACACGACAGTTGCTTCAGATTGTGCATCATTAAACCATCTGATCAGTTCTTTCCTGGAACAATGTTGTGAGATCCGTTTTATAAGGGATCTTACCAGGGGAGGCCTTACGGCAGTATTAAACGAACTTGCACAGATAATAAAATCAGGCATTTTAATACACGAGGACTTAATCCCTGTTGATGAGCCTGTCAGGGGATTATGCGAGATCCTTGGTTTTGATCCACTTTATCTTGCTAACGAAGGGAAGATATTGATAGTCGCGGGGAAAACGGAATATCAGAAGATTCTTGATATTCTCCGCTCAAATCCTCTGGGGGAGAACTCATCTGTAATCGGAGAATTCATTTCAGAAAATACAGGATCAGTGATACTGGAAACTTCTGCCGGGGGAAGAAGGATTCTTGAAAATCCTTCAGGTATTCAGCTTCCCCGGATCTGTTAAATTATTAACAATGCATGAAATAAGGATAGCGGAAGACCTGGCGGCAATAGTCCTCGAAACGGCAAGAAAAGAGAGGCTTATAAAAGTGACGAAAGTAAACATCAGTTTCGGTCAGTTGATCCAGATTGTACCTGAAATCTTTGAATTTGCTTTCAGTGAAGCTGTTAGGAATACAATTTCTCAGGATGCAAAACTAAGTATTGAAATAATACAGGTAAAAATGAAATGCTCAGAATGCGGCAGTGAATTTTATCTGCATGACAATGCTTTCAATTGCACAAATTGCGCATCGTCAGAAATTAATATAATCGAGGGAAAAGAATTGTTTGTCAATAGTATAGAAGGAGAGTAGCTATGGAGATTAAAATAATGAAGAATATCCTTAACAGAAATCAGAATAAGGCTGATGAAGTAAGAAGCCTTCTGGCTTTGAAAAATGTATTGATGGTCAATATTATAAGTTCACCAGGGGCCGGAAAAACCACCCTGCTCGAAAAAACCTGTGAAACGCTGGCTCCTAAATTCAGGATTGGAGTGGTTGAGGGTGACATTACTACCGACCGGGATGCACAACGGTTAAAGAAGTACAATATTCCGATAGTTGTAATAAACACCGAGGGAGGCTGCCATCTCGATTCACACAGTATTTCAAAAGTGCTTGATTCATTCGACCTTGATAATCTCGATATATTGTTTGTCGAGAATGTGGGAAATCTCATCTGTCCATCACAGTTTGACCTGGGCGAAACATTTAAACTGGCTATGGTAAGCACCACTGAAGGTGATGACAAACCCGCAAAGTATCCCATGTTATTCAGGGAAGCAAGGGCAATATTGCTTAATAAGATCGATCTTATCCCTTACACTAATTTCAACCGGGGTAATTTCAGATCCGATCTTAAGAATATTAATTCAAAGGTCCCTCTTTTTGAAATATCCTGTACCAGAGGTGACGGCCTCAGAAACTGGTTCGATTGGATATCAGATCAGAATTTAAAACCGAATTTGACTTCCAGCCGGTTATAATAACTCTTGTAAGTATATGTCTGGTTGTCATAATTCTTCTGTGAGTAACTGGTCTGAGCGTGCCTGTACCCGAAGCTAAGATATGTTTCGCTCTCTTCCTTTGCCCATGAGATACCTGTTCCGAAGCCGAATGAAACTCCTCCCTTGTAATTCTTTGGATAATTATATGGATAGTAACTATTGTTATCTTCTTCATCATCACCCCCCACGTGAAAAACAGAACCTCCTCTCATAAATATGAATGGTGTAGTTTTCCGGTCGTAAAAAAGGTGTTTGTATTCAAAAAACAAGGGGGTAAAGGTTGATCCAAAAAATTCCACTCCCGAGCCAATCCCGAATATATTCTTTGTCTGAGTCGTATAGTTTACCAGAAAATTGAAGCTGAAAGGAGCATCGAATTCACTGTTCTGTGAGCCTATAAGAAGCCCCGCTTCAAGAGCAAATCCGGGACCGTTTATTTTTCTTCCGTCAAATGAAGGATCCTCTTTGACAAATCTGTCAACCTCATCTGACGAATAAATGAACATACTGCCGTCAGAGGTCTGAATTTTATACTGATCTCCCGATACTTCAATCAGCTTTCCGTAAATCCTGCTGCCGTTTTTCAGGTAGAGAACATCTTTTGATTTCTGGGCCGTCAGTGATAATGTCAATATTGCCAGTATGATAGCTAAAGTAAGATGTTTTTTCATGATAAAATAAGTTTAAGGATTTAAAAGTTTAGCATGATTTTTGTCCTGGTTCAGAATACTAAACCTATCTCCAATGAAAGCAAAAATCATTCCAATTATTTCAATATTGTTTCTTTCTGCAATATTCTTTTTTTCGTGCGAAGATGCTACATACAGGGAATATAAGGGAAACGCTCCTGTTTATCTTTCCTACGAGGATCTGAGAAATGCCATTGTTAATCAGCAGAATATTAAACT
>DCVC01000108.1 GCA_002328625.1 Bacteroidales bacterium UBA2198
TTAAGCTGCCCATAGAAGCCCAGTTCTCGCCGGTTCGCAGTATTATTGTCAGGGATTTCAACAATGACGGGATCAGTGATATTGTTCTTGCCGGGAACAATTATCCTGTCAGACCTTCCTATGGAAGATATGATGCCAGTTATGGCTGGTGCTTACCGGGCGCAAAAGATTATCGATATGAATCATTAATGCCTTCAGCGAGTGGTCTTATAATAAAAGGAGATGCAAGGAGAATTATAAAGATCGAAATAGCCGGAAAACAATATCTTGTTGCTGCAATAAACGACGAAGCCCTGCAGGTATTCGAATATTAAGTCTTCAACTCCCCCCACCCTTTCCTGTATTCTCTTTTAACAAACTGGTTCGCCTGCTCAAAATTTGTAATCCGCATGTTTACACCATCCCATTTGTAAGAAATATAGCGTCCAGGGAAAACGAATCCTTCCATTTCACCATATACCGGGTCTTTCCTTGTTATTTTATTCCTGATATTAAAACACCTGAGCAATAAATTACCCATAAGAACAGTTTCGGTAAGCGGGCCGGCATAACCAACAAAAGGAGAACTAACTTCTGAGTTCCCGTAACCTGCGATACAGGCATCTATCCATTGCCACCAGTGACCATCCATATCACCTGGCACCCTGGGATACTTCGGGGGAATTTTAACCTCCTTATTCCTGGAAAGTGGCAACAGAATCGGATTCCTGCCACCCCAGCCGCAGGCGGCTTTTCCCTTTGTTCCTATAAAAAGGGTGGCTCCTTCATAATCATTCAGCCCGGGCCAATCACCCATTATGTCATTCATATTCAGATCAGGCTCGATCTCGTATGGACGTTCAGGAGTTATGCCTCCATCCATCCAGAACATATTGAGGGTTTTTCCGTTTTTCAGCTGGTACCTGAAACGGATGGAGCTGGATACGGGACCGCTTTCCGGGAAAATACCTTCTTTAAAAATACCTGTATATATTGTACTCGCACTGCATGATACTTCCGTCGGATATCCAAGTTCCAGCAGTTTGAACGGAGGTCCCATGATATGGCAGCCCATATCACCCAGTGCCCCTGTACCGAACATCCACCAGCCTCTCCAGTTAAATGGGACAAGGTTATCGATATAATCAACTTCGTCCGCAGTACCAAGCCAGAGATCCCATTTCAACTCAGCAGGTACCGCAGGACGTCCTTCAGGCCATTGAATACCCTGGGGCCAGACAGGTCTGTCAGTCCAGCAAAACACATTTTCAATTTCGCCCAGAACATCAGCTTCAATCCATTCTCTCAATGTACGGATTCCATCACAGGATGCTCCCTGATCGCCCATCTGGGTAACGACTTGATATTTCTCCGAAGCTTCGGTAAGAATGCGGGCTTCGTAAATATCGTGAGTAAGAGGTTTCTGGAGATAGAGATGTTTTTTTAACTGCATAGCGGCAAGACCTGCTACAGCATGATTATGATCAGGTATTGCAATCGACACGGCATCAAAGTTTTTGCTCTCCTTGTGGAACAATTCCCGCCAGTCATAGTAAAATTTCGCTTTTGGAAATTCTTTTCGCTGAGGTGCTGCCTGTCTGTCGTCGACATCGCACAGAAATGCTATTTCTGCATTTTTTTTCGGTGCTATTGCATAATGTCTGATGTCATCGGCTCCCTCGCCCCCGCAGCCTATTGCTGCAATAAGCAATTTATCACTTGGAGGAACATGTCCCAGGCCACTGACGGCATAATTGGGAATGATGGTCAAGGCAGCTGCGCCTGAAGCAGCCGATCTTACAAAGTTACGTCTTGATATACGGGAGTTTTTTTTCGGCTTATTATTCAGAGTATTCATTTTTAACTATTTTAAAGTGTTCTTAAGAGGTTTGACTGCAATTTCCTTAAAATAGACCACATCTGATTCCCCATGATTCTGTATCCCTATATATCCTGAATCAGGACGTGGTCCGCGTATCGGTTCAAAATCATACACACGATCCGGCACAGGATCTCCTTCAGTGTAATCGGTTACTTTCACTCCATTAAGG
This sequence comes from Bacteroidales bacterium UBA2198, assembly GCA_002328625.1. Lineage (GTDB taxonomy): Bacteria > Bacteroidota > Bacteroidia > Bacteroidales > VadinHA17 > LD21. The sequence continues at coordinate 2,031 of DCVC01000108.1, forward strand.
TATACAATGGTCCTTTTACCATCCAGGGTGATTTCCATTGTATTCCATTCCGGACCTGGCTTTCCTGTTTTTGCAAGGGGCCTGGTAAGTGAGTAAACGGTTCCTGTATAATGATATTCATCCTCATCAGATAGTTCAGGCATATTATCTATCTGGATTTCGTAACCGTAATGGATGGGCATCCATTCTTCACGGGGTTCCAGCGGCACTCTTATGAATACTCCCGAGTTGCTGTTTGTTTGCTCCATTTTAAAAACTACCCTGATAATACAATTCCCGAATTTCTCCCCTTCCCGGAATAAAAGACCCATGCCGCCATGCCCTCTTATCATGCCATCTTCTACTGACATAAAACCCGGACCTGCATGTTTCCATCCCGTAAGATCATTCCCGTTAAATAATTGTCTCCATTCGCCTGTATCAACTACATTTGTCCGATTGCAGGCACTGGTACACATTGTTAACCAAACAGTCAGAATGGTTAGATTGATCCTGATAAAAACGATATTTTTCATTTTTTAAATATTTTATGATTCAGGATGAGATTTCCTGATGATTAATTTATTTTTTACAATAGGTTTTGCCCAGATACTTAAGATCAGAATATAAGCTAAAGTAAAATATATTACCGTCATTCCGGCCTGCAAACCAATCATATCTTTCAGCTTTCCGATAAGCAGAGAGATCAATGCTCCACCGGCAATTCCTGTGCACAGGATCCCGGAAAAGGATCCGTGAGATTTTGTCACGCTGTTGAGCGCAAGCGAAAAAATCACGGCATACATCACCGAGAGGCAGAATCCAAGTGCAGGGAAGCCGAAAAGAGCAAGCCTGACATTTCCAAAGAGTGTAAACGTCAGAATTATCAGGGCTGCAAGAGTAAAGATGCGGAGGACAACTTTACTGTCAAGGAGCTTTAACAAGCCCAACCCGAGAAAGCAGCCTATAGTCATCATTCCCCAGAACAAGCCGACAGTTTTTGCTCCTTCAATTTCTGGTGTAAGGCCGTGATAAGTTCTCAGAAACTCAGAGATCCAGTTTGCAATACCCTGCTCAGTACCAACATAACAGAAAATGCCAAAAAAGAACAGGATTACCTTCTTCTGTTTAAATAGTTCAACATGCGTTTGCCATGGGCCCACAATTTCTTCCTCTTTCAGCTCAACTTTCGGGAATCGTGTCAGAAGGATGGTTGCCAGCATAAAAAGACTTATCAAAGTAAAAAGCAGGTATATTGATACCCATGGTAATTCAAGTGGTGTCAGGTTTGCCATTACTCTGATTAAGAAATCTTCACTAACCGGCCGGGCACCAAGACCAAGTACAAGATAAGAGTAGACAAACGGACTCAGGAAAGAAGCGGCGCCAAAAACCAGCTGGGCAATTACCGAATTAAAAGCAAAGTGCTCTTCTCCCCCAGAGACACGGAGAAGCGGATAGATAGCCACCTGCATTATTGCCATTCCGGAGCCAATCATGAATAATGAACATAAGAATACCGGAAATACAGGAAAAAGTGAAAATAATAAGGCTCCGGAAAAAGAAAGGATCCATGCCAAAGTCAGGCTCTTCTTTTCCTGATATTTTTGTATAAGCATTCCGGCAGGAATTGACATTATACCGTATGCAATAAAGAATGAGAACGGAAGCATACCGGTCATGGTTCCGGTGAGCCTGAAACTATCGCTGACATTAGGATTAATTGAGCCCAGTATGTTTGTCAGGAATGAAATCGCAAAGAAAATCAGGAAAATAAGGATAATCAGGTAATAATTTCGCTTCATAGGGTGAGTACATTTACTTACTCCAAATATACTTCCAAGATAATGATAATACTTAAGCAATTGTATGATTTGTGAGGTGTGAGGTGTTAGGAAATTTGGGGTGTAAAATTAAACTGGTAAATTTGGGGAAAAAAGGGATGGATAAAAGGTACTATTCGCTTGAGGTAAATAAAAGCAATAAGCTCACCAGAAGCTTCCAGCTGATTTTTGGAATTGTCTGTGTTATTGTTGCACTAGTCTGGCTGGCGTTGAATTTCAAATCGCTTGGGTCAAGCGGAACTCTATGGATTACAATCATTTTTCTTATAGGATTCGGTTATTACCAGATTATCTCAGGTCTCGGAAAAGCCGAAAAGTTTATCGAAATCGATAAAGATAGTATCAGACTTAAAAGGAACTCTTTTCTCCCACCAGCTGTACTGAATGCGGATGAGATTGAAAAGATTGAAATATTTACGCTGAATCTCATTTTTTTTATGAGACAAAACAGGACTACAATTCTCAGGTTTGGAACCACTTATACCGAAAATGTTGAACCTATTAAAGATAGCATAAAGAAATTTGCCACAGCGAATTCTATTGGTCTGGATGAAAAAATTGAGGAGTTTTGATTTTGATTTACAGGGTGACAATTTTCTCCCATATTTTCTTTTTTACCGGAATACCACTGTTAAGGTTCTCTTTTCTTGTTTTAATTATATTTTCGCCGGGGTATCTTATTGTATGATTATCATCTACTTGTACTGAAGCTTTTATATCCGTGACTATTTTATTGATAGTATGATTGATAACCGGATAATTACCCAGCTGTTCCAGGTCAATGACAATAAAAATCTGAGATAAAGCATATTCGGCTTTGTTTTGAGTAATTTCATGAGTTGAAAATCCACCGGAGAGCGTTGCAGCCAGAATATCCAGCAGCAATGATAGTCCTGCTCCTTTCCAGTAACCTATTGGCAGAGTTCTCCATGTTTCAAGGATATCTCCGGGTTCTGTTGTTAATTCCGACCGGCTGTTAAAACCTCCCGGGTATGGAAGCTGCTTCTCATCATTCAGGTATGATTCCATTTTACCATAGGAATATTGAGTCATAGCAAAGTCAAGGACAATTGCCTCATCATTAAAAGGCACTGCCAGTACGAATGGATTATTTCCAAGTCGTGGATCTTTTGCTCCCCATGCCGGCATGTTTGCATATGTGTTTGTCCAGCCGATAAAGGCATACCCTTTTTTTGCAGCATGCCATCCATAGGTTCCTCCGCGCATCCAGTGGTTGGTATTTGCGATTGCAACCAGGCCTATGCTTTTTTCCTTTGCGATGCTGATTGCCCTGTCAGTTGCAAAAACTGCATTCAGCGGACCAGGCCCCAGGTTTCCATTCCATTGCTCAATAGAGCCTGAAGAGTGGTTCAATGAAGGTTCAGCATCTGGTTTTACATGTCCATCCTCAATACTCTCTATAAATCGTGCGAATCTGTTAACTCCATGAGAATAAACACCTTCAAGGCTGTTAATGGTAAAAATATCCGCGCATTTACCAGCTTTAGGATCAGAAAAGCCATGTTTTTTAAGAATCCTGACAAATTCGGTATACATTTCTTTGACCGGAATATATACAGTACTTGTATTGCTTCTTTCCATACAGTTATATGTTTTGCAGAAATTTCTTATTTCAGTGCCGGATCTCCGGAACCTATAAAACAATTCCAGTGTTGAAGGAACTTACTTTTCATAATAACTGATGTCCGGCTGGTTTTTTGAAAGCCTCTCAACAGTCAGTGGGAAGCTCTCCAACTCAATGCATCTTCTGCAAATGGTCCGAGAGTATAATCTTTACCTGCAATTGTTTCTATTTCAATAATCTCAGAGCCATATTTTACTTTGCATGGTCCTCCCGATCGCGAATGGATTTTTGCGGACATAATTTTACCATCTTTCCATTTTATGTAAGTAACAAACCCTCCGCGTGTAACAAGGCCTTTTACTTCACCTTCACTCCATGCTGTTGGGAGTGCAGGCAATAATTCTATGAACCCCTGATGGCTTTGAATTAGCATTTCAGCTATTCCTGCCGTTCCTCCAAAGTTTCCGTCAATCTGGAAAGGAGGATGGGTATCAAAGAGATTTTTCAGTGTAGATTTTTGCAACAAGCTTATAATATGTTCATAGGCGTTGTTTCCATTATGAAGCCGGGCATAGAAATTAATAATCCACGCTCTGCTCCAGCCGGTATGGCCACCACCCTGTGAGAGGCGGCGTTCGATAGTTTTAGCTGCAGCTTCAAAAAGCTCCGGTGTCTGCGGTGTGATTTGTGCAAGTGGATATAGTCCAAGCAGATGTGACATATGGCGATGACCGGGCTCAACCTCTTCATAATCCTTTATCCACTCCTGAATAGTTCCCATTGATGATATTCTGACAATGGGAAGCTTTGACTGTGCTTCCTTTATCTTTTCTACAAATTCTGAATCAACACCGAGTATTGCTGCCGCTTCGGCACAATAATCAAATACTGCATTAACTGTCTGAATATCAATCGTTGCAGAATAGGTAAGCTGGGCAGTTTCACTGCTGCCTGGAACTCTGTATCTGTTCTCCGGTGATGTTGATGGATTTGTTACCAGGAAGCCATCCGGAGAAGGGACAAGAAAATCCAGCAGAAATTCGGCAGAACCTTTCATTATTGGATACGCGATATCCCGAAGATATTTTTTATCATCTGTGAACAGGTAATGTTCATAAACAGGAAAGGTCATCCATGGCCCGTTGGTAGGAGTCAGACCCCACACACCGTCTGCGACCCCGGTTCTTCCGAAAGGATCTGTCAGATGGTGCAATGTCCATCCCCCGGCGCCATACATTTCTTTTGCAGTAATGGTGCCTGGTACCGTAAGTTTGTCCATAAAATTAACAAGGACTTCTGCAGTTTCAGGGAGATTACCAACCTCAGCCGGCCAGTAATTCATCTGGAGGTTAATGTTTGTGTGGAAATCAGAGTTCCAGGGGGCATTAAAATCCTTGTTCCAGATACCCTGAAGGTTGGCCGGAAGGACGGCTGGATAACGCGAGGAGCCCATAAGCAGGTAACGTCCGTATGCAAAATAAAGAGCGATGAGACCATTGTCTGCTTTGCCTTCTTTCAACCTGGCAAGCCGCTCATCTGTAGAGAGATTATCAAGGGTATCAATCCCAAGTTTAAGCGATACCCTGTCAAACATCATTTTATGTTCGGAAACGTGAGATTTTGTAAGTCTTTTTAAATCACGAATATCAATTTTGTTAAGAATATTATTGCAAACAGAAGGAGGGTCAATTTTCTGATCTGTATCAAGTAATTCGATATTGTAATCCGTGGCAGCGGTCATTATTATGATAACCCGTGAGGCATCTGCAACTTTCAGGGAATTGTTTTCAACTGACATTTTTCCTTTCCGGATAACAAACCTGGCTTCGGCTGCAAACCTTAGATGATCACCTCCGGGTCCTCTCAAAGAATCCTCTTCATCTTTTATCTGGCCTCTTAATAGTATCCTTCCATCATCCGAGATGATAATAACTGCGTCTCTCTCTCTCCGAAGTTCAAATAGTGCATTAATACGGGCTTTTTTGAAAGCTCTTATCTCTATTACAATCGAGTTATCAACTGCTGAAGCAAAGATTCGTTTAGTAACAGAGCTCCCATTTACTTTGAAAGTTGTTGAAGCTATACCAGACTGAATATCCAGTGATCTTTTATAACCGGTAAGATCTCCCTCCCACTGGTAATTTATCAATAAATCACCCAGAGGTTGATAAGATCTGATCCTTGGAGGTGTTCCCAAGAAGTAGTTTGATGCAATTTCTTCTGCTTTCTTATACTCTCCATTGAAAATTGCCTGCTGAAGGGCAGGAAGGTATTTGATGGCTTCAGGATTATTATTGTTGATCTTTGATCCGGCCCAGATACTCTCTTCATTTAACTGTATGCGTTCGTTGACCGGATCTCCAAAAACCATCGCTCCAAGACGTCCGTTTCCTACCGGTAAAGCTTCATTCCAGTCAGCAGCAGGTTGTTTGTACCACAACTCCAAAGGGCCATCGGGATTTGAACAACTGATTATTGAAATCAGAAAAACAAATAGTAAATGGACTCTGTTATTCATTATCAGGGATTATAGATGGATGATGATAAATGTAATTCCTTTTTTCGAAAGATTGATGTAATTTTACCTTAAATAAAACCTCGCATGTATCCTCTTTTTCTTAAATACGACAAATACATAGAATGCAGGCTTTGTCCGCATATGTGTAAAATACCTGAAGGAAAAAGGGGGATATGCGGAGCGAGGAAGAATACCGGCGACAAAATCGAATTGCTCACATATGGCGTTATTTCAGGTTATGCTCTTGACCCGGTCGAAAAAAAGCCCTTGTACCATTTTTTCCCGGGCAGAAAGATCCTTTCAATTGGTTCGTTTGGATGCAACATGCGATGTGATTTCTGCCAGAACTGGCATATTTCCCAGAGAAGCGCCGATTCATTTTCACCTGATACCGGTATTGCTAAGATCGTCAATGATTCTCTATCTTCTGAAGAGAATATCGGAATAGCCTTTACATATAACGAGCCGGTAATATGGTTTGAATTTATGCGAGATGTTGCTGTTAAGATTAAGGAAAAGGGATTATATACTGCAATTGTAAGCAATGGTTTTATCAACAAGGATCCTTTGCTTGAGCTAACCAGTTTTATTGATGCATTTAATATTGATCTTAAGGCATTTAACGACAATTTCTACAGGAAACTCACGGGAGCTGATATAGGACCTGTAAAGGAATCATTGAAACTGATTGCCAGGGAAGGGAAGCACCTTGAGATTACAACACTGATTATTCCGGGGAAAAACGATGACCCCGCAGAAATGGAAATGGAGGCAAAATGGATCTCCGATGAGCTTGGCAGTTCGGTTCCGCTGCACCTCAGCAGGTATTATCCCATGTTTAAGAGAGATGATCCTGCCACACCACAGTCAACCCTGGATCATCTTTATGATATTGCCACAAGGTATCTGAAAAACGTGTATATGGGTAATACTGTTTCTGAACATGGTCAGGAGACAAGATGCAATAAATGCGGTACAATTCTTACAAAAAGGTCGGGTTACAATACCAGACTTTTAAACCTTGATGATGAAGGGAAGTGTGTCAGATGTGGTGCTCTGGCATATAAATACTTCAGTTTTTCTTCTCCGATAAAGCGCTGAGCCTCCTGCAGAGTTTGTCGATCCCTGTGAACAGGTCCTTTTTAACCGTCTGGAAATGAGTTCTTACACTCTTGTGATCACCGTTTTTTACCGGATTATTAACCCTGTGGATCAAATCGTTTCTCAGGTTCACTGCATCCGATATAATACCTGATATTGCATCATCTTTCTCACCCGGGTGTAAACCACCATATGTAAAACTGTCTGATATTATTTCAAATATCAGATAATCAATATCTTTTTTCAGTTCTCTTACATTAGCCATGATACAAATACTTAAATAATAGACCTGTAAAGATAATAAATTATGAAACTCAACAACTATTGAGGTGTGCTATCCATGAAAAACTGGCGGATACTCTCCTCAACTTTCAGCAGATACTTCTCTCTCAGAAGCTCAATAAGAGGAATCCTGACGTTAAAATAAACATCATCAATGCAATTAAACTGCAGAACCATTGGTGATGTACCAGTCATGAAAACCGCATCGTAATCGGTGATATCATCCACATTTACACAAGTAAACCCGACTTTGATCTTATTCTCTTTACAGATCTCCAGAATATATTTCCGTGTTATTCCGTTAAGAACTGTATCATCAGGTGAAGTAACAAGGGTATTCCCTTTCAGAAAGAAAATGTTCGACCTGCTTCCCTCAGTAATGCAATTGTTCTCGTTCACAAGCAAAGCTTCATATCCGCCTTCAAGGATAAGCTTATGATATATTGATGATCTCAGTTTATGATTAATCACTTTCGACTCAGGATCTTTTCTCTCGGCATAAAAGAATATTCCCTTTACCCCTTGTTTATATTGTTCTTCCGAAGGGTAAATAGGTTCAATAAAATAAATCAGATAGTTGGAGGAATCCTCAGTATAGTTGAATACTATTTTAAGATTCATTTCCTTTCTCCTTTCTTTCTTTGAAAGGTTGATAATATCCCGTCTTAAAATTGAGCGATCAGCCAGTAATTCTTTCTTCTGTAACCTTGCGCTGGTTTCAAGGCGTTCCATATGGTCATGAAAGAATACAGGATTTCCTTTAACCATCCTGATAACTTCATAAATGGAATCCCCGTCGTAAATAAAAGAGTTATCAAATATTTCAGCAGGCTGGAGCTTTCCGTTAAGAATAAACTTTTTCCCGTAACATTCATTCATTGCATTTTTTTTTGATATAACAAAAATACAAACATTCGGTAACTCAACAGCTAATTCTGATTATATTAGTAGTCACAAATAAACAGGTGAGCACGGTTCATGTATGCAATTGTTGACATTGAAACCACAGGAGGGAGTGCCAGACTTGAAAAGATCACTGAAATTGCTATTTATCAGCATGATGGCAGGAAAATTATCGGTGAGTTTGTAACCCTTGTAAATCCCGAGAGAAATATTCCTTATTTTATTACAAATCTGACTGGTATAACAAACGAGATGGTTGAAAATGCTCCCCGCTTTTTTGAAGTCGCAAAAAAAATAGTAGAATTAACAGAGGGGCGGACATTCGTAGCTCATAATGCAAGGTTCGATTATTCATTTATAAGAGAGGAGTTTAAATCGCTTGGATTCAATTTTAAAAGAAACATACTTGATACAGTTACATTAAGCAGGAAGCTGATGCCGGGATATCGTTCCTACAGCCTCGGGAATATCTGCAGGGAAATGAACATAACAATAAACGGACGACACAGGGCCGCAGGGGATGCATTGGCCACTGCAACGCTGTTTGAAATGCTTATTAAAAAAGATACTGAGATCAATGGCCTGAAATCAAGTCTTTTAAAAAACACAAGAATATCGAAGTTAAATCCCTGCCTCGACATTTCGAAGATCGAAAATATACCCGATGAAGCAGGTATATATTACTTCTATAATGAGAAGGGTGATCTTATCTATGTAGGGAAAAGCCGTAATCTTCAGCAAAGGGTCAGCACACATCTTTCGAATAATTCAACGAATCGTTCGATGGAAATGAGGGATTTGATCGCTGATATCGACTGGGAAGTCACCGGAAGTGAATTGATAGCATTTCTTAAGGAATCAGCAGAAATAAAGAAAAACAAACCTGTCTACAACAGGTTGCAGCGTCGTACAGGATTTCAATGGGGAATTTACAATTATTACGATGTGAACGGATATTTGAATTACAGGTGCGGACAGCTTAATTCAGGAGAGAATCCTATCTCCGTCTTTACATCAAAGGAAAGAGCAAAATCGAAGCTTCTTCACCTGATAGAAAAATATGATCTCTGCCAGAAGCTTACAGGCCTGTACGATTCTACAGGGGCATGTTTCCAGCATCATGTAGGGATCTGCAGGGGTGCATGCTGCGGGGAAGAACCACCAGATGATTATAATCAACGTGCAAAAAAAGCTGAAGAGGAGTTTATATTCACACGCCGCAACTTCTTCATTATTGATAAGGGCAGGGATAATGAAGAACGAAGTGCTGTAAAAATCATTAACGGTAAATATGCTGGTTATGGTTATTTTAGTATCAACGAAATGGGATTCGGTCTTTCAGCTTTACATGATTGTATTAAACCCTCCGGTGACAACCGGGATATTCAGGTGATCCTGAAGCAATACCTTAAGAATTACAGGATCGAGAGATTGATCGAATTTTAAAATGAAAAACATATGGCTGTTTTTACAAGAACTACTAAAAACCTGATATTAAAAATTGATGAATTCTTTGATAATATCGACCTGGGATTAATTGTGTTCAGGGAAGG
>DCVC01000215.1:0-15384 GCA_002328625.1 Bacteroidales bacterium UBA2198
AACTTGGACGACTTCTCTCTGTAGTGGAAGAATCTCTTACCGGGCTGAGGATAATAAAGGGATTCAACGCTGAAAAGAAAATGACGGAACTTTTCAGTGAAACAAATGAGAAATATTCAAGGATCTTTAAGAGGGTTACACGCAAAGCTTATCTCGCTTCTCCCATCAGTGAATTCCTTGCAACTATCGTTGTCATGATTCTTATGTACTTTGGAAGCATACTTGCATTGCAGGGAACAGGCAACATGACCCCTGACAGGCTGATTGCTTTCCTTGTGGTCTTTTCTCAGATAATACAACCAGCTAAAAACATTACAACCGCCTGGTTCAGTATTGAAAAGGGAATGGCATCAATCGACAGGATTGAACAGATTACCCGGGCTGAAGAAAGAATTTCAGAAAAAGAAGATGCTCTTACGGTTGACGGATTTAATGAATCGATCGAGTTTAAAGGAGTCTGGTTTGCATATAACAATGAACCGGTATTGCGTGACATAAACCTGAAAATAAGGAAAGGTCAGACAATAGCCATCGTAGGTAAATCGGGAGCCGGAAAATCAACCCTTGCCGACCTGCTTCCCAGGTTTATGGATGTTGATGATGGATCAATACTTATTGATGGTGTCGATATCCGAAATATGAAAGTGAAAGACCTGCGAAACCTGATGGGTATTGTAAGTCAGCACCCTATCCTTTTTAACACAACATTCGCAGAGAATATTGCCTTTGGTGTTGATCTGACAGATATGGTGGAAGTGGAAAACGCCGCAAGAATAGCTAATGCTCATGATTTTATAATGGAAGCTAAAGAGGGTTATGACAGTTTTGTCGGGGAAGCAGGTAACAAACTCAGCGGGGGTCAGAAGCAAAGGCTCAGTATTGCCAGAGCTATAATGGCCAATCCTCCAATCCTGATACTCGACGAGGCAACATCAGCGCTTGATACTGAATCCGAACGACTTGTACAGGATGCAATCCTGAAGTTGATGGAAAAAAGAACCTCTGTTGTTATTGCACACCGTCTCTCTACAATTCAGAATGCTGATGTTATTGTTGTGCTGGATGAGGGAAAAATAGCGGAGGCAGGAACACACGAGGAACTGATGAAAAAGAAGGATGGCTTCTATCGCAAACTCTACAGCTTTCAGTCCATCTGAAGGTATGGTTTTTGCTGAGAGTTTTATTTCAAAAGGATGTATAAATACAGATATACTATAGTTAAAGTATCGATACTGGCCACCAGCCTTCTCACATTACTTTCCTTGCCTTCGGTGGCCCAAATAAACTTCACTTACCATTCGCAATACTCCTACCTTAAGGGAAAAGATGCTGTCTTGCTTGGAGGCAACTGGAAAGACAATGGATTTGATTATTCTTCGTGGCAAACGGGAAATGCACCATTCCGGTACGGTGACGGAGCAGGGGGAGTAGAATTAACAGACATGATGAACAATTATACCACTATTTACCTTAGGTCATCGTTTACCTGTTCAAACAAGGGGCTTATCAGCGAGGTGTCCCTGGAAGTGGACTATGATGATGGTTTTATCCTCTGGATAAACGGAGTTGAAGCTTTACGCCGCAATGCTCCTCAATATCCTGCATATAACTCGGTTGCTCCTGCCAATCATGAAGCCGGAGCAGGTGAGATATTTATAATCAATGCTGCTCCATTGAACCTTGTTGATGGAATTAATTCAATAGCGGTTCAGGGTTTTAATGTAAGCCTGAATAGCTCTGATTTCTATTTTGACCTGTCTCTGAGTGCTGAAAAGAATCTTCCTGAAGTTATTGATACTACTGGAATTGATTTTTCTGTGGAATCCGGTTTCTTTGAAAATCCTTTTAATGTTCTACTGATATCTCATGATCCGTCAACCCGGATTATTTACACGCTTGACGGAAGTAACCCGCAGAATTCCTCAACCAGTTTTACTTCCGATTCTCCTGCGAATGTATTGATAGATCCTTCCAGTACTACAGGAAGGGCATTAACACCGGCCGTTACGCTCAGGGCTTCTTTAACAAAGGAAGGTTATAAACCATCTAAACCGGCTTCCAGAACATTTATTTTTCCGGAAAAGGTCAAAGTGCAATCATGGCCCGGCGGAGGCTGGCCAACTGAAAACATCAACGGTCAGCTCATCGATCTTGAAATGGACCCTCAAATAGTGAATGATCCGGACTATGCCGGACAGATCAGGGCTTCACTTCTCGATATCCCCTCCATATCGGTTGTTACGGATCTGAAGAATCTTTTTGACCCTGCTTCCGGTATTTATGTAAATGCCACCGGACATGGATTTAGCTGGGAAAAGGAGTGTAGTGCCGAACTCATACATCCGGATGGCACCAGAGGATTCAGTGTGAATGCCGGACTCAGGATCAGGGGCGGATGGAGCCGGCACGACGAGTTCCCGAAACACGCCTTCAGGTTATTTTTCAGGGAAGAGTATGGTGATAATAAGCTTTATTATCCGCTGTTTGGCGAAGAAGGAGTAAATCAGTTTGATAAGATAGATCTTCGCACTGAGCAGAATTATGCCTGGAGCAATGGTTTTGCCAGCAATTCATTCGTCAGGGAAGTTTTTTCACGCGACAGTCAGCGGGATATGGGGCAACCATATACGCGTAGTCGTTATTACCATCTTTATCTTAATGGTATGTACTGGGGTTTGTATCAAACCCAGGAAAGATCGGACGCACGTTATGCCGAATCATATTTTGGAGGTAACAGAGAGGATTATGATGTTGTCAAGGTAAATATGGAAAACTTCGCTTACTCAATCGAAGCAACTGACGGATCCCTTGATTCATGGTCCAGGTTATGGGCATTCTGTAGTGACGGATTTTCAACGGATATCAGCTATTATCAGCTTGAAGGCAGGGATAAGAATGGAAAACCTGTTAAAGGCGGGGAGATTTATATTGATATTGATAACCTGATCGATTATATGATGGTAATTTTCTATACGGGCAATTTTGATGCCCCTACTACCTCCTTCGGACAAAATAAGGGAACCAATAATTTCTATGCCATTGAGGACAGAACGGATAAATCGAAAGGTTTTACATTTTATGTCCATGATGCTGAACATTCACTTTTTGATCAGCCTCATCCACCGGGAATCGGCTTGTATGAAGACAGGGTTAATATAGCTGCCAGAACTGACAATATGAAGATGGAGGTAAGCAGTTTTTCAAAATTTCATCCCCAATGGCTCCATTATAAAATGACGGCAAACAAAGAGTACCGGGAAAGATTTGCCAGTCGTGCTTATAGACATCTCGAAAAGGGTGGGGTTTTTTCTCCCGACAGTGCCCTTGCACGCATCAATAAACGAATAGATGAGGTTAACCTCGCAATTATAGCCGAATCGGCTCGCTGGGGTGACGCTAAGACTGTCGGCAGTTTTCCGTATAATAAAAATGAACACTGGTTGCCGGAAATAAATAAGATAAGGAATAATTTTATCCCTCTCAGAACTAATATTGTGAAAGGACAATTAAAGGAAGCCAGACTTTATCCGACAACCTACGCCCCGGTTTTTATCGGACCTGATGGCGAGATACTTCAACAGGATCTTCCATTAACTTCGCCAATAACACTGGATATCAAAAATCCTAACACTTCGGGAACGATATATTACACTCTTAATGGCAAAGATCCCCGCAAAACGGGTGGAGGTATTTCTGCTGAAGCTCTGTTTTCGACACGGGATATTAAACTTCCCGTTAATGCCTCAAGCCAGATTACAGCCAGGATTTACTCGGATGGTCTCTGGAGTGCTCTGAAGCAGGTTAATTTTATAAAACACCAGGAGGATTATTCAAACATTAAAGTCACTGAATTGCACTATCATCCTCCGGACTTCGTTGAAGGGGCAAACATCATTGATGGTAAAGATCTTGAATTCATTGAGTTTAAGAACACGAGCAGAAATGCAATCAATCTTACAGGATTAGCTCTTGACTCTGCTGTCCGATACAGTTTTCCTCTGAATAAATTACTGCCACCGGGTCAGTTTTATGTGATTGTATCCAAACCTTCAAAGTTTTATGATTTCTATGGAATGGTTGCTTCAGGCAACTACCAGGGTAATTTTTCCAACGCAGGCGAAGAAGTTCTCTTAAAAGATGCTTCTGGTAATAAGATAATTAATTTTACCTATGATGATTCATCCCCCTGGCCGGATCTTGCTGATGGAGGAGGATATTCTCTTTCATCTTCTGAAATAAATCCTTCAGGTAATCCTGCAGCTCCTTCTTACTGGACCATTTCGGTTATAAAAGGCGGGACTCCTTTTGCAGACAACATAGTTGCTGACCCCTATCAACATGGATCTTATCCTGAGGGAACTCTTACAGCATATCCAAATCCTACTACAGGACTTATCACTGTACGAATGATTACGGATGAAGATATTGATATAATTGAGCTGATTATTTCTGATATAACAGGAAAGCGGGTTAAATCTGTCACAATAGGTAATCCCGGGATGATAGACCTTGCAGGACTTGGTCTTCCTGCAGGGATTTATTTCTTAAGAGCCAACTCACCTGAATCCTCAAAAGGATTAAGGATAATTTTTTTAAGACAATAAATAATCTAAATAATTATATTTATGAGCAAACGATTCATTTTAAGTCTATTAACTGTTTTTATTTTTACTTTAGCTGCAAATGCGCAGAAACAGAAAGCAAAACATACTTTTTCGTTAGGGACAACTGAGTTCATCCTGGATGCATTTCCCTTCCAGATAATAAGTGGTGAAATGCATCCGGCAAGGATTCCCGCGGAATACTGGCGTCACAGGGTGAGAATGGCAAAAGCAATGGGATGCAACACCATCGGAGTGTACATTTTCTGGAATTATCATGAAGCTGAAGAAGGAACATTTGATTTTTCTACCGGTAATCGTAACATAACGGAATTCTTTAAAATAGTCCAGGAGGAGGGCATGTGGCTTCTGGTAAGGCCCGGGCCATATGTCTGTGCAGAGTGGGAATTCGGAGGATTGCCTCCGTATCTTCTGAGGATTCCTGACATAAAACTGAGGTGCATGGACCCCCGCTATATGGCTGCTGTTGAAAGATATATCGCAAGACTTGCAACAGAGATTAAGCCCTGGCTGATAACTAATGGAGGCCCTGTTCTTATGCTCCAGATCGAAAACGAATATGGAAGCTATGGCAACGACAGGATCTACATGTCGCGATTGAAGGAATTATGGACTGAGAATGGAATAGATGTACCGTTTTTTACCGGCGATGGTCCTACAGCCTACATGCTCGAGGCTGGCACCCTTCCGGGTTGTGCAGTTGGTCTGGATTCGGGAAGTAAACCTGAACACTTTGAGCTTGCAGGTAAGATCAACCCGGGTGTCCCGGTCTTCAGCAGTGAGACCTATCCCGGATGGCTTACACACTGGGGGGAGAAGTGGGCCAGACCAGATACCACAAAACTACTGGAAGAGGTAAAATATCTTATGGACAATAAGAAATCTTTCAACCTGTATGTTATTCACGGAGGAACAAATTTTGGCTATACTGCAGGTGCTAACTCGGGAGGAAAAGGTTATGAACCCGATATTACAAGCTACGATTATGATGCTCCGATTGATGAACAAGGGAAACCTACAGTAAAATATATGGCTCTTAGAAAACTAATAGGATCATATCTTCCAAAAGGCAAAAAACTTCCTGATATTCCAAATCCTCTCCCTGCCTTTGAGATACCGGCAATTGGCCTGGGAGTCTTTACTTCTGTGTGGGATAATCTCCCACTGCCGGTAAATTCTGTTCAGCCTGAACCGTTTGAAGCTTATGGTCAGGATTATGGTTTTATTCTCTATAAAACTGAACTGATAGGTCATAAAAAGGGTAAACTTACTGTTACTGACCTTCATGATTATGCGACAGTTTTCTTAAATGGTGAGTTTATCGGAACGCTTGACAGAAGAGAGGGTATTAATACTATAGAGATCCCGGAAAGCAAAGTGGAATTTCCGGTACTGGAAATATTTGTTGAAGGGATGGGAAGGATAAACTTTGCCCAGCATATCATTGACAGAAAAGGCATTACTGATCGTGTTACACTTAATGGAATGACTTTGATGAACTGGAAAGTTTATAATCTTCCCATGGATCATAAGTTTATTTACAACCTGAGATCCACAGGCAAAAACCTTACCAAACAAGGAATTTTATTCAAAGCCAATTTTTTTATTGGAAAACCTTCTGATACTTTCTTTGATATGTCAAATTTCAAAAAGGGCTTGGTCTGGATCAATGGTCATAATCTTGGGCGCTACTGGGAAATCGGTCCGCAAAAAAGATTATTCTGCCCTGCATCATGGATGCGTGAAGGTGCAAATGAGATCATCGTTTTTGACCTTCACATGACAAAACCCGGATTAGTATTCGGGTTCAGCACTATGGAATAGTAATTCTGACTTAATCTATATCGAACAATCTGCAGATATGCCTGTGATAAATATTATCATATACGCATACTGACACCACGTCTTTATTTTCGTCAAGAAGCCTGAAATACTTCGCCATTTGAACTGCGGCCAGTTTATATGCTACATGTATGAGCTGACGCATATTTGGATTGTAGTCGGGATTCCCGGGAATATGTCTTAATGATGAAGCGAACTTTCCGCTGTTCCATCCTGAGACTGCATTTCCCGAAGGAAGCATAGCTGTATCAATATCTATTACATCGCTGTATGGTGCACATAGCTCATCAATATTCTCAAGCGACTGTATATAAATCTCCTTGACAAAATCGAGCGCTTCTCCTCCGGCTTCAGCAAGTCCGATAACCTCCTCCAGCCAGGTTGTTCCTGCTGTTTTCAAATGAAAGCCTTTGTCATGTTTCTTTGTTAGTGATCCTATATAAGGATAGAGAGAGAATTTATCAGAACCCGAATGGATGCTCATTTTAAGATTCTCAGGCAGATTAAATGAATTTATGGCCAGATTTATGACCAGGAGATCGTCCTCAAACTCTTCCGCGAATGTTGAAGGATCACCGGCATAATCGACTCCTTTATTAAATCTTCCAGAGAATTTAGGGGCAATGGTTTGTACCGGAATTTCTTCTTCGCTCAACATTTTAAGGATGAAAAAGAGCTCCAGGGGAGTCTGGGATACATTTACTTCATCCATTGACACTTCCGTAATAAAGTTGCCTGCTCCCTTTAATCTCTCTATTTTCCTGTATATTTCTGCAGCTTTCCTGGCTGCGAAGAGGTATTTTTCCGCAATGTCCCTCAATTGCGATTTTGAAGATTTCAATTTCTTTCCGGTCCCCGGAACATTTATCGAACCTGTATATTCTTCAGATCCGTCTATGAACTCCACTATGTCTTTTTCATCAGCTCTTTTACCAATATAGGAAGCAACATCAATTGTAAAAAAATCGGAGCTGTCAATGAACCTGTCAACAGTGTCGAAATTAATATGGTCAGCATCAACAAAATAAGACTTGTTGAATCCTGAATTCTTTATGACTGTATCGGCTTCTATTCTGACATCCCATGGTTGAGTGCCAATAATAATGTGTTCCCTGTTCGATTTGTTCCAGACAGGGGTAATTTCAATCCCCCGGTTCCCTGCTTCAATAATTGCTTTTAGCTGAGCATGGCCCTGATGACCGAATCTGTCACCCAGACCCATCGAATATTTTCCCAGTTTTTTCATGAAGATAGGTATGTAATTTGAAATAAGCTTTTATTAATCAATAATTACCTTTTTGTTCTTTGGTGCAAAGACATTCATTATTATCCATGCTACCAGATATGCACAAGCTGCAATAGTGAACATTACAACATAGCCGGTTTCAACATGTCCTGCCTTTTTATAGAAATTAAGGACAGCACCTGCCAGATAGGAAACACCCAATCCTCCAAGTGCCCCTGCCATTCCTCCAATACCTGTTACCGAACTGACTGCTCTTTTCGGAAATGCATCCGAAACTGTTGTGAAGATGTTTGCCGACCATGCCTGGTGTGATGAAGCGGCAAGTGCTATTAAAAGCACAGCGCTCCATGTACTGATAGAAGAAGAGGATGCAAAAACAATAGGTGTAACAAGGAATGCAAACAGGAGCATTGACCATTTTCTTGCATTGAATGGAGACATTCCCTTTCTTATCATAAATGATGAAAGCCAGCCCCCGAAAATACTGCCGACAGTGGTTGCCGAATAAATTACCACCAGGGGAAGGCCAAATGATTTGACATCCAACCCGGTGCCTCTCACTTCAGCAAGCCATCCGGGTATCCAGAAAAGATAAAACCACCATATCGGATCAGTTAATCCTTTGCCAATGAAAAACATCCAGGTCTGACGATACTTCAATAGTTTTAACCATGGTATCTCCTCTTTAGATTCGTTTTTCTCGTCTGCATCACTGTGTATGTGTTCGAACTCTCCGGCAGACAGTCTTTTCTGTTTTTCAGGTATCTCATACAAGATAAACCAGCATATAACCCAGATAAATCCTATTGCACCAGTAATTATGAATGCCTCCTGCCAGCCCCATTTTAATACTATTGCCGGAACCAGTAATGGCGCAATAATAGCACCCACATTGGTTCCTGAATTAAATATTCCGGTTGCAAGTGCCCTCTCTTTTTTAGGAAACCATTCTGCAACGGTCTTAATTGCTGCGGGGAAGTTAGCTGATTCACTCACACCCAGAAGAGCTCTCCAGAATCCAAAACCGAAAGCACCTCTGGCTAATGCGTGTCCCATTGCTGCTATGCTCCAGAATATTACAGCAACGCCATAACCTATTTTTGTGCCGAATTTATCAATGAGCCGACCGGCAATGACCATACCTGCTGCGTAAAATAATTGAAATGCCATTACGATATAAGAATATTCTTTTTCCCCGATGTTTAGATCGCTTTCGAGCAGGGGTTTAAGTATCCCGATTACCTGCCTGTCGAGGTAGTTGACAGTTGTGGCAAAAAAGATCAGTGCACAGACGGTCCATCTGTAGTTGCCTGTTTTAATTGTTTCTGACATAATGTTAGTTTGATTTTTTTGTACTATTATAGTTTATTAAAGAGAAGTTTATCCTGTCTTGTAATTACACGTTGTATGTTGAAGAAGAGGTTGTCCCGCCACGACCAGTCCAGTTGGTATGGAAGAACTCTCCGCGAGGCCTGTCATTACGTTCGTAGGTATGTGCCCCAAAATAATCACGTTGGGCCTGAAGAAGATTGGCCGGTAGTCTTTCGCACCTGTAGCCGTCGAAATAACCAAGTGCTGAGGATAATGCCGGCACAGGCACACCATTTAAAGCAGCAGTTGAAACAACATTCCTCCATCCTTTCTGAGCTTTTTCGACTTTGTTTTTAAAGAAAGGATCGAGCAGCAGGTTAGTGATGGACGGATTATTATCAAAAGCCTCTTTGATCTTTCCAAGGAACACAGATCTAATGATACAACCACCTCTCCACATAAGTGCAATCCCGCCATAATTCAGATCCCAATGGTATTCTTCCGCGGCAGCCTTCATCAGCGCATAACCCTGCGCATATGAAACGATTTTTGATGCATACAGCGCCTCCCTCAGATCATTTATGAACATGTTTTTATCAACTCCTGATTTTATCTCGGGTCCCTTGAGAACCTGGGCTGCGTTAACTCTCTCATTTTTAATAGCAGAGAGACATCGCGCAAATACAGCCTCTCCGATCAGGGTAAGAGGTATACCAAGGTCGAGAGCTGCAACACCTGTCCATTTGCCTGTACCTTTCTGACCTGCAGTATCAAGTATTTTATCAACAAGAGGTTCCCCGTCATTGTCTTTATAAGCAAGTATGTCACGCGTAATCTCGATTAGGTAACTGTTTAATTCTCCGTCATTCCATTCCTTGAAGACAAGATGCATCTCATCAGCGCTCATATGGAGCATATCTCTCATAATCTGATATGCCTCACAAATAAGCTGCATGTCACCATATTCAATTCCATTGTGTACCATTTTAATGAAGTGACCGGCACCATTTTCTCCGACCCAGTCGCAGCAGGGTGTTCCATCCTCAACTTTTGCTGCAATCGCCTGAAAAACAGGTTTGACTTCCGGCCATGCAGCTTTTGAGCCACCTGGCATTATTGAAGGACCGAGAAGAGCCCCTTCCTCACCTCCTGAAACACCGGTTCCAATATAAAGAAGTCCTTTACTCTCTACATAGGCAGTTCTCCTGTTTGTGTCGGGGAAATGAGTATTACCTCCATCAATGATGATATCTCCCGGTTCAAGAAGAGGGATAAGTCTATTTATCATTTCATCAACCGCATTGCCTGCCTTTACCATAATCATTATTTTTCTGGGGCGTGCAATCGATCTCACAAGCTCTTCTATGGAATGAGCACCTGTAATATTTTTCCCTTTTGCTCTGCCTGAAAGAAAATCATCAACTTTCTGTACTGTGCGGTTGTAAACGGTTACCCGGAATCCCTTGCTCTCCATGTTAAGAACAAGATTTTCACCCATAACAGCCAACCCGATTAATCCAATATCCGATAAGTCATTCATAATAAAATATTTTTAAAAAAGTCTGCTCTTAACCGATTGCCCTTTGTAATACTCAGCAACCACCTCATCCATCACCCTGCTTGTCCTTGCTGCGGTGATCCCGGTACTGACTGCCTTTCCCCTGCCCATCAGTTCATTTACAACCTGTTCAATTAAATAGTATTGAATATTTTCAGGTCTCTCATTTATGTATTCCTCATGCAGGTTTTCATTTATCAGGACTATTGGCTCGAAGGTAAAAGTGGAGGTTTTTATCATCCCTTTTTCCCCGAAAATTTCCAGCGAATCCCTGTTACATTCACGTGCAACAGTAAAACACCAGGTTCCTGTTACAACAATATTCTTTGGAAAGTAAATAGAAGCAGATACAAAATCCTCAGCATCATAGAGATTGGCCTGATTAACTGCCAGTGAAACAACTTTCTGGGCAGGGCCAAAAATAAAATCCATATAGTCAAGCTGATGCGAGGCGAGATCGAAAAAATGTCCTCCTCCGGAAATTTCAGGTTTAACACGCCAGGGCAATCTTCCGGATTTTTCATCCTGCGACAGATAGTTCAAAATCTGCAATTGTACAAACCTTACTTTGCCAATAAGTCCTTTTTCTATAAGATTCTTTATTTTTAAAAATCCCGGAAGTGTTCTCCGGTAGTAAGCTACAAATACAGGCCTTTTATACTTTTGAGATGCTTTGTTTATTTTTATGCATTCCCTGTAATTAGCAGCCATTGGCTTCTCTATATAAACAGGCTTGCCTGCCTTCATGGCTTTAATTGCATATTCCGCGTGATTTCCCGGGGGTGTAGCTATATAAACCGCATTAACCTCATCATCATTGATGAGGTCATCGGCACTGGTATAGAATTTTGGAACATTATGTCTCGTTGCATAATCCTCTGCCAGGGCTTTATCCCTTCGCATCACAGCAGCCAGTCGAGAGTTATTGACCTTGTTAAAAGCTGGTCCGCTTTTAACTTCGGTTACCTGTCCACAGCCTATGATTCCCCAGTTTATCATCCCAGCTTATCTTTTGATGCCCATAAACCAACTGCAGGATTGGAAATATAAAAAAACACTTCCCCGTCAGGCAACCTGTTGAATCCATCCTTTAATGTTTCGGGATTATATCTTTTAAAAGTCTCAGCGAGATTGGCATACCTGAAATTAACCGATTCAATCTCTTCCCTGGTTAAGTTACCGGGACAATAGGTAATTGAAAACCTTCCTTCTGAACTGCCATGTATAAGATGTGCTGCTGCGCTGAGATTACTACGCAACTCTTCATTTTCGTCAACATATTTCAAAGTTGCAGGAGTTCCTCTGTAACCATATTTCCTGATCAGTCTGTCAATTTCCCTGTCTTCACCGAATTCCTTCAGCCCCGGTGCCAGAACAATCAGTTCTCCATTATCAGCCATGGCCATTCTGGTTCGATAGATAC
This sequence comes from Bacteroidales bacterium UBA2198, assembly GCA_002328625.1. Lineage (GTDB taxonomy): Bacteria > Bacteroidota > Bacteroidia > Bacteroidales > VadinHA17 > LD21. The sequence goes on from DCVC01000215.1 coordinate 12,003, forward strand.
TTTTGTTTCCAAGCCATGTGCTTTTATATTCTGACGGATCAAGGTATACAACAGCCTTTTTAAGTGGTTTATCCAGAACAGTGAAATTTACTTTCACAGAAAGCTCAGCCGCAAGCCTGAAAACTTCCTCATCATCTCCTATATAAAGTCCTCTGATTACCAGTTTGCCACTCTCGTCACGTCCGATTACGGTATGGATGTAAACAACAGGAAGGTGAGGAATAAAATTAACTGAGGCGTAGTTTAGAAGCCTTCTTACAGGCGTATCTGCTTTGCCCATCATTTTTTCCATTCCATAAACTGCACCAGCATAATGACTTTTATTTATGCCTTCCGAACCTCCGGTTCCCACAAACAGGTTCTTATTATAATTTGCCATACCAACAACTTCGTGAGGCACCACCTGCCCGACAGAAAGGATCAGATCATGACCGCCATTTATTATAAGCTTGTTCAGCTGGGCCGGCCATGAATAATTAAGGGCTCCATCAGTGACCTTTGAAACAAAATCTCCGGGAACAATACCTGTTGTCACAACGTCATTTCTCCAGTCATGTATGCGGAATAATTCCGGGGGGACGCCCTTATACATTTCTGATATCTCTCCTGCAGTCATTGGAGAATGTGTTCCAAGGGCCGGAAGTATATCTTTTAGATAATCCTTATAATAGTTGTATAGTAATGTTGTTATATCACCGGCACGGGAATGGAACCGTGTGAAATCAGGAGGTACAACAAGTACTTTTTTCCTTGGCCCAAGTTTCACAAGAGCGGCATAAACACCGTATTCCAGGTCATTCGGACCAATTACTGTGTTTTCTGAACCAAATTGATAATAAACCATGAATTATACCTTTTTGAGAATACAGTTTAAAACTAACTTTCAAATTGTTTAAATTAACCACTGCTTCTTGCTCGTTGTCTGGTTATTGTTCAGTGTCATATCAATAAGACATGACACCTTTGAGCCTTTGCACCGCTATACCCTTCCTTACACACCAGAGTATGCACTAAATCCGCCATCTACCGGTATTACTACCCCGGTAACAAATTTTGACAAATCAGACACAAGATAAAGCAAAGTTCCAGTCAGTTCATCAGGTGTACCGTAACGCTCCATTGGTGTACTGTTTAATATCTTTCTGGCCCTTGGTGTCGGCTCTCCGGTTTTTTCATCAATAAGAAGGAACCTGTTCTGGTTTCCGAGAAGAAATCCGGGAGCAATCGAATTAACTCTGACTCCGGTCTTTGAAAAATGAACAGCGAGCCATTGTGTGAAATTATTAACAGCAGCTTTGGCAGCAGAATAGGCGGCTATTTTAGTCAATGGGCGATATGAATTCATGGAAGAGATGTTCACTATTGCTCCTGATCTCTGCTTCACCATATCGGCAGCGTATACCATCGTTGGAAGAAGAGTCCCTTTAAAGTTAAGGTCAAAAACTCTGTCGAATCCCTCAATCTTAAGACCAAAAAATGTATCTTCGGGATTTTCATTTCCCTCCATCTTTTCGACCCTGGTTGTAGCAGCAGGGGAGTTTCCTCCAGCTCCGTTAACAAGGATGTCAATATTGCCAAACTTGTCATTGATAACTTTTTTTGATGCTTCCAGTGAGGCTTTATCAAGGACGTTGGCAGATAGGCCAATAGATGGTGTCTTGTATTCATTTTCAATATCCCCGGCCACTTTGTCCGCGGACTCTTTGTTAATATCTACGATAACAGTCCTGACACCTTTAGATGCAAGGGACCTGGCCATTTCAGAACAGATAAAGCCGGCCCCTCCTGTTATGACAGCAACTTTGTTTTTAATATTTAATTCGTTCATAATATGTGTAGTTTTAATTCCTGGTTGCTTCTTCTCAGTGGCCCTCCGTGACTTCTTTGTGCTCTCTGTGTATGTTCTTCCTATTTTTTTATTACACAGAAATCCGGATAAGGTACAGAGTTACACAGATAGAAAATCAATTTGAAAACCCAAAATACTCTTTTGCATTTTTGTATGATATACCCTCAATCAGAGGTTTAACAAGCTCATCATTATCAGGGATAAGTCCTTTTTCAATCTCTTCTCCAACAAAGTTACAAACCAGGCGCCGGAAATATTCATGCCGGGGGTAGGAGAGGAAGCTGCGGGAATCTGTGACCATCCCGACAAACCTTCTGAGCAGACCTAATGCCGCAAGATCTTTTAGATGTTTTTCCATACCGCTTTTCTGATCAAGAAACCACCAGGCAGCACCGTACTGGACCTTTACAGGCGAAGATCCATCATTGAAGTTGCCTGCCATGGTGATCATCATTTCATTATCGGCAGGATTAAGATTGTACAGGATTGTTTTTGCCAGTTGATCAGAATCATCGAGAGTACTCAGGAACTGTGACATTCTGAAAGCATCCTGTGAGACACCAATGGAGTCCCATCCTGTATCAGGTCCCATCTGGCGGTACATGCGGGCGTTGTTATTCCTCATGGCACCAACGTGAAACTGTTGTGTCCAGCCTCTCTTATGATTCATCCTGCATACCTCAAGCATCGCTGCACACCTGTATTTTTCTGTCTCCTCGTACGAAAGCGAAAGGCCGTTAAGCAGTTTACCGAATATGTTGTTTACATCAGATGCGGTAAAAGCAGAATAATAAAAACGGTCAAGACCATGATCGGAGAGACGACCTCCATGATCATGAAAAAACCGGTGCCGGTTGTCTATTGCTTCAATCATGTTCTCAAAACTGCTAATCCTCATCCCGGATAATTTCTCCAGCTTTTCGACATATGATCTGAACACTCCGGGATTATCTGTTTTAACAATACTATCAGGCCGGAATGTTGGTAACACTTTTGTTTCCATTGTACCTTTTATCTGCCTGTGATATTCCAGAGTGTCAGTCGGGTCATCCGTTGTACATATAACCTCGACATTCATTTTGCTTATTAATGATCTGATGCTGAACTCTTTTGTCTGTAACAGTGCAGATGCTTCCTTATATATCTTGTCAGCGGTGGAAGGTGTTAATAAATCATAGATACCGAAATATCTGGCAAGCTCAAGATGTGTCCAGTGAAACAAAGGATTTCCAACAGTTGCCGGAACAGTTTCGGCCCATTTATTGAATTTCTCCCTGGGTGAAGCATCTCCGGTGCAGTACTTTTCACTTATACCATTGGTTCTCATTGCCCGCCACTTATAGTGATCGCCTTCCAGCCATGCCTGCCCGAGATTTTCAAACTGTCGATCCCCTGCGATCATGGAAGGGGAAAGATGGCAGTGAAAATCAATTATGGGTTTTTGTGCCGAGAATTCTTGAAACAGTCTTCTGGCCGTCTTATTTTCAAGAAGAAAATCTTCATTTATGAATGGTTTCATTATTTCCTTTCAGG
>DCVC01000215.1:15427-20344 GCA_002328625.1 Bacteroidales bacterium UBA2198
GCAGGTAAGGATAACACATTATTCAGTCCATGTGGATTCTTCCTCCCTGGCTTTCCCGTTAAAGTAGAGTATGCAGGCAAAAATCGGCAGCAGAGGGAAAACCAGAGCGTTAACTGCTGCTGAAAGAAAAATAAAAACCGGATTAGTAGTCAGTTCCACCAGCTTGCCGGCTTCCTGGGGATTTATAAATGCTTTCATAAAACTGCCTGTGAAAGGAATGAGAATGATGCCGGATAATATTACTGAAACAACAATAACAATTATTATAAATACTGCGGTCCAGCCCATATTCGGCCAGAAGTTCCGGTGAGCAAGAATGAATGTTCTTTTTATGGTATTTGCTATATCAGGACCTTCAATCATCAATAGCGGCAAAATGAAGAGGTATAGCATAAGTAAATAGAGTGCAGCAAAAAATATTCCTATGATCAAGGCTATGAATCCCAGTAACAAAGCAAAAGAACCAATAAATACCAGAAGAACCATAATTATAAGGTAGGGAATAAAATACCTGAGCGATTTTACAATGCATCTGAATATGCTGTCTTCATTTTCAACGGGATTGTAAATAATATAATAATGAAGCATTGTTGTAAATAAAAGGCTTAATAATGAAACAATAATTACAGGCATTATATAGTCTTTCATCCTTGCAAGAAGCTCCTGCGGATCAGTCACAGTCTGAAGTTCTGTAAGGTCTATTAATGTTGAAGCATACTGGATGATTAATGACACAACCAGGGAAAAAATAAATAATGGGATGAATTTTATTTTGTAGAATTCCCATAATGAACTCATTGCGCTATCCAGATTATGTTTTCTATAAAGCGGGTGTTTGCTGAACTGATCCATGTCTCAATTATTTATTTGTAACAACAATATTATTCCTATCCAACCCTTCGATCCTCTCTACTTCCCTTTTCTCAAATGCCTTACAACATTACTTAAAGGGAATAAGGTAATTTCCTTTTTCTGTGGGAATATACCCTCATTAACAGCTTTTACATCTTCGATGGTATAAAAAGCATCCGGGTTGAATTTGTTTATGATCTTGAGTACTTTGGGAAGGTCATTTCTTTGTACTATGGTAAATATTATGTGTACTTTTTGCACGGCGCCGTGTCCTTCAATATGAGTGGCGCCAAATCCGTTACAGTTAAGATTTGCTACCAGATCGGGTCCCCTTTCGTTTGTAAAAATCCTTATCATCTGGACACCCATCGCAAGCTTTTCCTCTATAAGGATCCCTAGAAAATTGCCTGCGGCAAATCCACCTGCATAGGCCAGGTAATTAATATAATTATCCATGTTTTGCATTATTTTGCTGATCGCAATAATCCAGATCAAAACCTCAAAGAATCCAATTATTGGAGCAATGTTTTTCTTTCCCTTCGATACGAAAATTATGCGCAATGTTCCCAATGACACGTCACATATGCGGGCAATGACTATAAGCAATGGCAGGATGCCGTAGCTGAAAAGGCCAGAGTCGAAAAATGAGGTTTCCATAATGATATATTTTAACATTTGATAAAGATAATAATTGTAGGATTTATTCCGACACTAAATGTATTTGAAAGCGGGAAGACCGGAAGGGTGGAAGATTAATATTTATGAAACGGTGAAGATCCTTACGGTGGTGGCGGGAAGACCTGATAATGGTAGAAAAATTTGGAAAGTTGCGAACAAATTGTTATCTTAATAGTTTATATTGTCATAATAAAATACGCTTGAAATGAAACGACGTGATTTTATCAAAACAGCTTCACTGGCAGCTCCAATGTTAAATTTGTTTCCAGCTGATCTTTCTTCTATTTCAAGGAAAAGCATTCCCGGAAAGATCGAAAAGAGATCGCTTGGACGAACCGGAGAGATGTTGTCGATGATAGGCTTTGGAGGCATTGTAGTGAGGGATGCAACTCCTGAACAGGCTTCACGGGATGTAAAAATGGCTATTGAAGCCGGGATTAACTATTTTGATGTCGCTCCATCTTATGGGGATGCAGAAATAAAGCTTGGTCCGGCACTGGAGCCCTATAGAAATAAAGTATTTCTTGCCTGTAAAACAGGTAAGCGCACTAAAGCGGAAGCAAGAATTGAACTGGAACAATCATTGAAGAATCTCCGGACTGACCATTTTGACCTTTATCAGCATCATGCTGTTACAAATGTGCAGGATGTTGACATATTGCTTGGCCCCGGAGGTGCAATGGAAACATTCATGGAAGCAAAGAAAGAAGGGAAGATCCGTTTTATTGGTTTTTCAGCACACTCGGTTGAGGCTGCGATGGCCTTAATGGATCGTTTCGATTTTGATACAATACTGTTCCCTTTTAACTTCACTGCCTGGCATGCAGGAAATTTCGGACCGCAGGTAATGGCTCATGCACAAGATAAAAAAATGGGCATCCTCGCTCTTAAAGCGATGGCCAGAGGCCCCTGGCCTCAGGGTGCCGACCGCTCAAAATATCCAAAATGCTGGTATGAACCGCTTATTACTCCAGAAGACATAACTATGGGACTTCGGTTTACTCTATCGCACCCTGTAACTGCTGCAGTTCCTCCGGGTGATGAGGAATTGTTCAGAATTGCTCTTAGAGTTTCAGATAAAATTACACCGCTTGAAGAATCTGAAATTAAGGAAATCAAAACGAAGGCTCTTAATGGTATCCCGTTATTTAAACTGGGGGCCTGACTAAGTCACCATCAATTACTGATGAATGACTTTCAGTTTTAGGTTAACTCTTCTGTTATAAACAAAATAACAGGGCTCTTCGCACTGATCCTTTTCGAATCTGACACGGGGAGTTGTCGCATCAATTGCAATATATTTTTTTTGGTTTATGTTATAGGTTGCTGTTACAGTATATTTCTTATTAAGGGGAACTATACTCTCTGTAACAGATCCGCAGGTAAGGAATGAACTATAAATAATACTATCCCCAACCTCCCCCTCATAGATATCTATTTGAACGGGACAGAATTCAGATGGATTTATTTTAATTTCCAGCCTGGTTTTCTTTGGTTCCTCAGTTTTGCAGTCACTGCAATTCACAACGAGGGTACCTAGTTCCTCACAGGAAAATAAAAGAACAATACTGACAAAAAAAAGCAATCTTAAAAAAGTCTTCATACAATTATTAATACCATTTTATTGATTTAACAGGAGCCCTTACTTTGTCAAAGAAAAAGAAATACGAGAATCCTGCCTTTCCCCACAACGGGCTGTTATTGTAATATCCTGTTCTCATATAATCAAGTCCGGCTATTAAACCAATATTCTTTTTTTGCCATTTTAAAATGGTTGAAGGAATGATCATGAACTTATCCACAGGCCTGGTATTGGTCCCCCTGTACTTGTTGCCAAATGTGTAACCAAGTGATAATGATGCTGAAACATAAAAATTGCCTCTGAGTTGATTATCAGTCAGAGCAAAATCTTTGAATAATCCCAGATAAACAATGGATCTCTTTTCACGATACTGAAAAATTACATTTTCCGATTCCTCAAGCATTACCCTTGTATACCATAATTTGGTATCAAAGCCAGCACTTATACCGCCGTTTATCAATGGCTCACGGAATGAAAGACTTAAGCCTTCAAAAATATCATTCGCATTGAACCTGGATGAAATGGAAATCTCAATCTGATCAAATCCGGGCTTTAATTCTCCCGGGAAATTATTATTTTTCAGCAGGGTTGCAACTTCCGGCCGTCTGTATTTTGCGGCTACATAATAAGGATTTACTGCTTCTATTTTGCGTGATTTCCAATCAAGACCCTTTTTAAGAAGGAACAATACTGCATTATTCTGATTTGTTTTTATTGAAACCGCCAACGCATCATAACCGTAATTATTCAATTCATAGATATCAACCCCTTTACTTATCAACAGATCCATTATCAGCGTATCAGCATTCTGGGCAGCAATAATCAGCGGTGTAAATCCGTCATTATCCCTGGCTTCCATGTTTGCATTATTTTGTATCAGCAGGTCTGCGACATCTCCGTGACCAGCCCAGATGGCAGACATAAGTGGTGTTGTTCCATCCAGCGATTTTTTGTCAACAGAGGCTTCGTAATATAGCAGCATATCCGTAGTATAGATATAGCCATAAATTGCTGCATAATGAAGAGGTGTTGCTCCATTATTATCAGCCAGATCAATATCTGCTCCTGCTCTGATGAGCATTTCGGCTACTTCAATATACCCGTTTTTTACGGCAATAAGAAGCGGGGTTTCATACCGCCTGGTTATCACATTAAGTTCAGGCTTATAATCAAGCAGAGCCTCTACAGCAGAAATCCGGTTGTTGGCTGCGGCCAGAATGAGAGGAGTAGCCCTCTCATCAGTTTCAGTATTAATGTCAGCTCCCTTGCTTATCAGACGATCTATCTCAGAAGGATAACCAGATGCTGAAGCAATCATAAGGTTATAATGAAGAGCTCCCAGTATATGATACGGCAGATACATGCTTGTGTCAATTTCTGATTCCTGTGCCAAAGCTTTACCTGCAATGCACAGGACAATAAATACCATTACGATACGAACCGACAAAACCTTGATAACTGACATGGATACAAAATTAGCCTTTTGGTACTTTTGAAAGGTTTTATTAAAGATAATAATTAAAATTGTTAATATCCAGCATGTATTTTTTGAAAATTAATCTTTCAAAGAAATCTAATACTTTTTATTTTTGTGGCAATGAAAACAGAATCATTGACAAGGATCAGGAGAATATTGCTGATTACACTATTAATTTCTGTAATAAGTTACCATCCCGGAGCTAATGAGAAACCGGATATCGTAGCTGAAAAACTTGCCACTGGAAATGTCCGGCTTACAAACAAAGATTCTTCAGGGGATGAGTTTGCTGATTGTGACAGGATGATAGAGTCTTTTCTGCATAAAT
>DCVC01000071.1:0-12042 GCA_002328625.1 Bacteroidales bacterium UBA2198
ATGTTGCAGGACAGGTTATCAGGGGCCAATATACGGCATCACGTATACGGGGAGAATGTATTGCCGGCTACCGGTATGAGAAAGGAGTCAACCTGCGCTCAAGGACCGAGACCTATGTGGCCATGAAATTTTATATTAATAACTGGCGCTGGGGTGGAGTTCCGTTCTATGTCCGTACAGGCAAAAGATTACCCACAAGGGTCAGCGAGGTAGTAATTCATTTTAAACCCACACCACACCATCTGTTTCAACGAGTAGCGGGGAGATTATCAGTTAATCAGCTTATCCTGCGCATCCAGCCTGATGAAGGGATACTGCTTAAATTTGATATGAAAGAGCCTGGAGCCGGATTCAATGTAAAAAATGTGGCAATGGATTTCCATTATAAGGATCTGGCAGATACAAGAATACCATCGGCATATGAAAGACTTATTTATGATGTAATGGTAGGTGATTCAACTCTTTTCTCACGAGATGATGAGGTTGTGACAGCATGGAAGTTTATTGAACCTGTTCAAAAAGCATGGGCAAATAATCCTTTAATTAAGATATATGGCTATCCGGCAGGTACCTGGGGGCCTGAAGTGTCGAATGACCTGATTGAAGGAGATGGTTTTACATGGAGATATCCCTGTAAAAATATGGCAGATGAGGAAGTGTATTGTGAGTTGTGAGAAAGTTGAAGGTGTTAAGGCGTCAAGTCATAATAGTGCAACGGCAATAATATAAAAAGGCTAAGGTGTTGAAAGAGTTAGCGGGTTGATTTTAAAAATCCTCTCCTTGGAGAGTTTGTCCCGCAACAGCGGGGGGAAAGATTGGATTAATATCCGTAAAGAGTTTAAAACAATGAATGAAATAATTAAGATTTTTCCTACCCCATTTGCATTGGCAGAAGCCTTGGCCTTTGAACTTGTTAATCTGGTAAAAAAGGTGGAAAAGAGAGAATTTCCCTTCACATTTGCACTTTCGGGAGGAAGCACGCCGCGACTCTTGTTTTCTGTCCTGGGTGATCATTTTGCAAGTTCAGTTAAATGGGATAACACACATATTTTCTGGACTGATGAAAGATGTGTCCCTCCTGATAATACTGAAAGTAATTACAGAACAGCATGGAAAGGATTTATTGAGAGAATTAATATTCCTGAAAAAAATATTCACAGAATCAGAGGTGAGGATGATGCTGTAAAGGAGTCTATGCGTTATTCCGAGGAAATAGCAAAGTTCACCCGTCAGAGAAACGGCCTTCCTGTTTTTGATTTTATTATGCTGGGATTGGGAGAGGACGGTCATACGGCATCAATATTTCCCGGAAATAAGACACTCTTCCATTCTCATAGAATTTGTGAAGTCACAATTCATCCGGTTACAGACCTGAAAAGGATAACCCTTACCGGAAGTGTTATTAATAATGCGGAATTAATAACTTTTCTTGTTACCGGCAAGAAAAAAGCTGAGATTATTGGAGAGATTCTTGGAGAAAAAGAATCAGCAAAAAGGTTCCCTGCTTCTCATATTGCACCTGCAGATGGTAAATTACTCTGGTACCTCGACAGGGATGCAGCAACAAATATCTAACAACTAGGATTAGTTATTTACGTTTTGGTTGTTTTTTTCTATATTTGAATTTCTGTAATCAAATACTACTTGTTATGTCACACGAAAAATCAAAGGAACAGCCGAAGAACAAGAAACAGCCAACAAAAAGTCTGAAAGAAAAGCGCGCCGCTAAAAAGGCTAAGAAAGAAGAAAAGAAAAAGGCATAACGGCGAATGAAATAAAAAAAGGCCGTCTGATTTCGACGGCCATGATAATAAATCTTGTGTATAGTTAAACTAAGCAAGTTTGACATTTACAGCGTTTATCCCTTTTCTTCCTTCGGCTAACTCGAATGTGACTTCGTCATCATCTTTTACCTGATCTACCAATCCTGATGCATGTACAAAATATTCATTATCTGAATCTGCATCTTTAATAAATCCAAATCCTTTTGATACGTTAAAAAATTTTACTGTTCCTTTGTTCATTTTGCTATATTTAAAAAATTAAGGCCACAAAGTTACATATATTTATTGTAATTATCTAATAAATTACCGGGAACTTGTTTTTTTATCAGCATTGATCACAGATCCGAGCTATCGGGGAGTGTTAACAACTACTTCTTTTCGCAGATTTAATGATCATGATAATAATTACATTAATAAAATCAGTTATAATTGTCTCTTTAAATCAATTGATCTTTTGATGAACAGATTACTCCTATCATTTCTCGTCTTAAATATTTTAATTCCAACACTTAACAGCCAGGTTCAGCTTCTAACTGTCGCTGAAAAATCTGATTATAAGTCAACTGCAGATTACCAGGATGTTATTTCCTTTATTGAGCAGCTAAAAAAATCATCTCCATATATCAGAGTTGAGAGCATCGCCCGTTCAGTTGAAGGGCGGACGGTTCCGTTGCTTATAATCGGGAAGCCTATGCCAATGTCCCCTTCCGATCTGGTCAATGACAACAGGATTGTAATTTATATCCAGGCGAACATTCATGCTGGTGAAGTTGAAGGAAAGGAAGCAACATTGATGTTTGCAAGGGACCTTCTGAAAGAAAAAGACCCGGCACTTCTTAAAAATGTGGTCCTGCTTATCTGTCCGTTGTTGAATCCGGATGGAAACGAAAAGATAACTCCTGCAAACAGGCCTTATCAGAATGGTCCTGTAAATGGTGTCGGGGTAAGACACAATGGACAATTCCTTGATCTGAACCGCGACGCTATGAAAGCTGAAACTCCTGAGGTCAGAGGCGTCATAACAAATGTATTTAATCGCTGGGATCCTTCGGTTTTAATGGATTGTCATACAACAAACGGATCATATCATGTTGAACCAGTTACCTTTACATGGATGGCCAATCCCAATGGAGACCGGTCGTTAATAGATTATATGCGCGATAAAATGATGCCGGAAATGCAAAGGACACTATATAATAAATATAAAATTGAGAACTGCTTTTATGGGGAGTTCTCAGATATGTTGGTTCCTGAAAAGGGTTGGTATCTCGATGCTTCAGAACCAAGGTATATGACAAATTACTTCGGACTCAGAAACAGGCTTGGCATCCTGAATGAAAACTATGTATATGCCGACTATAAATCGCGGGTCATGGGATGTTACTATTTAATTCATTCCCTTATGGATTATGCTTCAGCTAATAAAGCAGAGATAAAGGACATGATAAGAAGGGCTGACATTAGAACTATTTCCCGTGGAATGAATCAATCAATACTTGATTCATTTGCAATAGAGTATATCGTTAAGCCTGCTCCCCAACCGGTTACCGTAAAGACATTTGAGGCTGATCTCATAACCGATGCAAACGGAAGGAGAAGGTATCAGAAAAGCGACAGGCAAAAAACTGTGACGATCCCTTACTTTATTGATTTTTGTCCGACAAAAAGTGTTAAGTTTCCTTTTGCATATATCCTTAAAGTAAATGATCCTCTGATAACAGATCTGTTTAAGATTCATGGGATTAAAGCAGAGAAGCTTGTCTTGCCGTTGAAAGCAGAGGTAGAACGGTTTGAGATAAGTGAACTTAAAGGAGCATCGAGGTTAAACCAGGGTCATTATACAAATACAATAGAAGGCCGTTTTATTAAGGACACTTTAGACTTTCCGGCAGGGACTATTGTTATCAGGAGTGCTCAGCCACTCGCAAATGTTGCGGCATACCTTCTTGAACCACAGTCAAATGACGGTATGGTTATATGGAATTTCCTCGACCGGTACCTGGTTCCGCAATGGGGTATGGGGTATTATCCATATCCTGCTTACAGGATGATGAACCGGGTTGATATGAGCACTTCTCCATTATGGTAATTTAATATATTTTTCTGACCTTTGGAATCCATTATTCGGTAAAACACCTGATCATGAGAAAATGGCGAATTGAAGATTCTGCGGAACTTTATAACATCAATGGCTGGGGTGTTAACTATTTCTCAATTAATGAGAAAGGAAATGTTGAAGTTAAACCGCTCAAGAATGGTGCTGCTGTTGATCTCAAGGAACTACTTGATGAGTTGATCCTGTCGGATGTTTCAACGCCAGTTCTGATAAGATTCCCTGACATACTGGATGACAGAATCCTTACCATTTCAAAATGCTTCAAGTCAGCCTCAGAGGAGTATGGTTACAATGCACAGAATTTTATCATTTATCCGATTAAGGTCAATCAGATGCGACCTGTTGTGGAGGAGATTGTCAGTCATGGAAAGAAATTCAACATCGGTCTTGAAGCAGGATCAAAACCAGAGCTTCATGCGGTAATTGCTATCAATACCGACCCTGAATCGCTGATTATTTGCAATGGTTATAAAGATGAAGATTATATCGAGCTGGCTCTTCTTGCTCAGAAGATGGGTAAACGAATATTCCTGGTTGTCGAAAAACTCAATGAGCTCAAGCTTATAACTTCCATTGCAAAACGTCTGAAGGTGAAACCAAATCTTGGCATACGTATTAAGCTTGCGAGTGTTGGCAGCGGTAAATGGGAGGAATCGGGAGGTGACATAAGTAAATTCGGGCTTACTTCAAGTGAGTTGCTGGAAGCTATCGACTTCATAGAGAAGAATAAAATGAGGGATAGTATCCGTCTGATCCATTTTCATATTGGCAGCCAGGTCACTAAAATAAGAAGGATCAAAGTTGCCCTTCGCGAAGCATCACAATTCTATGTTCAGTTAAGGAAAATGGGTTTTAATGTTGAATTTGTTGATATTGGTGGCGGCCTTGGCGTTGACTATGACGGAACAGGTTCATCGAATAGCGAAAGCAGCGTGAATTATACAATCCAGGAATACGTAAATGACTCTGTGAGTACCTTTGTTGATGCCAGCAATAAAAACAGCATACCCCATCCCAATGTTATAACTGAATCGGGACGCTCACTTACTGCTCATCATTCCGTTCTGGTGTTTGAAGTGCTTGAAACAACCACTCTCCCTTCATGGGATGATGAGGAGATTGTCAGCGAGGAGGATCATGAGCTTGTGCGGGAACTTTTTTCCCTCTGGGATAATGTCAATCAGCCAAGGATGCTGGAGACCTGGCATGACGCACAACAGATCCGTGAGGAAGCTCTTGACCGGTTCAGTCTTGGATTGGTTGACCTTAAGACCAGGGCACAGATTGAACGATTATTCTGGTCAATTGCCCGCGAAGTCTATCAACTTGCTTATAAAACCAAGCATGTCCCCGACGAACTGCGGCAAATATCAAGGATGCTTTCTGACAAATATTTCTGCAATTTTTCGCTTTTTCAGTCTCTCCCCGATGCCTGGGCAATCGACCAGATATTCCCTATAATGCCTATTCACAGGCTCAACGAAGAACCAGTAAGAACAGCCACCATACAGGATATGACCTGTGATTCGGATGGTAAAATAGATAATTTTATTGCTACCCGAAACTCCTCTTATCATCTGCCTGTTCACCCTCTTAAAACAAAAGAATCCTACTATATGGGTGTTTTTCTTGTAGGAGCTTATCAGGAGATTCTGGGAGATCTTCATAATCTTTTCGGCGATACAAATGCAGTGCATGTCTCAGTTGATGAGGACGGTTATAAGATTGACCAGGTGATCGACGGTGAAACAGTCGCCGAGGTACTTGATTATGTACAATACAATCCAAAAAAAATGGTTCGTACAGTGGAAACATGGGTAACAACCTCTGTGAAGAGTGGCATAATTACGCTCGAAGAGGGTAAGGAGTTTCTGTCAAATTACCGTTCTGGCTTATATGGATATACGTATCTGGAATAATAGGAAAAGGGGCATTTTACAGTTTTTATCCTTTTCCGTATAAATTAAAGCTATTTTTAACTTCATGTTATAAAATATTTTTTATCTTAACATGCTTATTTGCTTTCACTGATAAAGAAACATTAACCTAATCTATTAAACTATGAGCGAATCAACTTCTTCATTCGATTTTAATGCGTTTATTAAGGATTCAAAAGAGACCCTTTTAAACCCGAAATCTTATTTTTCTACGATGAGAACCTCCGGAGGTATGGCTGAACCTTTAATTAAAGCCGTGATTTATGGAGCTTTAGCAGGTATAATTGCCTTCCTGTGGGGACTATTGGGATTAGGAGCATTGGGGGCAGGCTTCTTAGGAGGAGCTATTGGAATAATGGCTCTAATATGGTATATTATCGGTGCCATCATAGGCTTATTTATTGGTGCGGTAATTCTCCTGATTATTTCCTCGATATGTAAAGGTAATTCAGATTTTGAGGCTAATGTAAGGGTTACGGCTTCGGTGATGGTCATTATGCCGATTAGTGCAATTCTCGGCTTTACCATGGGGATTAATTCAATACTGGGATCTGTTGTAATGCTGGGAGTTAATCTGTTCGCTTTATGGCTTCTTTATAATGGACTTGTTGAGGCACTTAAAGCAAAACCCGAAACTTCCAAAATTGTCATGTATGTGCTGGCTGCGTTGTTCGTACTTCTTATGATCAGTGGAATAACAGCTAAAAACAGGTTAAATAAGTATATGGGCGATTATAAGGACAAGGATCTTAAGGAAATGCTTAAAGATCTGGAAGACAATAACTAGAACCTATTTATTTCATAATCATTGTTAGCCGGTTAATTCTGAAGATAAAGAAGAAGATTTTTCGCTTCAATTCGTTATGCTCAGAATGACAACAAGTTATTATTGCAAGGGAGGGGGCGTGTAGGGATTTTTTCGCTACCCGGTCCCTCTTAACTCTAAACTACACAAATCCCTTCCAACCCGAGTGGAGCCAGGGATTTCTCAATATTAACCGGATACTATTGAAATTATAACATTACAAACATAGCTTGATGTCAGCTATTCTTATCTTTGTCTGTTTCAATAAAGACTTTTTTACCCGGCTGCTCTGATTAAGGCTGGCTTTGTCTTTGAAATTAATCTGTATGAAGCACTGGCTGGTATCAAGAAACATTTTTGTTGTACTCCTCTACAGGATACTGCTGATTATGTTTCTCCTTACATTAAGCAGGATAGGTTTTTACGCCTTCAATTTTAAGATGTTTCCCGATATCCCTTTCAATCAGTTTCTGACAATTTTGAAAGGAGGACTTCTCTTCGACATCTCTGCAGTGATCTACTTCAACCTTCTCATTATTCTTCTTCATATTATACCTCTCGAAATAAGGTATAATAATGTCTATCAGAATGTGATACTATACCTTTTCTTAATCGTAAACGGAATAGCAATTTCAATAAACGGAGCTGATTTTGTCTACTACCGGTTTGTTTATAAAAGAGCGACTGCGGATGTTTTCGGAACATTCGAAAATGAATCAAACCTGATAAAATTGTTCTTCAAGTTTCAGATTGATTACTGGCCTGTAGTTCTGTTTACATTATTTCTGATCTTCATTCTTGTATTGCTTTATAATCAGGTTAAAGTAAAAAAGCCGGCGGTAAAGAACCAGGTTGCGTATCATATCGTAAATATTCTGATCGTACCATTATTTGCCGGACTTGCCGTTATTGGTGCACGAGGTGGTTATCGCCATTCAACACGACCCATTAGCATAAGCAATGCAGCAAGATATGTTGAGAATCCACGCGATGTGGCAATAGTCCTTAATACTCCGTTCAGCCTCCTGAGGACTTTCAATAAAAAAACACTTGTGAGATATGAATTTTTTGACGACGAGAAGCTTGATAAACTATATAATCCACATTATATTCCAAAAGATACGGGGCTTTTCAGGCAGGAGAATATTGTGATTATCATACTGGAAAGCTTTTCCAGGGAATATATAGGCTCTTTAAACAAAAACCTTCTGAGTGGTACCTATAAAGGTTATACACCTTTCGTTGACTCGCTTATAAGTGTCAGTCTTACATTTGATGTTACAATAGCCAACGGCAAGAAATCGATCGATGCCATGCCTTCAATCTTTGCTTCGATACCTTCGCTTGAAACTCCTTATACAATTTCACATTATGCAAATAATGATATTAACGGTCTTCCTGACTTGCTGAAAACCAAGGGTTATTACTCAGCTTTCTTCCACGGAGCCCCAAACGGATCGATGGGTTTCGACTCATTTTCGAGAATGGTCGGATTTAATGACTATTTCGGTATGAATGAATATCCGGGGACTGGTGATTTTGATGGCATGTGGGGAGTATGGGACGAACCCTTTCTTGGCTTTTTTGCCTGTAAGCTTAATAGCTTCAAACAACCCTTCCTTGCATCTGTTTTCACTGTTTCATCTCATCATCCTTTCAAGGTTCCGGATAAATACAAGGACAAATTTCCGAAAGGTCCTGCCCCGATTGTCCAGGTTGTCGGTTATACTGACTATGCGCTCAGGAAATTCTTTAACGAGATCAATGATAAACCGTGGTTTAACAATACCCTTTTTATTTTGACTGCTGATCATACAAATGAATCATTACATAAGGAATTTCAGAACGACTACGGGTCTTACAGTATTCCAGTAATATTCTATAAACCTGGAAGCGAATTGACAGGAATAAGGAACAGGATAGCACAACAGATTGACATCATGCCGACGATCCTGAACTATCTCAATTTTGACAGGGAATATATTGCCTTTGGCAACGATCTGATGGACGACTCATGCGAATCTTTTGCTTTCAATACTTCAGGAAGCAAATATCATCTTTATATGAAGGATCATATTCTTGAAATGATCGAGAACCATCCGGTTGGCTTATATAATTTCAAAGATGATATGTATCTTGAAAACAATCTGCTGGATACTAACCCGGAACTGCAGAATTCAATGGAAGAAAAACTTAAAGCAATTATTCAGGTCTATAACAGCAGACTTATTGATAATAATATGGTAGTTAAAAAATAGAATAATCAGCCCTTTCATCGGGGAAGCAGGGTTTTTCAAAAATATCACCATTCTTGAAGTTGAAGATTCTAATTTAGTAAACGATATTGTTAATGATCCTTTTTACAACTTTCATCAATCCAACCTTCATCATACTTTAAGTACTTATTAATTTTCATTATTTTTAGATAAACGAAAAATACATATTATGCACAAGATAATTAAATATGAAGGATTAGTAGCAGCTCCTTTTACACCAATGCATAAGGATGGTAATCTGAATGCAGATTTGATCCCAGAATATTACAGTTTTCTTGAGAAGAACGGGATTAATGGAGCATTTATTAATGGCTCAACCGGAGAAGGGCCTTCACTTACTCAAAAAGAAAAAATGATCCAGGCAGAGAAATGGATTGAGTGTTATAAAGCAGGCGGAAAGGTAAGGATTATTAATCTGGTTGGAGGAACCTCTTATAAAGAATGCATTGAAAACGCAATTTTCTCTTATGAATCAGGTATTTCAGCTATTGCTATTGTTGCTCCATATTACTTTAAACCATCTGACATCAATCAGGTTGCTGAGTTTTGTGCCACAATAGGGGAATCTGTTCCGGAAATGCCAGTCTATTATTACAACATCCCTGTGCTGACAGGAGTTAACATCCAGATGCTGGGATTTCTTGAAATGATCTCAACCATGCTTCCAAATTTCGCCGGGATTAAATTTACACATGAGGATTTTATGGACTTCAAATCATGCCTTGAGTATAAAGATGGTATTTTTGATCTTTTAATGGGAAAGGACGAATGCATGCTGTCGGCTCTTGTGTTAGGGTGCAAAGGAGCTGTAGGAAGCACTTTCAATTATGCAGCACCCCTTTATCACAGGCTTATCAATGCATATAATAAAGGAAACCTCGCTGAGGCACGCCAGCTTCAGCAGTCATCCATTAATATGATCCGTCTGCTGGATAAATACGGGGGGATGGCAACCGGCAAAGCCTATATGAAATTTATCGGCCTCGATTGCGGCAGTTTCCGTTCCCCGTTAAAAAACCTGACTAATGACATGTACAAAGAATTCGTTAAAGATGTTCAGCAACTTAATATGGCTGATCTGTTCTCAAAACGCTAATCCCTACTCGGTTTGAGGCTGGCGGCTTGCTGTTCACGGTAAAAGCCTCACGCCTGCAAGTGCATACCACACAACCCGCACCCTGAACCACCGCCATTGGAAAAAATCAAACATTATGACCAGACACTTCACCCAGTTAGCAGAATTGTACAAGAATGAACTCCTCAACAATGTTATCCCTTTCTGGGAGAAATATTCAGGTGACAAAGAATGTGGAGGATATTTCACATGTCTGGACCGTAACGGGAAGGTGTATGATACTGATAAGTTTATCTGGTTGCAGGCCAGACAGGTATGGATGTTTTCAATGCTTTACAATAACTTTGAGAAAAGGGAAAGATGGCTTGAGATAGCGGAACATGGCGCCGGATTCCTTGAAAAATTTGGCAGGGATGATAATGGAAACTGGTATTTTTCACTTACAAGGGAAGGAAAACCCCTGACTGTACCCTATAATATCTTTTCCGATTGTTTTTCAGCTATGGCTTTCGGACAACTGGCAAAGGCGGCAAAAAATAAACAATATGCCGAAATCGCTGTCTCTGCATTCAAAAATATACTTATCAGGTCCAAGAACCCCAGGGGCAAGTATAACAAATCGGTAGAAGGAACACGTCCTCTGAAAAATTTTTCCTTACCAATGATTCTATGCAATCTGACACTTGATTTGGAACATCTTTTGGACAAAAATCTGGTAAAAGAGACAATCGAAAAGTGCATTCATGATGTAATGGAGGTTTTTTATGATAGTGATTACTGGCTGATCAGGGAGAACGTAAATACCGATGGCACTTTTTCAGACACTTTCGAGGGTCGTTTACTGAATCCGGGACATGCTGTTGAAGCAATGTGTTTTATTATGGAACTTGCTGAGAGAAACAATGATGAGAATCTGATCAGGAAAGCGGTTGATATTGCCCTTCATACTCTCAATTACAGCTGGGACAAACAATTTGGTGGCATTTATTATTTCCTGGATATAAAGGGGAAACCCCTCTTACAACTTGAGTGGGATCAGAAGCTTTGGTGGGTGCACATTGAAACTCTTGTTACTTTGATTAAAGGGTATTATCATACGAAAGACCCTGCATGTCTGGATTGGTTTAATAAAGTTCATGATTATACCTGGTCTCATTATCCTGATCCCCAATACGGAGAGTGGTTCGGTTATCTGAACAGGAGAGGGGAGGTGCTTATTCCGCTCAAAGGCGGAAAATGGAAAGGATGCTTTCATCTCCCCAGGGGCTTGTACCATGTTTGGAGGACCCTGGAAAAAATGTTGTAATGCCGATCAGAAACAAACCTTTTTATCCCTGGCTTGTTGTGGCCTTGCTCTGGATGGTTGCGTTGTTAAATTACATGGACCGCCAGATGCTTTCGACAATGAAGGTGGCTATTATGGGCGATATCCGCCAACTGGAAACAGCGGAGAACTTCGGACGTCTCATGGCCATTTTCCTTTGGATCTATGGTCTGATGTCACCTATGGCAGGGTTGGTCGCAGACAGGATTAACAGAAAGTGGCTTATTATCGGCAGCCTGGGTGTATGGTCGGGTGTTACACTGATGATGGGATTTGCTACCAGTTTTGGACAGTTATATGTCCTCCGAGCGGTTATGGGTGTAAGCGAAGCACTATACATCCCTGCCGGATTGGCTTTGATCGCTGATTATCATCGAGGGAACACACGTTCGCTTGCCGTTGGTATTCACATGACCGGGTTATATTTTGGTCAGGCGCTGGGTGGCTTTGGAGCTACGGTGGCTCACTCCTGGTCGTGGCAGACTGCCTTTCACAGCTTTGGATTGATAGGATTGGTCTATTGCGTTGTACTGATCCTTTTTCTGCATGAAAAGAGAACAATAAGCGGAATCCCAAAGCAAACTTTATCTCTTAAGAAAGGATTGGATTCGATAAAGAAAAGTTTTGGAATGCTGCTTGGAACAATAAGTTTCTGGGCAATCCTGTTTTATTTTGCGGCCCCAAGTTTCCCGGGATGGGGAATAAAAAACTGGCTGCCGACCCTT
>DCVC01000071.1:12067-12389 GCA_002328625.1 Bacteroidales bacterium UBA2198
TCCCGGAATCTTCGCGGGAGAATTTATACAGGAGCCATTGGTCTCTTTTTAACTATCCCGTCTTTATTGGTCATAGGTTTTGGAGATGGATTAGTCAGCATAGTAGGAGGCGGGATATTATTTGGAATAGGGTTCGGGATGTTTGATGCCAATAATATGCCGATTCTCTGTCAGTTTGTATCACCCGGGCATCGCGCGGCAGGGTACGGACTGATGAACATGACAGGAGTTTTTGCCGGAGCATTTATTACTGGCTGGCTGGGTAAGTCAAGTGATGCGGGTGACCTCGGACCCGACATGGCTCTTTTGGCAATACCTGTTG
>DCVC01000264.1 GCA_002328625.1 Bacteroidales bacterium UBA2198
GGATTCTTTTTGAATTTTATGGTCATTTCCCACTCCAGAAAAACAAAATTATCCGACTGAACGGCATTGACTATCTTCATTGAGAGATCTTTTGACCGTTTTGTCAGCCGCTCGGTCATTGCCGTAAATTCTTCTATACCCCTGATTTCCTGAACAGTATCCCTGAAAAGAATATCATTGTCATAATATGGCAGAATATGCGACCAGTCAGGTTTTCCTTCGGTATTGTATGTCTGTGACCATAAATCAATCACAGTCTCAAGCGTAATTATCCTTTCGTCCGGAAAGGACTGATCTACTGAGTTGATATTGTTCATATAGCTCTATTTAAAGGTTTTTAAAACCTTGCTTGTATATGGTCGAATTGCAGTGTTTTACATGTCCTTAACTGAGCAGGTAATCTTCCTTTAGTGCCCTCTTCGCTAACAGTCACAGGATAAATAACTTTAAACCACATAAATACTTCATGTATGCATTGTCCCCGGGATATCCCTGACATGGAGATCAACCTGCGGAAACGGTATTGTAATTTTGTTCTCAATGAACTTCCGGTTTATGATCTTCCTGATCTCACTCTTCACTTTCTCGATCCGGAAGACATCGTCGCTGAAGAAAAGCAGCTGGAAGTTGAGTGAAGAGCTGCCGAAATCTACAAAACGTGCCTCAATATGTTCCTTATCGGCGATTTCGGGATGTTCCAGGGCACTTGACTCCAGAACCTTAACGACAAGATCCACGTCACTTCCGTAGGCTACCCCTACATTGATCCGGAAGCGTGTCTTCATCGACTGATGGCTCCAGTTAATCACTTTATTGGTAGTAATGTACGAGTTGGGAATAATTACCACAATGTCATCACGCGACAGTCCTTTTGAGGTGCGTATTCCTATTTCCTGAATTTTAATCACCTCGCCGTCAACCTCCAGCACATCCCCGACTCTTGTTGTTCCCTCAATAAGGAGGATAATGCCGGAGATAAAATCATTAAATGTCTGTTGCAGGCCAAGCCCTATTCCCACCAGCAGCGCAGCAGAACCTGCAAGGAGAACTGTAATGCTGATGCTGAGTGTCTGCATCATAAACAATATAGAGATGATCCAAAGCAGGTACCTGATAATCTGGTAAAGCGAGTAGGCATTGCTCATCTCAATTCCATCCCTACTTCGCTTCCTGAAGATCGCCTTTCTGATAATCCACAAAAGAACTTTGGTGGCTATAAATATCAGAAGAACAATCAACAACGTTGAGGCCATGATCTCAAATTTCCCGACACGAAAAATCACAGCCTCCAGTATATGTCTAATTGTTTCCATCCCTGAAATTACAGTCTGCGTTCAGTTGAGAAAGATACAAACTGATTTTGCAACTTCATACGCCAAGGCTGAATCGGTGAGATTTTTTTGGTCTCTCAGCCACTTTTCTACATGATTTTCAGTCTGGCTTTTGAATTTGTTATTAAAACCTGACGCTTAAGCCACCACCCCAGCCATAATGGCTATTATAATTGGCCTGGATGGAAAAATTACGGGAAAGTATATAAGAAGCCCTGATCAGCCATTCATCTTCACCCTCAAAACTTGTGTTGTCTTCTAAATCATTGACCCAACCAAAGTCTGCACGATATTCGTACTCTCCTTCAACGAAAAAACGTGGGAACAATAGAATTTCCTTATCAATACGAACTCTGGGGCGAAGTTGATGGTCTATACTCACATCAACATTGAACATGTAAGGTGTGAAATACTTTACCCCTACTAACCCGACAGTGTTAAATGCAGCATAAGAGTCAGGAATTTCATTTTCTGAACTGACCCCTGCATAAACTCGTACCCAGTCATTCAGATACCGGTTATAGCTGAATTCTACTTCTGAATTCCGGATATAATCGCTTTCCACTCGCAGATTAAACTCATTACGAATGCTGCCTGACGTAAGCCTTAATTCAGAGAAATTAGAACCTAACTGAGTCGAACCCCAGGAATAATAGTGGTCTGCTTCATCAAAAAGTTTCTTTATGGGGAAATCTTTCATTCGCTCGTCCAGTGGCGTATCATAACTAAATACCCGGGCCATACCACCCATCATATGATAAAGCACATGACAATGAAAAAACCAGTCGCCATATTCTTCATTGTAAAACTCAATGATTACTTTTTCCATTGGGGGTACATTTACCGTATGCTTTAAAGGCGAACGTTCCCCATTATCATTGATAACCCTGAAAAAATGACCGTGAAGGTGCATCGGGTGGTGCATCATGGTGAGATTATTCAATATAATCCGGGTAATTACACCACCTTTAATTTTTATCATGTCGGCTTCTGAAAGCGGGATACCGTTTAAACTCCACACGTATCGGTTCATATTACCGGTAAGGTTTAAAAGCATTTCTTTTACCGGGATATCCGGACTTAAAGTTGTTTTCTCTTTTGCTTCAAGGAAATTATAGTTAAAATACGTCATCCGTTCCTCGTGAGTAAAATCTCCGTTTGTATCTTTCTCCGGCATGGTGTTATGGTTCATGTGTCCCATATCCATCTCATCATTCATGGGCATATTCTGTTTTTTGTTCATTTCGGCATTGTCCATATCCATCTTCATTTTCATGCCATATTTTTTCATCAGGAATTCGGGTGTATTCTTCTTTTTATTTCCCAATAAAGCTGGTGCCCCCATTTTCATATCCATTTGTGCCATTTGCTTCATCATAGCGACCTTATCGGGTCTGTCGATTACCTGTGCGGGGAATAATTTCCCGCTCCCGAGATGGGTGGTCGTGTTACCGGAACCATCCTGTGCCGTGGCAATAATTTCGAGTTTGCCTTCCGGGATGTTTACAATGACATCATAGGTTTCGGCAATGGCAAAGAGAAATCTGTTTTTGTGTACGGGTTGAACATCAACTCCATCGCTTGCAACCACCATTGGATTGCCTGCACCAAAATCCAACCAATAATAGGTAGAAGAAGAGGCATTTATAAATCGCAGCCTGACTTTTTCACCCTGATTAAAATCAGGATATTCGGCAAGCCGCTTTCCATTACTTAAGAAAGCCGGATAATAAATATCTGCTATGTCAGCCCCTTCCATCCGGTCACGCCACATCTTAAGCTGTGCCCCAAATCCTCCTTTAGCAATCGCCAGGCTCAGCGGAACAGAGGTTCGCTTCTTAATCTGATACCAATCGGTGCCTCTCTTGAGGTTTCGCAGTAGATTCATTGGTTTTTCGTTGGTCCAGTCTGATAAAACCACTACCAGGTCTTTGTCATATTCCA
>DCVC01000369.1 GCA_002328625.1 Bacteroidales bacterium UBA2198
CCGAACCTGGCATATTTTGCAAGAGATTATGGTCTTGAGGAAATTTCTGTTGAGTACGAAGGCAAGGAGCCAACACCTTCAAGACTGAAAGAGTTAATAGACCGCGCAAGAAATGAAAACCTGGGTGTTATTTTGGTGCAGAAAGAGTATGATACCAGGAATGCCAAAGCGATAGCAAGTGAAACGAGGGCCAAAGTGGTAATTATTGATCCATTGTCGGAAGACTGGTTTAGTGCAACCCTTGATATTATAGATATTCTGTATGATGATTTTACCAGGGAAAATAAATAAATAAGGAAATGGCATTATTGCTTGAAATGAGTTCATTGACAGTTTCATACGGAGCAGGCCCGGTGCTTCAGGGTGTTGATTTCAAGGTTGCCGAGAACGATTTCATTGGAGTTATCGGCCCTAATGGAGGAGGTAAAACAACTCTGCTGAAGGTGATACTTGGACTGGTGAATCCGGTAATAGGTAAATTGATTTTCAATCACGATCTGATAAATGGCAACAATATCGGATATCTGCCACAAATGTCAACCGGAGATATTAACTATCCGGTCACAGTGAAGGACGTTATTCTTTCAGGACTTATGATCAGGAAAGGACTTGTATCGATGATGTCTTCCTCTGACAAAAAAAGAGCAGATACTGTAAGTGAAGAACTAGGGCTGGCTGAATTGTCAAATGCTTCACTGAATGAATTGTCTGGAGGTCAGTTACAAAGAGTTTTCCTTGGTCGTGCCGTGATTGGAAATCCAAAACTTCTTCTGCTAGACGAACCTGGTAATTTTGTTGATACAAATTTTGAAAATGATTTTTACGAAAAACTCAAAGATCTGAATAAACGCATGGCCATTTTAATGGTTTCCCATGATATAGGAACTATCTCTGCACACGTTAAATCTTTTGCGTGCGTAAACAGGTTATTGCATTATCATCCTTCGTCAGAGATATCCAATGACCAGCTGCTTGCATACGGTTGTCCGATTCAGCTTATCACACATGGCGATGTGCCCCATACTGTTTTAAAACATCATAGTTAGTGGAAGGTTCTGTTTTTCAATATGAATTCATCATTAAAGGGTTTCTGGGTGCCATATTTGCAAGCATAACTGCAGGACTGGCAGGCACATATATTGTCTCAAGAAAGATGGTTTTTCTTAGCGGGGGAATAACCCATGCATCATTCGGAGGTATTGGAATAGGTTATTTTTCGGGAATTAATCCTGTGGTCGGAGCTGCAATCTTTGGTATTTTATCTGCCCTGGGAGTGGAATACCTTTCAGTGAGACAAAAGATCAGGGAAGACTCAGCAATTGGCATATTATGGGCCTTTGGTATGGCAACAGGTATAATATTCATTTATCTTACTCCCGGATACACACCAAACCTCATGAGCTATCTCTTTGGGAGCATACTTACAGTTACAAATGCTGACATAATAGCTCTCGGAGTCATGTCAGTAATACTCCTGTTTTACTTCACCATCTTTTACAGAACCATTCTATACATTTCATTTGATGAGGTCTTTGCCAGGACGTATTCCTCGCATGTGAATGTTTTTAAATACATTACAACCTCACTTATGGCATTGACTATTGTTTTGAATATAAGAATGGCAGGTGTTGTACTTGTTATTTCCCTGCTCACTATCCCTCCCAATATTGCCATGATCTTTACAAGGGTATATGCCAAGATAGTATTGTGGTCGATATTGGCAGGTTTTATCGGCATTACCGCAGGTTATACAATCTCTTATTTCGCCGGAATACCTGTAGGTGCAACCATAATATTTACCCTTGTAATTATATGGATTTTTGCAAAGATTATCAGCCAGACAATGAGAAGAGATGAAAAAACCGTAAAGCTGGTCTAAAATATAAATATAATAAAAAATTTTCACAAAAACAATGGATTACGACTTAATTATTATCGGAAGTGGCCCGGGAGGTTATGTGGCTGCTATAAGGGCATCCCAACTAAAGATGAAAGTGGCTGTAATTGAAAAGGAAGAGCTGGGAGGGATCTGTTTAAACTGGGGATGCATACCCACCAAATCATTACTTAAGAGTGCACAGGTTTATGAATATCTCAATCATGCTTCTGATTATGGAATAAAAGTTGAAGGTGAGATCAAGCCTGACTTTGATACAATTATTTCAAGGAGCCGGAATGTTGCCGAGGGTATGAGCAAAGGAATAAACTTTCTTTTCAGAAAGAATAATATTGAGCATATAAGAGGGTTTGGACGTCTTTCAGGAAGCAATTCTGTAGAAGTTGAGGATGCCGGGGGTAACTTAAAAAGTTATACGGCAGCGAATATCATTCTTGCGACAGGGGCAAGATCGAAAGAACTTCCAAATTTAAAACAGGACGGAAAGAGGTTAATCGGATACAGAGAGGCAATGACCCTTGAAAGACAGCCGACATCGATGGTGGTAGCGGGTTCGGGTGCCATTGGCAGTGAATTTGCATATTTTTATCAGACCATTGGAACTGATGTGACTCTTGTGGAATTTCTCCCACGGATTGTACCAAATGAAGACGAAGAGGTATCCAGGCAACTTGAGAGATCATTTAAAAAACTAAGGATGAAGGTCATGACCAGTTCTTCTGTTGAGGAAGTCGATACCTCAGAAGATAAGTGTAGGGTAAGGATTAAGACACCAAAAGGAGAGGAGATTGTTGAAGCTGAAATAGTTTTATCTGCGGTCGGAGTAACAACAAATATAGGAGGCATAGGTTTGGATAAAACAGGCGTGAGGATTGAAAAGGAAAAAGTTGTTGTTGATGATTTTTACAGATCTTCGGTACCCGGAATTCATGCTATTGGGGATATCGTTCATGGTCCTGCACTGGCACATGTCGCATCAGCCGAAGGTATAATTTGTGTTGAAAAAATGGCAGGTCTCGATACAGATCCTCTTGATTATAAGAATATTCCATCGTGCATATATACAAATCCGGAGATAGCTTCCTGCGGAATGACAGAAGCAGCTGCCAGGGAAGCAGGTTTTGATATCAAAGTCGGTAAATTCCCGTTCACCGCATCAGGCAAGGGGAGTGCTTCCGGATCGAAAGAGGGCTTTGTTAAGCTTATTTTTGATACTGCATATGGTGAACTGCTTGGAGCTCACATGATAGGGGCCAATGTTACAGAAATGATCGCAGAAATAGTTGTAGCAAGAAAGCTTGAAACTACAGCCTATGAAATAATTAAATCTGTTCATCCTCATCCGACCATGTCTGAGGCCATAATGGAAGCTGCAGCAGCAGCATACGGAGAAGTAATTCATATTTAATTGTATTTCAACGCAACCTTTTTTAATTAAATCACATCTTTCTTATTGGAAATATTGGTATTTCAGATAATTTTTTTTTATATCTTTATATTCTGAAAAAGGTAAAAAACCTTGTCGGATATAAAAAATATAATAAAAGGTTGTCTGGCTGGCAGCAGAAGAGATCAGGAACTTCTGTACAGAAGGCATGCATCAAAGTTATATGCAATATGTCTCCAGTATTCGGGTAATGATGAAGAGGCCAGGGATATTTTACAGGAAGGTTTTATTAAGATATTCGAGAACCTCATTCATTACAAGCATGAAGGTTCTTTTGAAGGATGGATGCGCAGGATAATTGTCAACACAGCGCTTGAGCATTACCGCAGTAAGCATAATCTTTACAGGGTTGATGATATAGAATTGATCCCGGAACCAGATGCTGAACCGGATAATGAAGATTACTCAGGATTGGAAGCTGTTGATCTGCTTGATATTATAAGAGAGTTGCCCCCCAAGTACAGAATGGTTTTCAACCTTTTTGCAATTGAGGGATACTCCCACAGGGAAATAGGCAGAATGGTAAATATTTCTGAAGGTACATCAAAGTCAAACCTTTCGAGGGCAAGAGTGATTCTTCAAAGGAGAGTAGGTTCAATTGCAGGGATTACCAGGAAAGTTGCAAATGGCTAACAAAGAGGCAAATATTGATTTGGTTTTCAGGAACGGACTTAAAGATTTCGAGGTTCTTCCGCCGGCAGATGTATGGATAACTATTCGTCCGATAATAAGGAGGAAACAGCAGCCTTATATCATGTTAAGAGGTGCTGCCGTTATTGCTGTTCTCATTTCATTATCCTTTCTGGTTTACCGATTGAGCAGGGAAATAATGCCTGACAACCTGACGCCTGTGATTGCTTTAAGCGGGGAATCTGAAATGCCCGTCAGTGATATGGTATTATCTGCTGACAGAAGAGTTACCGAAAGGAATAAATCAATTCCCGGTCCTTCAAAGGAACTTCAGTTTCAGAAACAGTACCAAACAGAACCACTTGCTGATAATAAAGAAGTGATTCAATCCGATTTTGGTGTCATCCCTGAAAAGAGAGGATTTCTACCCTTCAGATTTTTTACATCTTCACGAAACGGATCATTGTCTGCACGCCAGGAATCATTCTCTGCAAATTACTTTGATGATTTTTTGCAGGAACAGGATTATCCTTCAGTTAATGTAAACGAAATAACAAACAGGTGGTCGATTGCAGCCATGGCATCACCGACATATCATCCGAGATTTAGCTCAGGCAATGATGAACTGGCAAGACAAATAATGGAATCTGAGCAAGCACAGATTTCATACTCGGGAGGAGTGACATTCTCATATAAAATTTCCCATAAATTGAGCATTCAGTCAGGATTGTATTATTCATCAGTAGGACAGGAGGTAGGCGGAATAAATTCATTTTCCGGATTTCAGAAATACGATTACACAAAAGGTGATCGTAATTTTCAAGTTCTAACATCAAGCGGTACAATTTATACAAACAATGTAGATGTATTCCTGGTGGACAAAGCAGGAGAAAGGGTGCTTACGAGATATACGAACGACATATTTGACCCTTTGAAATCAGATCTGCAATATCTTAATAACTCACTTTATCAGAATTTCAGTTATCTGGAGATGCCTTTTATACTGAAATATAAACTTTTAGATAAGACTCTGGATGTTAACGTTATAGGCGGTTTGTCTTATAACATGCTGGTTAATAACTCCGTTTACACGACGATCGATGGAGGCCGCTATCCTGTGGGTAAAACAGAAGGATTGAATCCTTTCATGCTAAGTAGTTCTATCGGAATGGGGATGGAGTATAACCTCTCTGAAAAAATCTCTTTAAACCTTGAACCCACTTTCAGGTACTACATTAATCCATTCAGTATAATGCCCGGGATTAAGATTCATCCATATTCATTTGGCGTATTTTCAGGTTTATCATATAAGTTCTGAA
>DCVC01000174.1:0-17717 GCA_002328625.1 Bacteroidales bacterium UBA2198
TTTGATCATCCTGTGGTACAGGCTAAAGCAAAGGAACTGATTAAGCCGGGAGCAAGCCGGGAGGAAAACTTAAAGAGTATTTTCCTGTATCTGCGGGACGAGATCAAATTCGGTTTCCCTCCGAAATGGGATAAAGTAAAGGCTTCAGAAACAATCGGGTATGGGATTGGGTATTGCAACACAAAGGCCACTCTTTTTCACGCTTTCTGCAGAATTGCTGAAATTCCTTCACGTATCCATACGGGTTTGATCGATCTCAACATTATGAGAGGGATTTTTCCCTCGTATGCTTTCCCTTTGCTGCCGGATGCCGGAGGACATTCCTGGATGGAGATAGAGATCAATGGTGACTGGAAATCGACTGACTCATACATTAATGATGTGCAATTATACGAGGCTTCTTTAAAGCACCTGCTGTCAAGCGACAAAAAGACCGGATATTCCCTGTCCCTTCAAAAGGGTCCGACCAGCTGCGAATTCAATTTCGGCGAGATGGGATTTGTACATATGGGTGCGGTGGTCAAAGATCATGGCACATGGGGTGATTTTTCAGATTATATGGCATCTGATAAATATCTGGCTCTTAGCGGATTTAAACTAAAGATATTTCAGTCATTTACCCGCACCGGCAACCAGAATATTGAGAAATTGAGGTTACATCATCAATAATTCGCACGTCATCCCCAGGGACTGACTACTTTCTTTACCATATCAATGCTGCCAGTTGCGGCCCGGTCGAAACTAACTTTGTTCATCAGGAATTGGATTATTAAAACCGCGTTGCAGTTTTAAGGTACAATTCATGTGTTTGGCAATCAACATTAATATTGTATTATTTTAAAGTTTACCCTGACAACACTTCCTGAATTTAAGACATTAATCCCTNNCGTGTTAGGCGTTCGTAATTTTTTATTTTGGTTCTATGTTGATCACCACTTTACCTGCCGAGTGTCCTTGTTTTAAGTAGTTCATTGCATCTGCTGTCTTGTCAAGCGGGTAGCATTGGTCAATTACAGGTTTAATAATGCCTTTCTCTAAAAGTTTTGCCAGAAATTCCAAATCAGTTTTGTTTGCTTTGGCAGCTAAAGACTTCATTTTCTTTGAACCGAAAGATAGTAACCAACCAAATAGAAGTGATTTGAAAATCTGCGATATGGAACCACCAACCATGACATATATTCCATTTGAAGTCAGGTTCTTTTTGTAGGCTAATAGCGGATAATTTCCATTAATTCCTAAGATAATGTTGTATCGCTTATTGCTTTCCGTAAAATCCTCTCTTGTGTAATCAAAAACATAATCTGCCCCAAGAGATAACGTTTGCTGAACATTTTTTGAACTGCATACTCCAGATACTTCTGCTTTAAAATATTTGGCCAACTGTATTGCAAATGTTCCGACACCCCCGGCACAACCGACGATCAGTACTCTCTGCCCTTTTTGAATGTTGGCTTTATCACGCAAAGCTTGAAGGGCAGTCACTGCAGCCATTGGTATGGCAGCTGCTTCCTCAAATGAGATTTGTTTTGGTTTGAATATCACTGCTCGTTCAGGAGCTGTGACATATTCAGCAAGCCCACCAAAACCGTAACTGGCAAGATCGCCCATTACTTCATCTCCCGTTCTAAACGAAGAAATATTTTTACCAACGGATTCGATTTGGCCGGCAATATCTGCCCCAAATATTTTTCTTTTTGGAATGATTCTCATTTTCATTGAACGATAGTCCGCGGCGTTCAGGGAGACTGCAAACACTTTTATTAAGACCTCGCTGTCATTTGGAACAGGCTTTTCAATATCACAAAGGACAAGTTTGTCAGGATAACTTTTTTTCTTATATACGACTGCTTTCATTTTTTCTATATTTCTCCAAAATTATAGTTTATTTCCTGTCGCCACTTATGACGCCTAACTCGTTTTTAACAAATATTATAATCATGGCGGACTACGACGGGCAAAGCCCGGTTTCGGTGAAATGGCTGACATGATTTTGTTTACCTGATGTGTTGCATCATCTTGTGACAAGGACTTTGCATGCAACCTCACTTCCTATTTTTCATTGTTCGGGCTGCCAAAACGTATCTTCATCGATATCCCTCCATAACGAACACGAAGATTAAGTGCAGTAAGGTCGCTGATAGGTAACTGCATGAACGGTTCTATCAGCAGTGTTCCGGTCTTGCCGTAGGGAAGAGAGTAACCCGCAGAGAAGTTGGCCAGCCCGAAATAGTCTGTCCGGCTGAAAGCGCCATAGCTGTTTTCAACCGTTATCGTCGAATATCTCGTCTCGGAATCAATCAGGCCGGTGGCTGTATTTAACTTGTTCTGTGTATATTCATTCACAAAATCACCGGAGAACTGTTGGCTGATATAGATCATCGTCGAGGCTCCGGTTGAGAGAAACAGGCCTGAACGCTCCTTTTCGAATACTCTGAATACAATATTCAAAGGTAGTTCCATTGCCAGCATATTCAACCGTCCGTTGTAGGAATCGAGTGTTCCGCTGTTACCATCGTAAAGCGGGACTGAATAGGCAAACTCATTGTAACTGCCCGATCTGATGTCAACACCTACTGAGTTAATAGCCAGGGCCAGACCCGGACGTAAAGAGATCCTGTCGGTAATCTTCTGTTCAAGATAGAACCCGAACGACCCTCCCGGAGACGTTGAAGCGGCATCCCGGACCTGAGCCAGCAATCCTGAAACACCAGCCATTAAGGAGGTCCTGCCGGATCGTTTTTCCTGCTCTTCGGTTACGGTTTCTTCATGTTCTCCTTCCAGGAATTCCTTAAGCGCCTCCTCAAAAGCGAGGTTAATTGTATCTTCAGACTGCTGAGATTTGTCTTCTGCAACCACAGGCAGAACAGTTGTATCGATTTGCACCTGGGCTGCCTCCTTATGCATTTGTTCTGCTTTTGCCGGATGTTCTGAAACGTCTGGTGCCGGCAGGTTTGCCGCATACCTTACCTCATTCTTTTGCCTTACAGGTTCAGACATTTCTGAGATAACTGTTGAAACGGAGCTCGGAGATTCGGAGTATACTGTTGAAGGTATTTCCTTTTTCGACTCTGTGTCCGACACTGTAAGGATATCTTCAGCAGATGGCTGGTTAATGATCAGATAACCTATGAAGGCGCCGGTTCCGACAATCAGGGCTACAGAAGCTGCCCTGGCCCACAGGGGTATTACTGCTTTGAACCTGTGTTCTCCCTTTCTTGCGGCTTTGAACAAATTCCACCCCCTATCTGCCAGATGGTCGGCGCTGTAGTCGCTGAATGCCTTGCTAACGTTTTCCCTGAATATGTTGTCAAAAAGCTTCATTGTTCTTTTTCACCGGATTGAAATTCTTTATGTAGAGTTCCCTGAGTATTTTCTTGGCGCGGGCCAGATTCGAGCGTGAAGTTGAGGTTGCAATACCGAGTTTTTTCCCGATTTCATCATGAGTATAGCCCTCAATCTCGAACAGGTTGAAGGTTACCCTGTAATTTTCAGGCAGCTGCCTGAAAAGATACAGGATGTCGCCTGCTGAAAGCTCTGCATTTATTTCGGGCTCCTGTTCCTCCGTAGCCTCTATATCATCTATTTGAAGATGAGATGAGTGTCTCGTATTCCTCCGGTAATTGTCAATAGCCGAATTGACAAGTATCCTGCCGTACCATGGCTTGAAATGCCTGGTGCTGTCGAATTCGCCTATTTTTTCAAGTACCTTCATAAAGCTGTCGTTCACTATCTCCATAGCCTCGTTTTCGTCGCAGGTGTACCTGATGGCCACTGACATGGCAAATGAGAAATAGCGTTTGTAGAGAAGTTCCTGTGCGCGAACCTCTCCTTCTGAACAACGCCTGATAAGCGCCAGGTCTGACAGATCCTTTTCATAATTTTCCCGTTTGCCCATTAGCAGCATCCAGATTAAGCTCTTTCAAAATAACTTAATTAGGATGGTTTTATGATTGATTCCATCGTATTTCTTTACTTACCTGAAAATAAAACCAAACTGCACTTCAACCCTGTTGAAGTGCCTGACAATTTCTTTATTTGATTCTCCTCCCCATATATTCATCTGTCTGAAGCTTAATCTCTGGTAGCGGTAACCAACACCAATGTTAACGGCATTTCTCTTCCATGAATAGAGTGCGATACCGGTTCCGGCGTTGAATATCATTCCGCCTTTCGATTCAGGGGAATTTCCATAGTAGTAATAATCTCCTGTGGCCTGATCGCCAAGCGGAAAGCCGTATCCTGTTTTTGCCCACACAAAGGGCGATACTCTTGTTTTGAGAGGCTGGAACCTCAGATCGGCGTAAACCGGTATCAATTGCACGTCGAGTTCCTCAATACCTGTACCGAAACCAGCACTCAAACCATTCCTGAACTGGTAACCGTTTGAAAGGTGAAAGCTCATGCTTCCTACTTTACCGTCGCTGTTACGGCCGGCAAGTACTGATGTAGATAACCTTATGGAATAACCTCGCTTGTCAACATTACTGATCGCTTCAGGCTTGGCCTTGCCGGAAAAATATATTTCTGATTTCCTGAGCGTTATTACCTGTGGCCGTTTTATCTTAACTCTGAAGTAGTCTCCTGAATCGGCCACTATAATACCCACTATACAGGTGCCATCGATAAGCACAATTGTCTGTTTATCAGACTTCTGTGCAGAAGCAGTGAGGGTTAATGCAAACAAGAGGGAAACAATTATGGCTCTTAAGAAATTCATGGTTCTATTTCCCGTCCTTAACAATTTCAATGTGACTTATCGGGACTATATTAAGCGGATCGGAATAGTTGTACTGATAGATTCCTCCCGCACCGATTAGCATAAGTATCCCGTTCATCGGAATTACATCGAAGGTGTCGAAATCGGGATAGTGTGCAATCTGGTTGGTAATAATTGCCAGGGGATCGGACTTATCGTAAATCTTAAGTCCTGCCTTGCCATCGCAGATGAAGAGAATGTTGCCGTCTACACCGAGACCATGAGGGTTGAACATTGGGTATGACTTCACGAGGTAAGGATTGGTAATGGACGAAATGTCAATCACCTCGAGAAGGTTCTGCCCGTTGGCGCACATGGTTCCTGTCCGGAGTGTGACGTATGCGTACTGTCCGTCGACAACCACCGGGTCGCATGCCGTAATATGATCGTATGAAGAGATCTGCCTTGGCCGTGTTGCGTTGGAAATATCGTAAATGAGCATTCCGGTTGTTGTCCCTATAAAAAGCTTATCCTCAAGTTTGAAAAGTGTTTCCATGGTACGAGGGACGTTGACGCTGTCAACAACGCTCATCTTATCTGCTTTTTCTGCATCTACAGTTTTCAGCATCCATGGATGGGCAATGAGATAAAGGAAATCGTCATTGAGCATGAACCTGGCCATCGAGCCGCCTGTTCCGGCACCTGATGACCATTGCTTTGCGCCGTCGAGAGTGGTTACAAAAGCAAATTCTCCACGGTATATCCAGCCTCCCCAGTTGCTGCCCGGCTCCCTCTCCTCAGTGATGGTCCTGACCTCCCAGTTAATTATCACTCCCTTACTCTTATCGACCATTGCATAGGGATACCATCTGTCACCCTCGGGGACTACCTCGGGAAAAATGTTCATGAGGCGGCCCACCTCCTTAGGATCGTTGATATCGGTTATGTCGATTGCAACCAGATCAATGTAGCTGTCAGCATACAGAATATTGCCCTTTATTGCCATGTCGACGTTTCCCATTATTTCATAAAAGGCTATTTTTTCAGGATTGGCCGGATCGGAATTGTCAATAACATGTATTCCTTTGCCGTACTCATTCACAAACAAGAAGCCGTCCTTGAAGTAAATCTTCCCCGGCAGGGTTATCTCAACAGGCTCGCTCTTCTGAAAGTTGCTGCGAAATTCACTGAACGACATGTATACAGGCACATTTGCCGTGTAAGTTATCCGCTCTACTGTCCTGTCCATGCAACCCGTCAGGGAGGCTGTCAGGACCAGGAGTGTAATTGATGCTTTAATTAAGTTTTTCATATCATTTAAAATAGGTTTATGGTTTATTAGTAATAAGTATTCGATATCGGTAATTTTTTACCTTTTGTCTTGTGTTTTTTGTCCCGCTTTGCGGGATTTGGTTTCACCTGGCTCGCCGGAGTTTATCCCGCATAGCTGGGCTCCTCATCTTTTATCTTTCTCTGCGCTCTGCGCTCTTTGCTCTTCGCCCTGAGCCCTGCTCGCCAGTAGAAGCCTTGGCGTAGGCTGGAGCCCTGAGCTATATTCTTACGGATTAACTACCTGCCCGATAAACAGAAGAGTATTGGTTGTGCGCTCACGGATTGCGAATACGAACGGTTTATCAATAACGAACTGCTGCGGTTGCGGGGGCATACTGGTAAGATTTATGCCGATCGTAGTTACGGCGGCAGCTTCGGTCCCCACCTCATCGACTTCCACAAAAGTGTTCTGCTTCACAAAGTCAACATAAATTGACTGGTCGGAAATACCAGATAAATTTGCCTGGAAAGGTATAAATGCATCTACCATCCCCATGGCTTTGAGCTGGTCGTTCAGGTACTTCTCGTATGAGAATTTGAACTTCGGCATCCAGACGATCAGTTTCGCGAATTCATTGGCTTCATCGAATCCTGAAGTTATTGAGTTCCATACCTGGGGGGTGAATGATGTATAGAATTCTCCAAGCGTTTCTGTCGGAACAATTACAACCATTGTGAAATTGGTACGCCCGTAAGGCATCTCCATTGCCCTGTAGTTGGTGTTATAGACAACCTTGGCCCCTATTTCACTGTTCATGGTGCTTACGCTGACAGCTGAGCCGCCATCTGGATAGAAAGGACGGTTCTGGGTTGCCGTTTTGTCAAACTGGTAACTCCAGTCACCCTTGAAATAAAGAGCGTTCATAATGAACATTACAGCATCTGCCGAAATATTATCGAGCACTTTGGGAATCTTGCCAGCAGTATTGTCACTCGCCCATTTGTTTATTGTTGTGAGCGCTGACGGGGCTGAGAAATCCAGCCCGTTAACCGTGGCCTTGTAGTCATTGCTCATAATGTTAAGAAATGGGGGTTTTACAACGAAACCATTCCGGTAGAATATCGCATTTGCAAGTGCGAGTTTTACTTTTGGGTCAGCTTTCAGCAACTGGTCAACAAGGCTTTTGTAGGCTTCATTGATTTCCCCGATCATCATTCCGGCCGGATAATTAAGTGTCTCCTGCAGCTGTGAATAGGTGTCGCCACCGCAGCCGTTGAGAAGCATGGTAAGTGCTGTACTTGCGCTCAGTGGCGAAAGCATAAGGTTCTTATTGTCGGTCTCAGCAACTTTTGTAAACAGTTCGATCCCAAACTCATTACTGCTCTGTATCGCCTGCGGTGCCGCACTGGTAAGGTTAATACTCTTTGGTGTAAGATCGGGCTCACCGTTCTGTTTTTCACATGCATTGTGTGTTCCCAGCAACGTAATACATATCATTGCCAAAATTATCTTTCTCATATTCTCTTTGTTTTTGATTAATATTCTGAAGTCTCCATTTAATACAGGTTACACCACTAATACGTAAATGGGACCGCAAACGCTGCAAAAAGTGGGAAATCCGGGAAACAATCTCTTAATCTGGAAATAATCGATCATTTAATGGCTTTGTCTTCTTAAATTCTGTATCGAACTCAGAGTTGTTTACTTTATACCTGGGTCCTCGTTCAATTATTAACTTGCTAACAGATGTATGGGTGCAGGATTAACTCTTATATTTATCTTTCTTACAGCGTACATATAAACCATATTTTTACTCTCATGATCATTAATGATATTGCTCGAATAACTTAACAGAAGCCATATCTCGGCATCGGATTACCCGTTTTCTCCAGAGCTCCACCATACCGCGACGGATCAATAATATCCAAAGGATCCACCTGCGGTCCGAAAGCCATATGGCACTCCTGAAAATGGCCATGGATTGGCGGCCTTCTTAGTATCACATCAGGAATAGCCTACATCATCGGGGAGGCCCGTTCTCAGGATGTGCCAGATCCCAAAGTATATATACCATTATTGCTATTGGATGTTCTTTTTCTTCTTGGTTGGTTTTTTAGGAAGGAGATAAGAAATGATCAGGACGCCTATTGGGAAAGGACATGATGAAGAGATTTTGTGGAAAAGCTCATTTTACTTGACTTTTGCCTCCACTTCTCGTAACTTGCTCCAAGAAACAACAAAATCTGATCGCAATGAATAAGAAAATAAGTCGCAGGATATTTCTTAGAAATTCTTCATTTGGAGTTTTGGGAACCGGATTATTCAGAAACCACACTTTTGCAACCAATATTAATTATCAGAAAAATGAACTCTCAGGAAAATTAATCTACCGTACTCTTGGAAAGACAGGCATCAGAGTACCTGTAATCGGAATGGGAATTTTAACTTCTGGCAGTCCTGCTTTGATAAAAGCTGCACTTGATGCCGGAATAACTCATTTCGATTCCACTGCCGGCCAGCCTCAGCAGATTCGGAACGAGGAAATGCTTGGAGAGGTCCTCAGGGGACGGGACCGGAAATCAATTATCTATGGCACTAAGGTCCACCTTCCCCAGGATTACAAGACGGGGCTCTATGAAAAAACAGCGACTGAGAAAGAATTTACCAGGATCCTTGATACAGCCCTGAAGAGTATACAAATGGACTATGTTGATATACTGTATCACCATATGGTCTCCCGGAGAGAATCAGCCTTCTACGAACCTGTCATGAAAGCCATGGAAAAGGCAAAGAAAGCCGGGAAAACCCGATTCCTGGGTCTGACCAGCCATAACAATGTGCCGGAAGCAGTCAATGCCGCTGCTGATTCGAAATTCTATGAGGTTGTTATGGCTTCATACAATCCCAGACAATTAGACAGACTACAGGTCAAAGAAGCTATTGCCAGTGCGGCTGAAGCAGGACTGGGAGTCGTGGCTATTAAGGTAATAAGGGGAGATATCGAAAAAGGACATGAGCCAATAAATCCGGTTGCGTCATTGAAATGGGTCCTCCAGGATACTAATGTACATGCAACAATACCTGGCTTCAGTAACTTTGACGAGATGAATATCGATCTTTCGGTAATGGATGATCTGACTCTTACCGATGATGAATTGAACGACCTGAAAAGAGAAAAGTCTTACTCAGGTTTTTTCTGTCAGGGTTGCGGCCAGTGTCTTAAGCAATGCAGGGCCGAACTTCCAATCCCTGATCTAATGAGAGCTTATATGTATGTATACGGTTATCGTCAACCAGCACTCGCTCATACTCTGCTGAGAACTCTGAAGCTTCCGCGAAAACTATGTGATGATTGTTCTTCGTGCCAGGTTGTATGCCTGAATGGATGGAAGGTATCAGAAAAGATATGTGATATCACCCGGCTCAGGGATGTACCATAAGATTTCCTGCTTTGACTTCTGGCCGGATACTATCAACTTCTCACTAAATGAAAGAAAATTGACTCTTTCCTAAATAAGGTGTAAATACGATGGTATAATATTATGTTAACCATTTTCAGACGGTCCTTTTAGGTGGTAAGGATCACCGGCTTTATTATCCTTAATAATCTGTTATCTGGTCGCTGTTTTTTATTCCTGCAATCAGTTCAATGCCCTTTGAAGTTCCTACCCGCGAAGCTCCGGCTTCAATCATAGCAAGAAATATTTCAGTGGAATGTATACCTCCGCTTGCCTTTACTTTTAATCCTTTTGGGGAGACTGTGTTGTACATAAGTCTGACCCGCTCAACTGTTGCAGGTTTACTGCCCCTTAACAATCCAACGGATGTTTTGACAAAATCAGCACCTGCTTCAGCAACAATATTGCATGCTTCAACTATTTCCTCATCCGATAAAAGTTCAATTTCAATTATTACTTTCAGAAGAGCATTTTTGTACCTGACTTCTTTCAATACAGCACCTATATCGCGCCTGACATGGTCAATCTTACCGCTTTTGAAAGCTGAAAGGTTCATTACCATATCTATTTCATCTGCCCCCATCTCCAGATATGTCTTTGCCTGCTGGGATTTAATAGAAATCAATTCATTCCCAAAAGGGAAACCGACTACGGTGTCAAGCTTTACACCTGAATCCTTAATTATCTTTTTTGCCAGTTCAATATAATAAGGGAAAACAACCATTGAATGAAAGGAGTGCTCAATAGCCTCACTGCAGAATCGGACAATTTCCGATTCTGAGGCATCCATTTTTAATGGGCTGTGGTCAATAAATTTAGAATAATCGCAAGTATCCATTTTATTTATTTTTAGACTTCAGTTTTCAATATTAATTTGAATAACTCTCTGGTTTCAAAATTAACCTGATTAATTCATAAACANNCCGAAGGGCTGACGAAATAATTGGATAAATGAATAAATATTTTACCTGGTCAATCAGACTTATCATATTAGTTGGCATATTACGGCTCAGAACTGATATTTTTTGTTGATCGGAGTCAAAGTTATATATAAGTATAATGGAAAATTTACTGACCTTAACCAAAGCTGGACAAAATCGATTAACCGCCAATCCCTGAGTTTATTCTTTGTTATTTTTATTGTATGTTATATATTTTCAAACCTGACTTTGAAGTGGTCAAAGGAAAACAGATTTCGAATAAAATCAAACACTTACACGTATCCATTCTCGCGTGTATCAAGACCTTCCGGCAGGCTGGCTCCTCCCTATCACGCCAAGGCGGGACTTTACGGTCGGTCCTTTGACGCCCCCGCCCCTTTTTCGTGCCAGTTTTGCCCAGGGTTTTCTACCAAAAAAGGGGAGTTGTGACAGATAAAATTTGAGCTTTTGAGAAACTGATCTTAATCTTTAAGCAATAAAAGAACCAAGACACACTTAATAACTATTCAATTTAATTGATTTACTATCTTACAAGATGTATATTTGAAATAGAGTATCTTGTCATAAAATCCTTCATTACAGATAATTTTGAAATGTACAAAAACTCTGCTTATTATTGATTTTATTATTCACATCATATTTATCGAATGAAAAAACTGAGTTCTATATTCTCAATTTTATTGACTATTCAGTCTGGTATTATCTGTGGCCAGGGAAATCCAACTGATGATAAATGCATTCCATGTGAGGCGCTTACGGATCTTAAATTACCTGATGTAAGAATAACCGAAGCTGTTTCTGTTTCAGCTGGTTCCTTGCACTGCAAAATACTGGGAGTAATAGGAAGGGAAACAAAATTTGAATTGCTTCTTCCGGATAAATGGAATGGTATTTATATTATGGGGGGAGGAGGAGGATTTGTGGGAACCATACAGAACGCTGCCCGTTCAACAGTTAATATGGGGTATGCTACTTCAGGAACTGATACAGGCCATAGCAATGAAAAACCTGATTGGGCTCTTTATAATATGGAACGCCAGCTGAATTTCGGACATCTGGCCGTACATCGTACTGCTGAGGTTTCCAAAGCTATCATCGGGAGTTATTATGGATCTAATCCCAGGTATTGTTATTTCATCGGTTGTTCAAGGGGTGGCGGACAGGCAATGATGGAGGCCCAGCGTTATCCAGATGATTTTGATGGTATTGTGGCAGGAGCTCCTGCTTTCAATTGGCCTGCGATTGCTGCAGAATTTATTCAGAATACACAGGCCGTTTACCCGTCTGTATTGAACGAACCTGTAATTTCAAAAGAACATATCCGCATACTCCATGAGGCGGTCCTGAAACAATGTGATGTGATCGATGGAATCAGGGACAGTATATTACAGAACCCATCTGCATGTAAATTTGATTTTCGTGTTCTTCCTCCTTGTCCGGGAGATATACCCGGGAATGATTGTTTTACTGCCAGACAAATCGATGTTCTCAAAATAATTTATAAAGGTGTCGACATTGGAAATGGAGTTACTTATCCGGGGTTCCCTTTCGGAGCAGAGAACGAACCTGGCGGCTGGATAACATGGATAACTGGTTCGGCTGAAAACACGAAGAGAAGCGGATACCCAAGCCTCCATGCTTATTTTGGAATAGAAATATTCAAATTTCTTATTCTGCAGGATCCGGATTGGGATTATACAACTTACAATTTCAGGGATTACCAAAAGGAGATCCGTTATGCTTCTGCCTATCTTGATGCAACATCGACTGACTACAGCAAATTTAAAAACCGCAATGGTAAAATAATTTTATGGCATGGATGGAATGATCCTGCTCTTTCAGCTCTGGCCACCATTGAGCATTTCAATGCAGTTAAAGCTAATGATCCGGAGGTGGATAACTATATGAAGCTATTCCTGCTCCCGGGAGTTCTGCACTGCGGTGGAGGAAAAGGGCCTTCTGGCATTGACTGGATTGCATTGATACAGGACTGGGTTGAAAACGGCAATCCGCCAGAACGAGTCGTTGCCTCGAAGGTTGTTAATGGTAAAGAAATGATGACAAGACCTGTATTTCCTTATCCTGGTGAAGCTGTTTACAGCGGTTCAGGCGATCCCTTAAAGGAGAATAATTTTATAATTAAACAATAATAAAGATTGCCTTGTTCCATGTCCCGGGACCATTTTCGCACCAGGATCGCTAAAGTGGAGTGATCGAAGATTACCAAAATAAACAGTTTTTTTCCGAAATATTTGATAATTATGTTAACATATTAAGCTGAGTTTCCTAGATTTGTGTACAGATCTTAATCATATTATATTTATACCTCAATGACATCAACCAAAAGAAGATCCAAACTTTCGCGCCGTGAATTCATGAGGCTTTCAGCAGCAATTGCTGCCGGAGTATCAATGTTGCCTGCACTCTCATGCACATCTACTGTCATTCCATCCCCAATGAAACGCCGTTTCGGACGGATCAATTTTGATGTAACTACAATTGGGCTCGGAGGACAAAGTTCTCTGCAATGGACCCCCGAAGGGATTGAACCTGTTGAGATCATATTAAAGGCATTTGATCTGGGAATTAATTACTACGATACCTCAAATGCATATGGCCCGAGTCAGATGAACTACGGGAAAGCTTTCCGGAAACTTAATCTTATTCCGGGTCAGAAGGGTTACAACCAGGAGCTCAGGAATTCAATTTTCCTTACAACAAAAACCATGGTTCGCTGGGCAAAAGGAGGTTATCCAAAACTAGATAATGTCAGGAACAGTACTGACGGGGATCACGGGGAGGGTGCAGTGGCCGATCTGAAAAGGTCGCTTTCACAGATGTTTGGAAATAATGACGGATCCTATCCGGAAGGAGCATATGTTGATATGATCCTTATACATAATATTACCAATCCCGAAGAGGTGGATGTGGTATATAAAGGACTTGAAACCCAGCTTGACATAAATGAAAACTTTGGCGCTCTGGTTGCTCTCCGCGATTTCAGGGACGGCACCAATGTTACCGGACTGAATCCTAAAAATGAAAAGCTGGTAAGGCATCTTGGACTTTCAGGACATTATAGTGCTCCGGTAATGATAGACATGATTCAGCGCGATAAATGGGATCTTCTGGATGGAATGCTGGTCGCTATCAATGTTAATGACCGGCGCTACTTCAACATGCAATACAATGTGATCCCTGTCGCACAGGCCAAAAACATGGGCATTATCGCAATGAAGGTATTTTCTGATGGAACAATGTATACAAAAGAACCCGGATGGTCGAATAAACCGGAACATGTAGTGCGAATTATTGGTACTGAATCGGTTCCAAGCAAACCCCTTATCGAATATGTGCTTACAACTCCGGGCATACATACTCTCATAATAGGTACCGGCCTGATCGACGATAATCCTATCAATTGCCAGCTTGTTCAGAACTATTATGCGGCACAGATTGCACCTGACGCGCTGAATGAAAATGAGAGGCGTGAACTTGAAAATATAGGAGCTCGTGCACGCAACGGGGATACAAATTATTTCCAGCTGCCTGACAGGGGTTTGACTCCCCCCAGAAATGCATTACTTACCAAATCCGAAGGAGTGACACTGTCATGGGATACCAGTTACGCAGGGAATGAACCAATTGCTTATTATGAAGTAGAATGCGATGGCAAAATAGTCGGAACGGTCCGGCATAGTCCTCAGGTTTCAAAAGACCCCTTCAGCTTTGAAATACGATCGGGAAAAGAATTCAAAATTGTAGCAGTGGATACAATAGGCAGAAAATCTGCAACTGAGCTGCTTACCGTATGACATTAAATAGAAATATCATTTACTTTTGATAACATTACCAATCCATTTTGCTTTCCTTGCTGTACAGATTGTAATAAAGCATTTCCCGGACCGGGAATAATTCAGTCTGGTCGGATCATACTGCTTTTATTTGTTACGTATTAAACTTTTATTTACAACCTCCCATGATCAATAATTACCGGTGAAGGGAGGTCTTTGCGGCGGGTTTCATGATAAACTAAATTATGAAATATGAATCAATTGATATAAATTTGATATTTGTAATCATACATAAAATACAAAACCAGGGTATCATTTCAAATTCTTTTCTGCCAGCCGGTTTTGTATAACAGATATTGTTCTTTAATGATCGCTATGAAAATTTTATTCCTGCATATTGCAATATTAAATATAGTAACAATGAACATTGGAGCAGTACAGCAAACCGGCGAGGAGGCTGTCTCCAGGAAAGCAGTGGTGATTTCGATCGATGCTTCAATTAACCCGGCAAGTGCTGAATACATCAATTCAGGAATCAGACACGCACGCGAAAAAAAAGCAGAGTGCCTGATCATTAAGCTGAATACTCCGGGCGGATTATTAAAATCTACCCGCATAATTGTAACTGATAT
This sequence comes from Bacteroidales bacterium UBA2198, assembly GCA_002328625.1. Lineage (GTDB taxonomy): Bacteria > Bacteroidota > Bacteroidia > Bacteroidales > VadinHA17 > LD21. Next base: position 14,795 of record DCVC01000174.1, read on the forward strand.
TCTCGACTCTGAAATTCCTGTGGTGGTGTTCGTTTATCCCGGCGGATCTCAGGCGGCATCAGCGGGTGTTTTCATAACACTTGCGGGCCATATTGCTGCAATGGCACCAGGTACCAACATAGGTGCAGCGCATCCTGTGACCATGCAAGGCCAACAGGATTCCATTATGAACGAAAAAGCCACGAACGATGCCGCAGCATTTATAAGAACAATAAGCGAGAAAAGGGAAAGAAATATTCAATGGGCCGAGGATGCTGTCCGGAAAAGTTTATCCATAACTGAAACTGAAGCGCTGAAAGAAAATGTTATCGATATAATAGCCATCTCAGTCCAGGATCTGCTGGAAAAAATAGACGGAAATGAGGTCAGTTTATCTTCCGGCGTAAAAGTACTGGATACTAAAAACGCCGAGGTAATTAATATCGAAATGGATTTTAAACAAAAAATCCTGAGCCTGCTGAGCGACCCGAACATTGCGTACATATTATTTATGATTGGCATATATGGTATTATGTTTGAGCTTTATAACCCCGGGGCGATATTCCCCGGCGTAATCGGAGGAATAAGCTTAATTGTCGCTTTTTACTCGCTGCATACGCTCCCGGTTAACTATGCAGGCCTGGCATTAATTATTTTTGCCGTAATTCTATTCCTCGCAGAAATTAAAATAGTCAGCCATGGACTTTTATCGATTGGCGGAGTTATATCATTAATCCTGGGATCAATAATGTTAATAGATACAGAATCAACATTGGAAGCAATTAAAATTTCCTGGCAGGTAATTTTAGTGATTGTAATTCTAACTACTGCTTTCTTCATATTCGCGATCGGTTTTGGTATTAAGGCTCAAAGCCTTAAACCCACCACTGGAATAGAAGGGATTGTTGGTGAAATCGGTGAGACAATCAGCAATCTGGAACCAGAAGGACAGATAAGGGTTCATGGTGAACTTTGGAATGCGGAAAGTCTGGATGGTTTTATCAGCCAAGGGACAAAAGTTAAAGTTACACAGATTTCAAACCTTAAATTAATGGTTCATAAATTGACATAAAAAATGAAAGGAGATCATTATGGAGCAGAATTCCTACATATTGCTTATAACGGGAATTATTTTCCTGTTAATTATCCTGGCAAGTGCAATACGTATCTTACGTGAGTATGATCGTGGCGTAATTTTCAGGTTAGGCAGACTGATTGGCGTTAAAGGGCCCGGTCTGATATTGCTCATCCCCCTGATTGACAGGATGGTGAAAGTAAGCTTAAGGACTGTTGTGATGGATGTCCCAACACAGGATGTAATTACAAAAGACAACGTTTCAATAAAAGTAAACGCAGTGGTCTATTTCCGCGTCATGCAGCCGGACAAGGCTATTGTTGAAGTGGAAAATTATCTTTTTGCCACTTCTCAGCTTTCTCAAACAACATTGCGGAGTATTCTGGGACAATCGGAACTCGACGAATTGCTCTCACAACGTGATAAAATCAATCGCGAACTTGCAAAAATAATTGATCATCAGACTGAGCCGTGGGGAATTAAAGTATCGAACGTCGAAGTTAAGCATATTGACCTTCCCCAGGAGATGCAGCGTGCAATGGCAAAACAGGCCGAAGCCGAAAGGGAGCGACGTGCAAAAGTAATACATGCTGAAGGCGAATTTCAGGCGAGCCAGCGGCTGTCCGACGCAGCTCAGATAATAAGCTCAAATCCTGCAGCTTTGCAGCTCCGCTTCCTGCAAACTTTAACAGAAGTAGCATCGGAGCAGAGCTCAACTATCATATTCCCCGTTCCGCTTGATATTATTTCAGCTTTTCTGCCAAAGGCAAAATAATGATTCATTTGTTAGTAATACGATTTAACGTTTATCACATTTACTTTTAAAGAGTTTCTGGAGATGGTCGCGAAGTAGAACAGCGACTTGTGGCCTTTGCAGATACTCGCATATATTCTGGCTATTGTTGCATTATTTTTTGCCATCAAATAAACAAGTTATTCAGGCAGGGTGGTTTCGGGAATTTTGACCCTCTATTGGCTGTGGACAGGAATTGTCTTTAAAAAAGCCTTTCCTTCAACAAGGGCTAACTGCAGGTTTCCTGACCTTTTACCGGGATCGGATAAAAGTGAAGTTATCGGAATAACCTGCCGGGGCTATTTATCGTTATATTTATTGAAGTACTTTAAACCAGGCAGTGTTATTACCGGAGGTCCGTTTGCATTGTGCCGGAATCCAATCAACAAAGACACAAAAACCGTTATTATTATCGGTATTTCAACTTACAGAATAAAAGTATGAATGTACTTGACCATTATTGTTTTGTTAAAGAACCTGGGGGTTTCAGGTATTAAATTCCTGCCGCTTATACTCCGGTAGTCGTTATAAACCAGGTAAAAGTCGTTGCCTTCACGGAGATTATACCTCAGCCTGGAGTTTGCGATAAAGTCATCTTCTGTATTTACGTACTGAACAAGCAGAGTAGCCGACAGTTTTGTATTGAGCATATATAATGCCTTAAGGTTTACAGAATGAATGTTGAGTGAATTATTTGTCACCCTGTCCGAAAGATTGAAATCGTGTAAAACGCCTTCTCCCTGTATCTCCATTGCCAGTTCAGCATGAACGCCTTTTTTGGTGTTGATTTCGAGTTCAGGAGATATCATCATCGATTCAAGCTTCCCGTCTTCGAGTCTCGTGTATCTTTCACCCCGTACATTAATACTGTAATTGAAGAATTTTGAGTTTTCTCCGGGTATCCATCCATATAACAGTTCGCCATTGATTCCCTGAACTCCTGCCATTCTCACAAAACCGATACCAGGATTGAATTCCAATCCTGAATATGAATAGTTAAGCCTGTATGCAAATCCTTCCTCTGAACGGCGTTCCCAGTTAACAAGCATAAATGACGGGTCAAGACTGTTCATTTT
>DCVC01000174.1:17809-18363 GCA_002328625.1 Bacteroidales bacterium UBA2198
AACAGGGAATACCTGGTAAGATTAACCTGCTGATCGTCGGCTTCCACCTGCGCAAAATCGGTATTGGCCGTGAGGTCAAGGGTAAGGTTACTGTTGATGTTATATTTTATGTCTATTCCGGCATTGAATTGTGGATTATCATCTTTAACATATTCCGTTTCATTTTCATTGAGTAACCAGTCGCGGGAAAAACCACCAATGAGATATGGAGAAAAATAAACAGGTTTTGAAGGTATGGCCCCTTCAATCTCTATTGTACCGGCCAGCGAAGGTTTATTTACTGCCATGAAACCGTATTTGGGATCGATCGCGGGCCAGGTATCTGTTTCGTTGTTTGCACTTATATTACGTGAAATTATAAGACCCATTGTCGCAATATCATTTTCTGTCTTGAATTTCAGGCTGGAAAATGGTATTCTCATTTCAACATGCCATCCCTTTCTGTCCACGGTGGTTTTAACATCCCAGAATGCGTTCCAGCTTATATTCATGAATGATGGACCTCCAGGACCGCCTCCGCCTCCCGAAGCATCATTTGAGATTGTATAATCTGT
>DCVC01000014.1:0-9185 GCA_002328625.1 Bacteroidales bacterium UBA2198
GGCGGTGAATATTTCATTATGTCGAGGTCGTTCGGTCTGAATATTGGAGGGACTATCGGTATGGCACTTTACCTGTCGCAGGCTATAAGTGTCGCATTTTATGTAATAGCTTTTACGGAAGCATTTGAATTTCTGTTTGATTTTTTTGCCAATTCATTGAATATTAATCTCCCCAGGCAAGTAATAAGCCTTCCTGCAATGTTCATTCTTGGATTCTTTATACTTCGCAAGGGAGCGAATCTGGGTGTTAAAGCTCTTTATGTTGTAATCGGGATTCTATTAGTTTCTTTGCTTATGTTTTTTCTGGGAACAACTGATCATGCTGCAGTATCCGGAAATAGGATTCCTGCAGGTGACCTGAGAAACATGGATGATTTCTTTATCGTTTTTGCTATAGTTTTTCCGGCTTTCACCGGAATGACTGCAGGTGTGGGTCTTTCAGGAGACCTGAAAAATCCTGCAAAATCGATCCCGTTGGGAACCACAACTGCAACAATTGCCGGCATGATGATCTATGTGGCTGTCATCTACAAGCTTTCTGTTTCAGCAAATGCCGAAGATATGTTGGCCAACCAGTTAATAATGGCAAGAATTGCCATACTGGGATCTTTTATTATCCCTCTGGGGCTGGCAGCATCTACCATCTCTTCAGCACTCGGATCTGTAATGGTTGCTCCCAGAACATTGCAGGCTCTGGCTCTGGACTCCTCCTTCCCTTCCAAAAAGTTAAATAGCTGGTTGTCATTAGGAAGAAAATCGGATAATGAACCTGTAAATGCTTCGCTCGTCACAATAATTATTGCTTTTATATTTGTGGCACTTGGCAGTGTCAATGCCGTTGCACAAATTATATCAATGTTTTTTCTTGTTACTTATGGCTCATTGTGCCTGATCTCTTTTTTAAATCATTTTGGTTCTTCCCCTTCATACCGTCCGTCATTCCGATCGAGATGGTTTCTTTCTCTTGCGGGATTTCTTATTGCCGTATGGGTGATGTTCAGGATAAATGCTCCTTATGCTCTTGCATCAGTGATTATTATGATTGGTCTCTATTCGTACATAAAGATTTATCATCGCGACCGCCTGGGACTTGAATCTCTGTTTGCGAATGCTCTTTTTCAGATCAACCGCAACCTTCAGGTATATCTTCAGAGATCGGGTAGTAAGAAAAAAGCTAAAGAGTGGCGGCCCAGCGCTATCTGTATATCGAAAGACTCATTCCAGCGGGCAAGAGCTTTCCAGCTGTTAAACTGGCTCTCTTACCGGTATGGCTTTGGAACATATCTTCATCGCATTGACGGGTACTATTCAAAGGCAACAAGCCAGCAGGCGGCAGAAGAGCTTGCCAGGCTTATTGACATTTATGATACAACTCATAACCAGGTTTACGTTGATACTATAATCTCTCCTTCATACACTTCAGCTATTGTACAGGCTATTCAGGTGCCCGGAATTTCAGGAATGGAAAACAATATGGTTATTTTCGAATATGATAAGGAGGATCCGGAGAACCTTAGAGAGATCATTGAAAATATCAGGCTTATCAAAGCAGGGAACTTTGATATATGCCTGCTCGCCACAAGCAGGAAGGATATGATTTACAAGAATGGGATACACGTCTGGATAAATTACAAGGATACCGATAATGCCAGCCTGCTCATCCTTTTAGGTTTTATTATCTCAGGACATCCTGAATGGAAAAGATCGAACATCAAAATTTTTGAAATCTGCAGGCCTGAGCTGTACGATGAGACAAAAAAACAACTTTCTCAACTGGTTATATCGGGAAGACTTCCCATAACTGAAAAGAATATAGAAATAATTCCCGAGAATTCAGGTAAGAATGCCAAGCATCTCATCAATGAAAGATCTTCTTCCGCAGCATTAATAATGATCGGATTCCGGACCGAAGGATTAAAACACAACGGGGATATTATTCTAAGCGGTTATGATAATGTTGGAACAATCCTTTTTGTAAACTCTCATAACCAGAAAGAGATCATTTAATTGCATTTCAGGTCTATAGCTAATCTTTCAATAACTGCATTATTTCATCAAGCTTTGGTGAAAGAATTATTTCAGTCCTGCGGTTTCTTGCTCTTCCTTCTGCTGTTTCATTGCCGGATTTAGGAAAATACTCTCCTTTCCCTGATGCTGTCATACGGGTCGGACTGATTTTATAATCATTTGCTAGTATTCTTACAATAGATGTAGCTCTGGCAACGCTCAAATCCCAGTTATCTTTATAAACAGACGTCTTGATTGGTACATTATCCGTATGTCCTTCTACCAGAATATCAATATCCCTGTTTTTATCCAGTACTTCTCCCAAAAGTTTCAGGGCTTCCTTTCCCTTTGTCTCTACCGCGGAGCTTCCTGACTTGAATAATAATTTATCTGATAATGATACATATACTTTCCCGTTAATAATTTCAACAGATAACTCGTCGGAATTAAATCCCAGCAGGGCATTCCTTAAAATTCCTGTCAGCCTTTTAGTTATAGAATCCTGCCTGGCTATGATCTTTTGCATCTCCGCAAGGGCTTTTTCTCTTTCTGTCAGAAGCTTCTCCTTATTAGTCAGCTCATCTGATTTTACTTTTAGAGCTCTGTTGAACTGGTCTGACTGAGATAAGTTCTCGTCAATTAAATCTTTATATTTTGCCCTTAATTCATCTATTTCGGAATCAAGACTGTTGTTTTTAGCATTCAATTCCGAAATGTTATTCTTTAATCCTGCATTCTCTTTTTCCTTTGCTGCAAGATTTATACACAAAGCATCTCTTTCCAGTATAACTGATTTCAATCTCTTGCCCCACGTAAGATCCCTTTTTAAAGGTAAAGAATCACCACATCTGTAAACCGGAGCACAGGCATTTGACAATACTGCAAGCAGTAATGGCAACAATATAACGACATTCCTTTTCATCAGATTTCGTTTTAAATTATTTGTCCAATAATAACGTAAAGGACAACGATTTATTTCTTCTGAATAAGTAACCAGGTGTCGGAATACCTTGTGAAGTTTGCCCATATTCTTCTCACCTCTTCGCGGGCTAATGCAACATCATCTGTTTTAAATACTGCAACCCTGTATAAACCGGCTTCATTTTTCAAAATTTCAGATGTAAATCCGTCATTTTTTATTATAGACTGATGTCTCTCTGCATTTTCAGGATTTCTGAAGCTTCCTATAATCACAAAATAACTGTGAGGATCCGGAGCTTTTTCTTCATTTGCTACCAGCCGCTCTTCCACTTCTTTAATAGGACCGGCTGGTGCCAGAGTTGTTTTAACTTTTGTCGCCGGAGCGGTCCTCTCAGTTTCGGATTTAGAGCCTTTTCTTAATCGCTTATTTACACTGGCGCATGAAGATGTCAGGAAGAATAATACAATCAGGGAAAATGTCAGTATTTTCATAGCTTAGTAAATTGTTTTGAGTTTTCAGGTTATGCAAGATAATTTGAAAAAGCCCGTCGCACGACGGGCTTTTCCCACAAAGTAAATAAAGATAGAAAAAGAAAAAGTTATTTAAGCCTTACTCTGCAGTTACCGATATTCTTATCGGCGCAAAGTAATTGTATTTTATATTCCCCTGATGGAAGTTTCTTTTTGGAAGCATAGTTAAGAGACACCTGGCGTGATGGTTCAAACTCGCCGGTGAAAGGAGATAAACTTGCCGTCAGATTACGCTCATCCATTGAGATAATCCATGTCAGCGCTTTATCCTCAGAAGTTATTACTGAACCTGAGGGAGTAAGGATTTTAAAGCTTATGGCTTCTGTCAGGCTCTGAGGGACCTCAAAATTCACATTAAGCTTCTTTGCTCTGAATACAAGCCTGTCTGCCTTACCTCTTGTTCCGAATGCATGAAAATTATCAGCAGTATAGGTTTCGTTCATCTGTAACTTCTCAATAAGATCATTCTTCTGCGTTTCCAACGCTTTCATTGAGTTTTGCAGATCATTATTCTTTGCAAGCAATTTTTCGTGGTCTAACTTGAGGTCGGCATACTCTTTGTCGAGGTTCGCTTTAACTATTTGCAAATCTTCAAGTTCTTTTTTGTTTTTAAGCAAATTTTTGTTTTCTCCTGAAAGGACTCTTATTCTCCTTTCATTATCTGATATTTTTTGGTTTGTTTCAGCTAGAAGTTTTTCATTGACATCACTCAGATTCTTTAGTTCAGAGAAATCTGTTTTCAATTTATCAAGTTCCTTTTGAACCTGCAGTTTTTCCGACAGAAGTGATTCTGTACGAAGCTTTTCAGCATTCAGGTTGCGTTTGTTCTTTGAATTTGAAACGAATCCAAAGATTGTAGTAAAAAGCAGCAAAGCGATTATTGCGGCTCCGACATAATTAATAGTTCGTTCGTTCATAGCATTTATATAAAATGTTGAAGACTAATGTGCAATGTAAATACCTCACATTAAGATGGCATTAACAGGACATTAAAAAGAGATTAAATTCAGGGTGTGAGGAATGCCAGTTCAACACTGGTTCCCTTACCGGCAGTCGAAACAATATTAATAAAGCCGTTGTGGTTTTTAATTATCTGGGAAACAAGTGATAGTCCTATTCCGTGACCGGGGGCGTTAACATTTTCTCCACGATGGAAAGGTGCAAAGATGTGCTGAAGATCCTTTTCATATATTCCGATCCCTTTGTCCTCAAAATATATTATCAGTCTGTTTTCCTTATTTTCCAGGCGTATTTCAACCGAGTGGTCGTCAGAGAATTTACATGCATTATCCATGATATTGGCAAAAGCTGTCTTCAGAAGGTATTCATCACCCTGGATTATTATCTTTTCCGGGTCAGTCGCAGATGAACTTAAGGAAATGTTTATCCTGAAATCTTTGTTAAATTTCTGAAGTTCTTCTTTAGTCTGCCAAAGCATTTCATCAACTCTTAAAGGTTTGCTGTTAATGTTAGGGTTTTCGTACGATGTATTAGTAAGCAGCAATAATCTGTTTAAAAGGTCTGTAAGGTTTCTAGTATCTTCAAGTACCGATTTTACAGCATTTTTATATTCTGTTTCAGGTCTGCCTTTCATCAGCAGTACTTCCAGTTGTCCGTTTATTGAAGTAAGAGGAGTCCGCAGTTCATGAGATGCATTTGAGATAAAATCTTTCTGTCTCTTGAAAGCATATTCCAGCCTTTCAAGCATTTTATTAAATGTTTTGGCAAGCCTTGCTATTTCATCAGTTCCATTCCCACCATCGACGCGAAGGTTAAGGCTGGATATTGAAATCTCCTCCACTTTCCCGACCACACCTGAAATAGGTTCTAATGCTTTGCCCGCAAAAAACCAGCCTACTACAGAAAAAAGGATGAGACTTGTCAAACATACTACAAAAAGTATCAGCCTGAGATTTTGCAGCTTCTGTAATCCGTCATGATCAGTTGCTGCAGCAATAACAACAAAACGGTCATATTTTTCGGTGTACAGCAATCCCAGAATCTCACTCCGGCCGTGTGTGAATTTTGTTCTTCCTTCAAGCCTTATGCTGTTTATGAGATAATCGGTTATACTTATTTCCCCTTTATCATCAGAGGAGTAAAGGGTATCATTTCTGTAATTAAGAATAATTATTTTTTCTTCGGGAAGCCCGATAGGATTGTCTGCTTCAATTTTTTTGAGGAGTCCCGCATCTATCTCCTCTACTTCTATCAGAAGTCTGGCGGTGTTAATTGCCTTATTCTCAATGCGATTATAAAAGTCATCCTTCCTGAAACCGGCTGAGGAAACATATATTGCGACTGACGCAATAAGCATAACAGCGCCTCCAAAAAGCAAAAACTGTATAGTTAATCTTGTCCGGATCTGCATTCTAACCTTCCTGAAGAATATACCCCAAACCTATTCTTGTATGAATAAGTTTTGTTTCGAATTCCTTATCAATTTTTTTCCTTAATAAGTTTACATACACATCAACTACATTGGTGCTGAAGTCAAAACTTGTTTCCCATACTTTCTCAGCAATATCGTTTCTTGAAAGCACCCTTCCGGCGTTCTTCATAAAATACTCCAGCAAAAGGAATTCCTTTGCTGTTAACTCAATAGTATGTCCTCCTCTTCTTGCTACTTTTTTGTCAAGATCCAGTTCAAGATCTGCTACTACAATCCGGTTAACTGTGCTTTGTTTGATTTTAGGTGTTTTTGTAAGCACCTTGACTCTGGCCAACAACTCCCTGAACTCAAACGGTTTAACAAGGTAGTCGTCCGCACCTGCGTCAAATCCGGTCAGCTTGTCTTCGGTTGTTCCAAGAGCTGTCAACATTAAAACAGGTACTGCAGGCCTTTTCTCTTTTAGTATTTTACATAATTCAATCCCGTTAACAAAGGGAATAATGATGTCTAAAATAAACAGATCATAATCATATTGTAAAGCCATCCTTTCAGCAAGTTTCCCGTCATAGGCCAGATCCACTTCATATTGATTTTCTTCAAGACCTTTCTTTATGAATGATGCAACTTTTGGTTCATCTTCAATTATCAGTATCTTCATCATGTAATGATTTAAAATTAATATATCAGGTCACTGCTATGTATCGAATCCATTAAATACACAGCTGATATCAGCTTCCTTTCAATGAACAATATCCAGTATCTGAGCAAAGTTCTTCTCCGTAAACACAATGTCGGCCACAAGGTTTAAATACTTGTTTTCTGAACAGAAAGAGATCCCTATTCCGCTTTCTTTTACCAGGCAAATATCATTTTCGCTGTCGCCAATGGCAATAATATTCTTAATATCAATATCATATTTTTCTGCTACCTGGAACAAGACATTGGATTTGCAGAAATCATGACCGCATTTGCTCGATTTGTTCCTCATGAAAGCTGAAGGAACTTTTACTTCTCCGGTTGCAATGCTTTTTGAAAACTCCAGTTCATTTGCGATTGAAAAATCCATTTTAAGCTTGTTCTTCAGATGATTTGTAACAACATCATAACTATCGCTTATGATACCACAAATGTAACCCTTATTTTTCAGCTCCTTTATTACATATTCAACATCATTGACAACCGGAATTTTGTCAGCAACCTCAATTATCTCTTTAAGTGTTTTGTTCTTTAATAATCTGGCGATTGATTTGGTACGTGTATATGGATTTGTATATTCTGTTACAATTTTAATAAGTCCATCCCTGAAACCAAATACCTCGGCGGCATTTGCGATAAAACTGCCCAAAAGAAGAGTATTATCCATGTCAAATATTATCATTTTTTCCATACCCATCAGGCTTTCCCTGATTGCATAATCCATCTGGGTTCTGATAATACTTATATTCTCAAGGGTTTCTAAATTACTTACTTCAATTTTCCTGGCCCTCGACAATATAGCCCTTGATACCTCCCTTGACATTTTTGCCAGTTGCTCCCATGTCTGCATCCGGTTTTCAATATACCCGATGTTAACTTCCCTGATCCTTACTCCAAGTGAATGTATATCAATAAGTATTCCGATGTCAACGCCATAATCATTCTCAAATTCGATCTTGCTTAATAAGCTTTTTTTGCCGGCAATCATTCCGCTTAATGGCTGCGAAAACCTTGTCAAGTCAGGAAAAAGTATGCTAAGAAGGGGTTTTGCAACAAGCTCTGTAACCCTGCCTGACTGGCGGTCGAAACATGATTTTACAAAGTCAGCCTCTCCCTTTATAATTGGTCCGGCCAATAATTCAATAACCTCAGTTGAATAAGTCGGGATGTCGGCATCGAGATATACCAGATTCTCATTTTTCGCTAAAAGCGTTCCGTCGCGCATGGATGCTCCTTTACCAATTTTGGAACTGGTAAATATTTTGACTTTTGGCAGCCTCGATTGCTTTATTGTATCATCAAATGATTTATCATCTATCACAAGGATCTCATCCACAAGCTGAGAGCTACTGACAAGCCGGATGACCTGCCTGATGGTTTTTTCCTCATTTAATGCAGGTATAATTACAGTTACCATAAACTGAAGCTAAGTTATTATCAATATAACATTTATTTAATAAATATGTTACTTCAGATACTTTTTAATATTGTAAAGCTTGTTAAGGGCTTCTACAGGTGTAAGATTATTTATATCAAGATCAAGTATTTCATCCCTGATCTGCTTCAAAACCGGATCATCGAGCTGGAAGATGCTGAGCTGCATACCCTCCCTGTGGCCGGCAAGGTTAGCAATTGGTTTAGTCAGTTCCTTCTTTTCGTGGCTCTGCTCAAGCTCTTTAAGTATCTCTCCGGCACGTGAAACGACACTCCTGGGCATTCCTGCCATCCTCGCAACATGAATGCCGAAGCTATGCTCGCTGCCTCCCCTTTTAAGCTTTCGTAAAAAGATGACCTTATTGTTCAGTTCCTTTATTGAAACATTGTAATTCTTCACTCTCGGGAATGAATTCTCCATTTCATTAAGCTCATGATAATGAGTGGCAAACAAAGTTTTAGCCCTGCATTTGTTTTCGTGCAGGAATTCAACCATCGCCCATGCGATTGAAATGCCATCGTAGGTACTTGTTCCACGGCCTATTTCATCGAGGAGCACAAGACTTCTGTCGGACAGATTATTAAGGATACTGGCTGTCTCGTTCATCTCCACCATAAAAGTTGATTCACCAAGGCTGATATTGTCCGATGCTCCAACCCTGGTAAAGATTTTGTCAATAATCCCGATCCTTGCAGAACGTGCAGGTACAAAACAACCTGTTTGAGCCATGATAACAATAAGGGCAGTTTGCCGCAGAAGAGCTGATTTACCCGACATATTCGGCCCTGTCAGTATTATTATCTGCTGGTCATCAGTATCTAGGAACAGATCATTAGGCACATAGGATTCGCCCGGAGGCAGTTGCCTTTCAATCACAGGATGACGGCCCTCAGATATTTCAATTACTCCTGAATTTTCAAGTTCAGGACGGGAATAATTGTTCTGCGTTGAAATGACCGCAAAAGCCTGGAGACAGTCCAGCTTTGCAACAACTGATGAATTGACCTGAATTGCCGGAATATACTCGAGAATTGAAAGAACCAGGTCATTAAAAAGCTTTGTTTCCAGGTTAATTATTTTCTCTTCGGCACCGAGAATCTTATTTTCATATTCTTTAAGCTCTTCGGTAATATATCGTTCTGCACTCACCAGAGTTTGCTTCCTGATCCATTCGGAAGGTACTTTATCCTTGTGAGTGTTTCT
>DCVC01000014.1:9261-12248 GCA_002328625.1 Bacteroidales bacterium UBA2198
CGGGAGGATCACCCGCAAGTTCCCTGCTGATCCTTTCAGAAAGGATTCTGCATGGATTCATTTGTTCAGACAGTTTGGCAAGCGGAGATGAACCGCTGTCAGCGCAAAGCTTACTTAATGGTCCGATTGCCTGCAAAGCTCTTTTGAGATGAACAACCTCACGAGGATTAATCCTGCCGACTGCAACTTTTGAAGCCAGTCTTTCGAGATCTCCAATTTGTTTGATAAGGTTTGAAATCTCATCCCTGAAGCCGGAATTTACTACCAGATGCTGAACGATTTCAAGCCTGTCATTAATGGGATTGATATCCTTCAGCGGCATCGATATCCATCTTTTCAGCAGACGTCCCCCCATTGGAGAAATGGTTCGGTCCATGACATCTATAAGGGTTTTAGCCCCTTCATAAGGAGAGTGAAATAGTTCAAGGTTCTTAATTGTGAACTTATCAAGCCAGACATATCTATCCTCTTCAATTCGTGTAAGGCTGGTTATATGTCCCAGCTGTTCATGCTGGGTAAAATCAAGGTAATAAAGGACGGCTCCTGCTGCAATTATTCCGAAATTAAGGTTCTGTACACCGAAGCCTTTCAACGAGCTTGTTTCAAACTGCTTAAGCAGTCGGTCATTGGCAGCTTCGGGTGTAAAGACCCAGTCATCCAGTTTATAAGTATAGTATTTAGATCCGAAGCTTTCATTGAAGAGTTCCCGTTTTGATTTCTCAAAAAGTACCTCTTTCGGTTGGAAATTGCTTAACATCTGATCTATATATTCCAGTGTCCCTTCAGCAGTAAGGAACTCGCCTGTTGAAATATCCAGAAAAGCCACTCCTGCAATTTTCCTGTCTATATGAACAGCGGCAAGAAAATTATTTTCCTTATGGTTAAGGACATTTTCATTAAGTGAGACGCCCGGCGTTACAAGTTCAGTTATACCTCGTTTAACAATTTTTTTTGCCAGTTTCGGATCCTCAAGTTGTTCGCAGATCGCCACTCTCTGGCCTGCTCTTACAAGCCGTGGAAGATAGGTGTCGAGGGCATGGTATGGAAATCCGGCAAGCTCTACAAATGAAGCTGAACCATTTGCACGGCGGGTAAGAGTGATTCCAAGTATCTCTGAAGCTCTTATGGCATCTTCTCCGAATGTCTCATAGAAATCACCAACTCTGAAAAGAAGTATTGCATCAGGGTGCTTTGCCTTGATGTTGTAATACTGCTTCATCAGAGGTGTTTCGACGTATTTCTGGTAATCGGACATAAGGTCAAAGATGCAGAGACAGCAAAAAAATTCTATATAAACAAAGATACAATTTTATATCATTTTTCTCTGTGTAACTTAGTGGTTCTCTGTGAAACTCTGTGTAAGTTCGTAGTTTCTTTTTTATTACACGGAGAAAAACAGAGATGTCACAGAGATCAGGAGAGATAAAAGTTGTGTTTCATTTAACATGTTTATTTTAACTTGGTTTTTTAAAAAAGCGCTATGAAAAAAGTCCTTATTCTTGGTGCCGGTATGGTAGTTAAACCGATGGCAGAATACCTGTTGGAAAACAATTTCATTTTAAAAATTGCCACAACCACAAAGGAAAAAGCTGACAGGATGATCAAGGGTCATCCAAACGGATCATCCCTCAGATGGTCAACAGATGAGACTGACATCCTTGAAAGGCTCATAACTGAACATGATCTGACAGTATCTTTTCTGCCATATAAATACCACTTGATGGTAGCCAAAGCATGTGTCAGATGTCGCAAGCCACTCATTACCACATCATATGTGCAGCCCGAGATGCAGGCTCTGGATGAAGATGCAAAAGCAGCAGGTATTATCATCCTGAATGAGATTGGCCTCGATCCGGGTATCGACCATATGACCGCCATGAAGATAATTGATCATATACATGACAGGGGTGGTAAGGTTGAAGAGTTCTATTCCCTCTGCGGAGCTCTGCCTGCTCCGGAAGCTGCAGATAATCCCTTGAAATACAAGTTTTCGTGGAGCCCTAAGGGAGTTGTCCTGGCAAGCCGGAACAGCGCACTATATCTTAAAAAGGGAAAAAGGGTCGTTATTGAACCTGATAATCTGTTCAAGGATAGATTTACATACTTATTTCCGGGGATTGGAGATCTTGAGGTCTATCCAAACAGGGATTCAGTAAGCTATATTAATATTTATGGGATAAGTGAAGCATCAACGATGTACCGTGGAACTTTCAGGTATAAAGGTTGGTGCGAGACCCTTGATGCAATAAAAGCTCTGAATATGCTGGACGATACCATTTCTGATTATTCAGATATGGACTATGCAGGTTTTCTCGCTGAAAGAGCCGGCACAGACACTTCTGATCTGAGAAGAAAAGTTGCTATGAAACTTGGTATCCCGGAAGTATCGTTGGCAATGGAAGCTCTTGGATGGCTCGGTTTCCTGAGCGATGAAAAAATAAACTATGGCAAAACCTCTCCTTTTGAAATTACTGCCAACAGAATGATCAGTAAAATGTTAATGTCTGACAATGAGCGCGATATGGTCGTAATGCTGCACATTTTCCTGGCAACCTATCCTGATGGCAAAAAAGAGGTTATTAAATCATCGATGCTTGATTTTGGATCAACTGCAACCAATACAGCCGTAGCAAGGACTGTTGCACTTCCAGCTGCTATTGCTGCAAAGATGATCCTTGAAAAGAAAACTGTTCTTACGGGAGTTTACAGACCTGTTGTGCCACAGATTTACATTCCGATCCTTGACGAATTGAAAACCATGGGGATCGAAATGAAAGAGGTGTTTGGTCTTTCGGATTCTACCCCTCTGCCACTCTGAATTTAATGCTGTTTGGTTCAGTCCGAAATTTCTCATTCACACCAAGCCCAAATAATGCAAAATCGTATTTAACAGGGTCGGCAGGATCAAACTCCCTCAACACAGCTGTCAACTCCTCAACAGCTTTCCAGTCGTTTACTTTCCTTCTCAGTAATCCCAGCATTCTTGC
>DCVC01000238.1:0-593 GCA_002328625.1 Bacteroidales bacterium UBA2198
CTTCTTGTCGGGCTTTTAGAGTATTATAATCAAACCCTTAACAAAAATGTCTTAAATGCCGCTCAAAGGCTGGGTGACTTTTTCCTGAGCTCTTATCGTGAAGTAACTCCTGTTGTGGCCAAACGGCTTGAAGGTCTGGGTGCTGATGGCATAATCTGTTTCACGCAATATGTCGAACCACTTGTAATGCTATCACAAATAACCGGTGAGCCGAAGTACGCTGAAGCTGCTGTAAAAGTATATCCGACTTTACCATCAAGGGGTACCCTTCATTCACATGGTTACCTTACAACCCTTAGAGGGATTCTTAAACTATATGAATACGACAACAACAAAGCACACTTTGACTATGTTCTTAAAGCGTATCATGACCTTATAAATTCACATGATCATACTATTTTCGGAAGCGTGATGGAGTATTTTGGAGGTAAAGGTGACCGTGACGAAGGTTGCTCAACTGCAGACTTTATAAGACTTAGTTTACATTTATATAAACTTACGCACGATGTTACATTCCTCGAGCGTGCAGAATTCGCTGTTAATAATGCTCTTTACTTTAACCAGTTCTTTACAGGTGATTTCGGACATCATAA
>DCVC01000238.1:632-4220 GCA_002328625.1 Bacteroidales bacterium UBA2198
ATTGATACAGATTATGCTGATGAAAATCTTTCATTGTCAATCAGGAAGGGAGAAATGTATGAAAGGTTTCATTCTTATAATATTAAATTGGATAGAACTCAAAATATCAGATTACCTTTCTTTATACGAAAACCCTCATGGGCGGATGAGACTGAGATTCTTCTGAATGGTAAAAAGGTTGAAGCGAAAGTGATTGATGGTTATTTTTCAATTGAGAATAAATTAAGCGATGGGGATGTTATCGAGGTAAGGATAGTGTATCCTCTCAAAGTGCTTACTCACGAAAAACGAACTGTTAATCTTGATGAAATAACCAGTCCGGTTACAGGAATTTTATGCTATGGACCCTATATAATGGCAATTGACAACAATATCGATTATGCCTTCTTGGCCGAACCCAATAATAACTTTGTTTACAGCAATACCGTTATGAATGCACTGGGAACTGAGATGAAGGCTAAAATTCCAGATAGTTCGTTTAAATTTGATTCTTATCTGACAGCACACTATAAACATGGTGGTTTCTCCTCATATTATCCAACTGTTTTCAGGCCGGTTTCCGAAATGACCTTTCAAAGACATCCCTATATGATGTTATCAATGGACTTCATTCCTGAATAAAAAATAGCAGTAAAACATTTAATACTAATTAACTATGGCAACACGAAGAGTTTTTTTTAAACAAGCTGCTGCAGTAGCTGCAGGTTTGGGTATTGTTCCGTCTATATCAGAAAGCATTTATGGTACCTCTCCCAACGATCGCATCAATGTTGGTCTGATAGGTTGCAACGGCATGGGTTTCAGTAACCTTAATGAATTTCTCAAGCATCCCGAAGTAGATTGTATTGCATTATGCGATATTGATGAAAGCGTTCTTTCACGCAGAGCTTCCGGTGTTGAAAAGATACGAGGGAAGAAACCTGCAAATCTTTATAAGGACTGGCGTAAGCTTATCGATAACAAAGATATCAACCTGGTAATAGTCGGTACTCCCGATCATTGGCACTGTCTGCAGATGGTTGCAGCGTGCGAAGCCGGCAAGGACGTTTATTGCGAGAAGCCGCTTGGAAGGACTATCGAAGAGTGCAACCTCATGATAAAGGCTGCAAAGAAAAACAAAAGTGTTGTACAGGTAGGACAATGGCAGAGAAGTGATCCTCACTGGCTTGAAGCTATGGATTTTATTCATTCAGGCAAGCTTGGCAAGATAAGACTTGTAAGAGTCTATTCATACCAGGGTTGGAACACGTCGATACCGGTGGTGTCTGACGAGCCTGTACCGGCAGGAGTCGATTATGATATGTGGCTCGGACCTGCTCCCTCTCGTCCCTTCAATAAAAACCGCTATCATTTTACCTTTCGTTGGTTCTGGGATTATGCCGGAGGACTGATGACCGACTGGGGCGTCCATCTGCTTGATTTTGCATTGTACGGAATGAAGGTCACCGCTCCTAAATCGATCATGTCGATGGGTGGCAAGTATGGTTATCCGGATGATGCCTGTGAAACACCCGACAGTCTGCAAACCCTTTATGAGTTTGATGGTTTCAATGTGATGTGGGATCATGCAATAGGTATAAATGATGGAGGATATGGTCGTAATGCGGTGTTAGGTTTTGTTGGCGAGAACGGAACACTTGTTCTGGACCGCGGCGGCTGGGAAGTCAGACCTGAAGTAGTAAACAACATTACCAGGATGGAAGCTTTGCCATGGAAAAAGGGAACAGGGGAAGGACTGAAAAATCATGTCAAGAACCATCTGGATTGTATAAAAAGCCGTAACCCGGATACCAATGCAAATGTGGATATAGGTGCTCATATCGCTAAATTCTCTGCTCTTGGAAATATTGCCTACCGTACAGGCAAGAAGCTTGTATGGAATGGCACTATTTTCACTAACGACACTGAAGCAAACAGTTATCTTGTTCCTCAATACAGGGAACCATGGAAGCTGCCTAAAGTATAAGTGACTGAGGTTGTGTTTTTCTATCATCATTAATGTCTGTTGTTATGATTAAAGTTCTGTCTTTATTATTCTTTGCATTTATTGCTGTCAATATTGACCTTCTGTACGGACAGCAGAGCAGTTACTCCCATCCTTTTCAGGATCCTTCACTTACGATTGAAAAAAGAGTTGCAGATCTGATCTCAAGGATGACCCTTAAGGAGAAGGCCGACCAACTCCTGTACACGGCACCGGACATTCCAAGGCTGGGGATACCGGCATACAACTGGTGGAACGAAGCACTCCATGGTGTTGCAAGAGCCGGTTATGCAACGGTCTTCCCGCAATCAATAACCATTGCCAACTCATGGGACGAGGGTCTGATGTACAATGTGTCAAACGCCATATCAGACGAAGCCAGGGCCAAATACCACGAATTTCAGCGAAGAGGTAAAAGAGGTATATACCAGGGACTTACATTCTGGTCACCTAATATCAATATCTTCCGCGACCCGAGATGGGGAAGGGGACATGAGACCTACGGGGAGGATCCTTACCTCACGGGAAGAATGGGTTATCAGTTCGTTAAAGGTATGCAGGGGGATGATCCGAAATACCTCAAAACAGTTGCAACAGCAAAGCATTATGCGGTACATTCAGGTCCCGAACCCCTGAGACACTCATTCAACGCCAACGTCAGCGAGGTGGACCTGATGGAGACTTATCTTCCCGCTTTCCGGACACTCGTAGTCGATGCAGGCGCATACTCGGTTATGGGCGCTTATAACATGTTCAGGGATTTTCCCTGTTGTGCGAACCCAATTTTATACAGTATACTGCGCGATGATTGGGGATTTAAAGGATATATAGTATCCGACTGCTGGGCTGTTTCCGATTTTTACAGGTTCCAGGGTTTTGCAAAAGATGCGGCGGAAGCTGCCGCACAAGCCGTTAAGGCAGGTACCGACCTGGAATGCGGCGTTGATTACCGGCACCTGATGACAGCTTTTGAAAGAGGCCTGTTAACAGAGGATGATATCAACACAGCTGTGAAAAGGATCTTCACTGCCCGTTTTAAGCTTGGAATGTTCGATCCTGATGAGATGGTGCCTTATGCGCAGATCCCGTTTTTCGTTAATTGCTCCGATTACAATAATACNNCCCCTTAAAAAAGACATTAAAACAATAGCCGTTATCGGCCCCAATGCCGACAATTTTGAATCGCTTATAGGTAATTATAACGGCATTCCAAAAGACCCGGTAACAGTCCTTCGGGGAATAAAGAACAAGCTTAAACCGGAGACGAAGATAATCTATGCGGAGGGAAGCGACCTTGCTGAAGGTGTACATAATCTTACAGTTATACCTTCACGATATCTTCAGACGCCCGATGGCAGGCAGGGAGCACTGGGTGAATATTTTAACAACAGGGAGATGAAAGGAGAACCGGTATTCACCAGAAATGATGACCAGATCAGTTTCTACTGGGAGCATCTCTCCCCACACCAGGATATGCCTGATGATGATTTCGGTGTAAGGTGGACAACATACCTTTTGCCACCCATGTCAGGGACTTATGCCCTGGGAGGATGGGGTTCATCAAATTATGAAATTCTGCTTGACGGGAAGCGGATAATATCAGA
>DCVC01000386.1 GCA_002328625.1 Bacteroidales bacterium UBA2198
GTTTGCTGACCTTGATCCGCAGATCTGTCCTGGGCATTTACGAAAATTGACAAAACAAATATTAACAATGCCGATAAGAAAAGTTTTGATTTCATGGTTGTTAAGCTTTAATTTATCTGCTGTCTGAACGAAACTTCGTGTACCAGAATGTAAATATAATAAAAAATTATTTAAATGAACAAATGTTCATTAAAATATAAGAATAATCCGTGTGTAAACAGGGGATATATTATCATTTGCTTCCATACTTAATTTTGACAAAATTTCTGTTGGAGACATTATTTCAAATCTAATTCCATTTAAAATATAAGATAAGTAAGTCAAAAATATGTTCAAATAAAATATAATCCCTAAATTTACGATCTTTGAAATAAAAATTACAAACGTATAAATCTGATTTTATGAAAAGTAGAGTATGTAAATATCTTGCGGGAGTTCTGTTCCTGTTTATAATTATAGGTGTTGATCTTAATGGTCAGACCAGAAATGATGTCATTAAGGCTTTTAATGAAGGTGCGCAGGCGGCCAAGACCGATGTAAATGCAGCTATTTCGGCTTTTGAAAATGTTGTTGTACTGGCAGACCAGGTTGGAGAGACCTGCAATGATCTTAAGGACAAAGCTTCGCAGATATTACCCGGATTATATGTCAGGGTGGCAACTACAGCCGCAACTGAAAAAAAGCCTGCCGGGGAAATAATCAAAGCCTCAAAGGTTGCAGCCGCTGTTGCTGAAAAGTATAACAGCGCTTCCAATAAAGAGAATGCAACAAAATTATTGGTTCAGGGCTATTATAACATGGGGATTGAATTTTTTACAGATAAGGATTACGATAATGCAGTTCTGGCTTTCGATTCACTTCTTTCAATAAACCCCGAATATACAGCTGCGATATATAACAAAGCATTGATATACAGGACCCAAAATAATTCCACAGCATTTGAGGAAACGATAGATCTCTTTATTGAAAAGGTAAAGAGCACAAATGAGACCGAGAAATTAGATCAGGCTTCAGGTATGGCACTTGAATATTTCCGTGCCGCTGGTTCTCAGGCAAACCAGGCTGAAAATCTTGATGAAGCGCTCGCTCAGCTTACAAAAGCATCAAAATACGGTGAAAACAAAGACCTTTTCTATTATTTTGCCGATGTTTATAACAAGCAGAAGAAATACGATAACGGTATAGAATATGCTCAGAAAGGTCTCGCTCTTGAAACGGGGGATGCCGAAGCCAAAGCTAAATTTTACTATCAGCTTGCAGTAGGACAGGCAGGAAAGGGACAAAATTCACAAGCCTGCGCCTCGTTTAAAAATGCTTTGTACGGTGCTTTTGCCGAAGCATCGAAAGCTCAGAGAACAAACCTTAAGTGCCAATAAGAGCGGTTAATTGCAAAACGAAAGAAGAAAAAACATTCTTCGGATTTAACAGGAACATTTTATTTACCGGGCTGACAAGTTTCCTGACTGACACTTCTGTCAGGATGGTCTATTCTGTCATGCCCATGTTCCTTCTGTCAATAGGTGTATCAAAGTCAGGTCTTGCACTCATTGAAGGTATTACCGATAAGTATAATCACCTCCCGGCAATAAAATTTTGTTTATCTTTTAGGTCGGATATTTATTATTAATATTAACCATATAAACCATGAAAATGAGAAATGTATTATTTGTTCTTGCGTTGTTTGCTGTCGCAGAACTGTTTGGACAGAATAATGATAATTGTGTTATTAATTCCATCCTTTCATCCTATTCTGAAAGGGCTTATTCAACTGAACCTGTAACCGATCAGCAGATTGATCTGATACTGCAGTGCGGCATTAAAGCCCCGAGTGCAAGGAATCTTCAACCCTGGAAATTCACCGTTATTAAAGATGAAACCTTAATTAAGGAGGTAATAAATAATATAGTTCCGGGAAATATTATAATTGTCATTTCAGGGGTTGAATCTGAAAATGGAACCACCCCTGATTTTGATTGCGGACTTGCCACCGAAAGCATGTTCGTGGCAGCGCATGGACTGGGTCTTGGTGCAAGGATTTATGGTGGCCCGACAGGAACCATCAACTCGAACAGGGAAAGATTTCAGATTCCGGCAGGCTACAAACCGGTGATGATACTCAGGATAGGTAATGTTGACATGAGTATTGATGCTGTATCGGCAGCAACACCAAGGAAAACTCCGGAGGAGGTTATAAATTTTTACAGGTAGAAGACCGAAGACGGAAGACCGAAGACCGAAGACCGAAGGCGGATCCCATCTGAATGAACCAGGCCGGGGAAGCGATATGATCTTATCATTTTAATGGTTAAATTTGCACTTCATCTGTGATTAATGCCAAACCGGAGAAAATTCAGGAGGATTAAAATACCTCCAACCATGGAGGGTTATAAACCTTTTGGTATCCCCATGCGTGATCTTGAATCCGTGATCCTGTTTTATGAAGAATTTGAGGCTTTGCGGCTCGCTGATTATGAAAACCTTACACAGGCAAAAGCAGCAAAAAAGATGAATATTTCACGCCCCACATTTACACGGCTTTATGATAAGGCCCGTAAAAGTGTGGCTAAAGCATTCGTTGAAGGTAAAGCAATAATCATTCATGGAGGCACCTATATTACCGATGATTACTGGTACAGATGTGATGATTGCCACAAAACGATTGTTTCTGATCACCCGGTAGATCAGTGCAGGGATTGCGATTCCGGTAAAATTACCCGTCTGGACGATCAGATATAGCCTGGTAAGACAGATAAAACATTCCCCTCAAAGTTAAACTGCAATTTTTAACACTAAAATCAAAAATTGTTTGCACAAAGTGAACATATGTTCATTTTATTTATTATCTTTGCATGATATGTTCATATCTGATTCAGATTGCTAATTATGTTAATTACCATAAAATCAAAAGTTAAATTAATGTTTAATAAAAGCGTATAAATTATGCCGGGAGGTGATCGTACCGGACCGCTGGGACAAGGTCCCGGAACCGGAAGAGCATTGGGATATTGTTATGGTTTTGATAGCCCGGGATACATGAAAGGACCGGGAAGAGGAGCAGGAAGAAGCTTTGGTTTTGGCAGAGGTTTCGGAGGAAGAAGAAGATTCCGGGGAGGCTGGTATTATGAACCCTGGCGTCAGGATTTTGTTCCCGGATATCCCCGGATGACATCAATCAGCAAGGCTGATGAGATAAAATTACTCAAATCACAGTCTGAAGCCCTCAAACGTTCTCAGGAGGAGATAGAAAAAAGACTCGGAGAGCTGGGAAAGGAGGAATAATTTTTCTCCGGATTAATCTGCATTAAGTATTAAATCATTTCCTTGAAGGAAGTTTCACAAAACCGGCAGGCTGTAATGGATTTAATATCCATTTAGCCAGACCGGATTTTTTATTTCACTATCTGTTATCTGACGGATTATTTAATTGTTTTAGTTATTGCTAAAACATTAAATATTACATTTACGAAAATTAATGTTACGATGAGTGTTGTACGGTTCAGTGTAAGTCTTGAGGAAGAACTGCTTAAAGAGCTTGATGATTATATAAAAGATAACAATTTTGCCAATCGTTCCCAGGGATTACGATATCTTATCGAAAAGAATATTGTTGAAAAGAAATGGCAATGTAACAATATTGTTGCCGGTGCTGTGGTAATGATCTATGATCATCATAAAAAGGAGATCCTTGCACGGTCAAATGATATTCAGCATGATTACTTCGATGTGATCTTATCATCTCAGCATTATCATTTGAACCATGATATATGCTTGGAAATCATAGCGGTAAAAGGCAAGGCAAATATTCTTACCGAACTTGCCGATAAGCTGATAAGCATAAAAGGGATCAGGCATGGTAAACTTTTAATGAGCAAAGCAGATTAAATATTTTTTTATTATCTTCGTAACACGTTTTATTATTTTCGTAATACTATTCATCTGAAATGAAAAACAAGGTTTTATCACTTGCAATGATTTCATTATTATCGCTACCAGCTCTTTCACAGGAAGGTATTCGTTCAATTCTTAAGGATACAATAAATCTTGATGAGGTTGTTATAACCGGAACCACTGTAAAGGTAAACAGGCATAACGTTCCGTTAGCCGTATCTGTTGTCAGTAACCGTCAGATAACTGAAAGTGCGGAGACTGCTCTTCTGCCGGTTCTGAACGGCAGGGTCCCGGGTTTGTTTGTAACAGAAAGAGGGATTATGGGTTTCGGTGTTTCTACGGGTGCTGCAGGACAGATTTCAATCAGAGGTATCGGAGGAAGCCCCAACACCGGTATTTTAATGCTTATTGATGGTCACCCCCAGTTTATGGGCATTTTTGGCCACCCCCTTCCTGATTCATACGTAGCATCCGATGTTGAAAAAGTGGAAGTGATCAGAGGTCCTGCCTCAATACTTTACGGATCAAATGCAATGGGAGGTGTTATTAACATTATAACCAGAAAACAGACAAATGAAGGTCTGCAGGGTAATGCTCACTTTTTGTATGGTTCATATAACACTCAGAAATATATGGCTTCGGCAGGGTATAAAAAGAAAGGATTCAGTTCTTTCGTATCATTGAACCATGATCAGACCGATGGTCACCGCGAAAATTCAGAGTTTAAAATTACAAACGGGTATGTAAAACTGGGTTACGAATTGAGTCCGGGTTTTAATATTAATACGGATTTCAGTCTGGCACGCTTTAAAACAACCGACCCCGGTCCCGATACTCTGAATGCACTTTCAGGAAATTCACTTGATATTACAAGGGGTTACTGGGCGGTGGCTGCTGATAACAGTTTCGGAAAATTCTCAGGTACGGCAAAGTTATTTTATAATTTCGGAGAACATAAGATCTCTGATGGTTTTCATTCAAATGATAAAAATTACGGTATTAATATTTATGAGACAACAAGGTTATTCAGAGGTAACAATTTAACTCTGGGAGCCGATTACCTTGTTT
Organism: Bacteroidales bacterium UBA2198; assembly: GCA_002328625.1. GTDB lineage: Bacteria > Bacteroidota > Bacteroidia > Bacteroidales > VadinHA17 > LD21. The sequence goes on from DCVC01000386.1 coordinate 4,957, forward strand.
ACGGGGGAAAAGCCGAAAATGAAATTTACGGTACATTCATAACAGATACAACTGTTTATGATGCAGGATTATATGCATTTATGCAACAAATATTTTTTGAAAGACTGACACTTAATGCCGGGTTAAGGCTGCAACAGCATAAGATTTACGGAAAGGAATGGATTCCCGCAGGAGGATTTTCATGGAGGCTTTTTAAGGGCACCACATGGAAGACGTCAGTTTCGAAAGGATTCAGGAGCCCAACGATCAGGGAACTCTTTGTATGGAACCACAACGTAAATCTGGATCCCGAATCAGTGATGAGTTATGAAACATCTTTCCTGCAAAGCTTAGCTGATAAAAAGATAAGCCTGGAACTCACCGGATTTATTGTCAGGGGAGATAATATGATCATAACAATTCCTAATATAGGGTTGCAGAATGCAGGTGAAATTGATAACAAAGGGATTGAATTCAGTGGAACTGCAGATCCTTCAGAAAAACTTGCACTCAACATGACCTATTCATATACAGGTATGAAAACTCCCGTATATGCAACACCCAGGCATAATCTTTTTGCCAGTATCAATTACAAATACAGGAGATTCAATCTCATGTTGAGCAGCCAGCATATAAACCACCTCGACACTGATCCGTCAGCCACCAGGGAGTCATTTGAAACATATACACTCCTTAATTCAAAAGTATCTTATCGTCTGATGGATTATGCAGAGCTGTTTATTAGTGCAGAAAATATGCTTAACCAGACTTATGCAACAAACCGTTATTATACTATGCCCGGCATAACAGTTTTTGCAGGAATAAAAGCCGGTTTAAGGTAATAAAACATGAATTGACTGATGTCAGTGCCTGTTTAGGCCGGATTGTTTTAGTTTCATTAATGGTTATAAGGGTTTATAGCCTATTTGCCAATCCAGTATTTTTCAATCTCTTCAAGTGATTTACCGGTGGTTTCCGGGACCTTCTTCCACATTATCCATAAATAAGGAAGGCACATTGCGGCAAACAGGAAGAATGTTCCTGCCGGGGTAAGATTTTCCAGAAGCCATGGAGTTAACTGTCCGATAAGATAGGTTCCCACCCATAATGAAATTCCGGCGACCGACATTGCAAGGCCTCTTATTCTTGTGGGATATAATTCAGATAACAGAACAAAAATCACGGCACATATTGAGATGGCACAGCAAAAAATATAGAGGAGGAAGAATGCCAGTAAAAAGGCTGATGTTATTCCTGCTGTTTTTCCATAAATGAAATAAAGGCCGATTAGTATAAGGGAAATTATCATTCCTGAAACTCCCCAGTATACCAGTTTTTTTCTGCCGACTTTATCTATAATCATCAAAGCGATAACTGTTGTTCCCATATTCACCAGGCCTACCATAACCTGGTAAAAAAGGGAATCACCTTTTGACAATCCGCTTTCCTCAAAAATGGATGGTCCGTAATACAGTACTGCGTTTACTCCCATAAACTGGCCAAGCATTGCTATCGCCACACCAATAAGGATAGCTCTGAATATTCCGGGTTTAAGAAGCAATCCCCATTCTGATTTGGTTTCAGTGTTTACAGATTCCCTGATAGTGTTTATCTGATCTGTGACATCCTGTACACTTTTGTTGATCCTTGAAAGAATACTCTTTCCTTTATCCGGTTCATCCTTCATTATCAGCCAGCGTGGACTTTCGGGTACGAAAATCAGCATTAACAGGAACAATATTGCCGGCAACGACTCCATTCCGAGCATTGCGCGCCATACTTCAGCATTGAAGATTTTATACAGAGCCGGATTATCAAATATTCTGTCTTCGGATAATCCTGAGAGCAGGTAATTGGCCAGATATGCAATCAGAAAACCGATTGTTATCGCGAGCTGATAGAATGACACCATACGGCCACGGAAACGGGCAACAGATATCTCGGATATATAGATGGGTGATACGATCGAAGCCACTCCGATTCCCATTCCGCCAACCATTCTGTAGAGGACAAGTCCGGTAAAATCATTTGAGATAGCACAACCGATCGCCGAAACTGAAAATAGTACTGCAGAAATGAACATGGTTATTTTTCGTCCCAGATAATCACTCAGAATGCCTCCAACGGAGACCCCGATTATTGATCCTATAAGGGCACAACCAACATACCAGCCCGTCTGGATTGAATCGAGATCAAACTGCAGAGCGACCTGTGAAATCGTACCGGAAATGACTGCAGTATCATATCCGAAAAGAAAACCCCCGATTGCAGCAACCAGAGCAAGGAATACCGAATAACTGTTCATAATAATATTTATGCTTCAGACCATTAAGTTGCAGGATATATTTTTCTCAGATGGATTTTAATATCTGACTTTAAGAATAATCCTACCCAGGTCTGTCAGATTTTCAGGTTGAGTGAATAAAGCTCTTCCATTTTTGGAAATAACTTCCCATGCAATATTACTGGTTATGTCGTCTATTATACCGGGTAAAGTTACATCCTGTACCAGTTCGAAGGACTTGTCATCTTTCATTTTTACCGCCTGGAAAAAATCATAACTGGTTAACAGCAGTTCTCCCCGGCCCTCTCTGGCTGCACGATATATTTCCTGCAGGTCGGTATATACTTTTCCCTGTGGAATGGCTTTTTTAATCTCGCTTATTGCTTCAAATATCCTTTCCTTTTGCACTTTCTTAATAATTTCCCATGCCTGGGATGATATAAAATGATTTGCAGTATTGTTATAGTTGATATTTGTAAAACCAATATACAAACTTCGGTTATCGACAACCTGCATCAGGCGGCTGTAATTATCTTCGGTGCTGATCACAATACATGGTAATCCGGTCTGTTTACAAACTTTTAATAAGGCTTTATCAACTTTATTCAGAAATTCCCTTACCATATTGTCAACAGCTTTGGGATCGCTTATTTTGAGAGGGTCCGTATGGAAATGAATATTTTCGCCGAAAGGAAAACCATTACCGGTAATTTCATCAAGGATTTTATCGTTCTGGGCTAAAAACAGCTGAACTCCGTTTTGTGAAAGCAGAAGGATCAGATATTCGTCGGTTCTGTTAAGTGCATAGATCAGTGGCCGCAGGGCAAAACTTTTTGAAATATGAACTTTATCTGACCTGGCAGGCCATGATGATTTGATGATCTCTTTAGTATGATTTGAAAGAAATATATGCAGACTGTCGAGATTCATGCTTACATCTATTTCATCGGGAATATTTTCAATTTTTTTAAGTAATTCTCTGACAGATCTCTTCCCAAATTCATTCACAAGCCTGTCATGAGCCTCTTTGCACAAATTTTTTAACACTATACGGTCCTTCTGATAATCTGGTTTGGTCCTGTGTGTATTCAGCGAAATGGTTACACACGGATTACTCTCTTCTGCTGCCAGTCTTTCAATTGTCTCTCTGTTCATAGGTTTAATTTTTATTGGTTGAAATCAGTGATTTAAGATTATTGGTGATTATATTGATCCGGCGGGAAACTTTTTGTTTTATTGATAATTTCTCAGCCACGATAAATTCATTTAATATTTTTGAAAATTCAGGTGTCCTGAGATATCCGAATGATTTATGCGGGTTGCGTATTCCGTCAATTTCATAGTTATTAATAACATGGATATCGACTGGTTTAACTCCGGATTGATTTTCAGAATAGTTATCAGATAATTTATAATTCAGGGCGATCTTATCCAGAATATCTGAAAAGTTAAACCAGTTTTTAATTACCGCGGGGGGTGTGCATAACTTATTTTGGATTATGCCTCTTTGTCTCTGTTCAGCGGCTATTTTGCTTATTACAACGGGTAATCCCAGGGGGGCTCCCATTGTAATAAATGTATTTATTTTAATATCCGGCGCCAGAAATGTCATAACATCGAATGCAATTATTGAACCCATTGAATGGCCTATAAGCATTATATTATCATCCTTATGTTCTTTCAGCAGTTTATGTAATCTGTTTCTTATTAATTCATAAGCCCTTTTGATCTGATTGTATTTGTCCCTGATGTTCCCGGTATAATAAATTTCAAGGTCTTTGAAATACCTGTTAATTATAGTATCGGAGATGAAGGAATAATTAAGTGAAAGATCCTCATTAAGGAATATACGGTTCATCTGTTTTCCCAGGAAATCCATTACTTTTTTCCGTGTACTAAAATTTTCAACCGGAAAATATTCGGGTGCCTCAACATATTTCTCATCAAGAAAATATGGACTATCCGGATTTTTTTCATCGGGATCCTGGCATTTTTCATGAAGGATATCGGCCCAGTATGCTATCCTGAATTGGGGTAGGACACTATTGTAACCAAAGGTTCTGAGTCCTTCAGTCAAGGCCAGTTTCCACCAGCGTTCGAGCAAAAGCGATGCCGGCTTATTGCCGAGACCATGAACACCTATAATAACATTTCCCATAACCGTATAAAATTACTATTATTAATAACCGGATTAACTGTTCATGAGGTTTGAAATATTAACTTTATATGTCCTTTTATGTAATATTGACTGGTTGATACAATTTCAATATAACTCGGGATGAGAACAGATTACAAAATTGGCATGTTATTCGGGCAAACTGTGGTATTTGCAGGTTATTCTTTTATGGTCTTTGGATTTATAGGCGCTTTTTTTAACCTTACCGGATTAATACTGGTCGTGGCCGGTATGTTTATGGCTCTGACTTATGAGGGTACAAATATCGATTATGATTCGCGTAAAATCAGGAGCTATACCTGTCTTTTCGGACTGTTTAAAACCGGCAGGTGGCATAACGTTGATAGATTTAACCGGTTTAAGATTTATCGTTCAAAAAGGAGTTCCACAACGTACAGCAGGGGGAATGTTCCTTTAACATTAAAATCAAGTGATATCAGACTGGCGCTGTTAAATGAAAGCGGAAAACTGAGAATCATAATCAATAATTACGATTCATTTGAATCGGCAAGAAATGAAATGTCCGAATTGATCAGGGACCTTAAAATGACAAAAATGGAAGAATGGAGAAAGTTTTATGGACCTGCGGAGCTAAACCCCCGGAATTAGTATCCCAAATCCAGGCAGAATTAAGATAAATTAAAGGATCCTGTCGGCTAAAATTTACCGACAGATAACTAAGTATTATAATATGTCCGGCTCTCCAAAGCTTAATTCATGATTCAGCGATTTTTTGTATATTGACATCATGAATCATAATAGCCAGGTAAAACTTATAATTGTTTCCAACAGGCTTCCTGTAAAAGCTGAAATACAGGATGGGATCATTACTTTTGAAAAAAGTGCCGGCGGACTTGCCACAGGACTTGATTCACTCAATGTTGAATATGAGAAGCACTGGATAGGCTGGCCGGGTATCTATTCATCTGATGAGGATGTTGACAGAGTAATAAGCAGTAAGCTCGCAGAATTCAGTTTTCATCCGGTTTTTCTGACCGAAAAAGATGTTGAATTATATTATGAAGGATACAGCAATTCCACTTTGTGGCCACTTTTTCATTATTTCTATGTTTATGTGAGTCACGAACCTGATTACTGGGATGCGTATAAAAAAGTCAATTCGCTATTCCTGGAAAAAGTGAAGGAGATTGCAGGAGAGAATGACATAATTTGGGTTCACGATTATCATCTGATGCTCTTACCCATGATGATACGCGAATATCTGCCCTCAGTGAGGATTGGATATTTTCTTCATATACCTTTTCCTTCATATGAGCTTTTCAGAACGCTGGAAGACAGGGAAGAACTGCTAACAGGTCTGCTCGGGGCTGATCTTATAGGTTTTCACACCTTCAGCTACATGCGTCATTTCATAAGCACTCTTTACCGGATCAAAGGAATCGAATCGGATGATAATACTTTTCATTATGGTAACCGGACTCTGTCAGTCGATACATTCCCGATGGGGATCAATTACAGAAGTTTTTATGATGCTTATAAACAACCTGATATCCAGCTTATAATAAAACAATTCAGAGAACAATATCAGGACATTAAAATAATCTTATCCGTTGACCGTCTCGATTACAGTAAAGGATTATTACAGCGTCTGAAGGGTTTCAGGCTGCTTCTGCAGGATTACCCCGGATGGATTGGTAAAGTGTCCTTGCTGATGATAATTGTTCCATCAAGGGACAATGTAGACAGATATCAGGATCTTAAAACCAAAGTTGACGAAATGATCGGGAATATTAACGGAACATACTCTCTCCCGGGATGGATTCCGATACACTATTTTTATAAAAATTTCTCATTTAATGAACTTACAGCATTTTACCACGAAAGCGATATAGCACTGGTGACACCTCTGAGGGATGGGATGAACCTGGTTGCAAAAGAATTTATTGCAGCAAAAGCCGGGAAACCGGGTGTTCTTATATTAAGTGAAATGGCCGGTGCAGCTACAGAACTCAGACATGCTATTATTGTAAATCCCAATAATTCACTTCATCTGGCTGAATCTTTAAACAGGGCGCTTACAATGCCTGAAAATGAGCAAAAAGAAAGGCTCAGATCAATGCAAAAGATCCTTAAGAAACAGGATATAGTCAAATGGTCCTTTGATTTTATTGAGGAACTGGAAAGGATTCATATCATTCAGGGTAATTTAAGAAAGAAATCACTCAGATCGTCTCAACTGAAGGATATCGCGGATATTTTCAAAAACTCGGCTAAAAGACTGATTATACTTGATTATGACGGGACTCTCGTTCCTTTTAATAAAGATCCAGCCGTGGCCCTGCCCTCTCCGGCTCTTATAAAGCTTTTAAAATCTTTGGTTTCTTTGCGGGATGTCGACCTGGCAATCGTAAGCGGACGAAACAGGGAGTTCCTTGAAAACATATTCCGGGATACCGGTATTAATATTTTTGCAGAGCATGGTGCCAGCAGAAGAATAAGGGGAGAGTGGGTTTCATTATACAGGAAAGACCTCACATGGCAAAATGAAATTGTCAGGATAATGCAGGAAGTCACAGATACAACACCCGGATCGATGATAGAGAGGAAAGAAACATCTGCTGTCTGGCACTATCGCGATACGGATAAATGGCTTGCAGACCTCAGGGCCACACAGCTTGTCAATAAACTTATATATCCCTGTACAAGAAGACATTTACACCTGATGAGAGGTAATAAGATCATTGAAGTCAAACCATCTGAGTTCACAAAAGGTTCTGCAATCAGAAATTATTTCGATTACAGTAATTATGATTTTATATTAGCCGCGGGCGATGATACAACAGATGAAGACATGTTCGATGCCCTGCCCCGTAATGCGATCACATTTAAGATAGGAGATGCTTCCCAAAAGGCAAAATACACTATCAGGGATACCGATAATTTTCTGAAATTTCTAAGGTTGCTGGTAAATTGAAAAAATGAAAATTGAGAATTATGGAATAATAGGTAATTGCCGGAGTAGTGCCCTGGTTTCGAAATACGGTTCAATTGACTGGTGCTGCCTGCCCGATTTTGATTCTCCTTCACTCTTTGCCCGTCTGCTGGATGATGAAAAAGGAGGGTATTTCGGCTTTTCGGTAAAAGGAGACTATTCTGTTTCACAGGCATACATTAATAACACAAATATCCTGCGAACCACATTCAGTTCTCCCGATGCATCATTTGAGCTTATTGATTTTATGCCTATTTACCGTACTGATGAACAAAATTATTATAATGCTCCTGAGGTCTATCGTATTTTCAGGAAAAAGAAGGGTAAGCCCGTTATCAGAATCGAATATTCCCCTATGCTAAACTATGCCAGACCAACAAAAGGATTTGTTGACAAAGGTTTTATTAAACATATTACGACTGAAGGAAGATATGAATCGGTTTACCTTTACAGTGATCTGTCACATGAATTGATACTCGGAAGTGATTTTTTCACCCTGGAGAATGATTGTTTTTTTTGTGTTACATATAATCAGAAACTTGTCAGGACCAATTTCAACAGGGCATATCTTGAATATCAGCGTACAAAAGTATACTGGATGAACTGGTCGAACAGGACTTCCAATTTCAACTTATATCAAAAGGAAATTATCAGAAGTGCACTTATCCTGAAACTTTTATTTTTTGAGAAAACGGGAGCGATAGTAGCGGCACCCACCACTTCACTGCCCGAGGCAACAAGGGAGACCAGGAACTGGGATTACCGTTTCTGCTGGATCAGGGATTCATCAATGGTGATAAAGACATTTCTGCAGATCGGACATACAAATTCTGCCAGAAAATTCCAGCGTTTCATTCTGAATGTGAATCAGGGGAAACAGGAAGATATCAGGATAATGTATGGGATACGGGGAGAAAAAGACCTGGATGAAGAAATTATAGGACATCTTAAAGGGTATATGGACTCTCCGCCCGTAAGGATAGGTAATGCAGCTTTTCTGCAAAAGCAGAATGATATTTACGGTGTACTTATTGATACAATATTGATGTCCCTCCAGAAATTTCCGTCAACACTCGATACTTCCGAAGAACTCTGGACATTTGTAAGGGGGATGGTAGCTGTTGTGAGAAAACAATGGATGAAACCTGACAAAGGTATCTGGGAGATCAGAGGTCCTGACAGGCATTTTGTATATTCCAAACTTATGTCGTGGGTCGCTGTTGATCGGGCAGTAAAGATCGCCCATATGTTTGGAAAGAATCAATACGTTGATCGATGGGAAGAACTTGCCGGCAATATAAGAGAAGATATATTTTCCAGAGGCTGGGATGAGGAGGCAGGTACATTCGTACAATATTACGGATCGAAAGACCTGGATGCTTCAAATCTCCTTATGGAAGAATTTGGCCTTATCGAAGCTGACGATCCGCGTTATGTCAGTACCGTTCTGAAGACAAGCGAACAACTGACAAGAAATGGGTTTATGTTCAGGTATATCAATGAGGATGATTTCGGAAAACCTGCAGGATCATTCATCCTGTGTAATTTCTGGCTTGTGAACAGTCTTTATAAGATCGGACGTCTGAAAGAAGCTCAGGAACTTTTTGAAAACACCCTCAAT
>DCVC01000083.1 GCA_002328625.1 Bacteroidales bacterium UBA2198
GGCATTACAATCATTTCTTTTGTGGTGATTCACCTTACGCCTGGCGAACCGGGAATTATCGATGCAGAGATGAATCCAAAGGTTACGAAGGAGGTACGGGAAAGAATCAGGAGCTTTTACGGGCTCGACCAGCCACTCCATATCCAGTATTACCTGTGGCTAAAGAGGATTGTTAAACTGGATTTCGGTATATCCTTTGCGCCAGACCGAAGACCGGTTATTGACAAGATAATAGAGCGCCTTCCCATTACCATAACCATCAATGTTTTCTCAATGGTGTTGATTTTTATTTTTGGAATTCCCATAGGTATCTACTGCGCACGATACAAAGATACACCTCTCGATAAATTCCTGACTGCCTTTGTATTTGCCGGTTACGCAACACCCACCTTCTGGCTTGCCCTTCTCATGATGATTTTATTTGGTGTTTACCTTGAGTTACTGCCCATATCAGGTATCAAGTCATTCAATTTCAATGAACTCTCCTTTGTAGAAAAGATTTTTGATATAGTGAAACATCTTTTCCTCCCTGTATGTATCTCTGCCTTCGGTGGTCTTGCAGGAATTTCGAGATATATGAAGAGCAGTCTCCTTGAAGTATTACGACAGGAGTATATTACCACAGCATATGCAAAGGGACTTTCAGAGAGTACAGTGCTTAAAAAACATGCCCTGCGAAATGCCCTCCTCCCTGTTATTACGATACTCGGACTTTCAGTTCCAGGTCTTATAGGTGGCAGTGTGATTTTCGAGAGTATCTTCTCCATCCCCGGCATGGGTCAACTCTTCTATATGAGTGTGATGGCACGGGATTATCCGACAATCATGGGAATTCTTGTTATTGGTGCATTCCTTACGCTTATTGGAAACCTTCTGGCAGACATTCTGTATGCTGTGGCTGATCCAAGAATACGGATCGGATAAAAGCTGTGAGACCCTTATAACCTTTTAAGACTTCAGGGAGTTGAGAACAATTGACAATTGAAGACCCTTCCCCCTTCCCCTATTCTATTATTCCTATTACTTTTTCTTTTTGGAGGAATTAGTTTACTCTGCAGTCAGTAAGATTGTTGAACATTTTGAAAGAAAAATAAAGGCCGATAAAGAACTGCAGAAACGATACGAGAAGGTAAAGGCTGTTTTGTCACATGTCAAGGGTTGACCCTACTCTGGCCTTTCTACCCTGGCCCTTGCATCTTCCTTTTTCTTTCAATCATTGTCATATCCACTTTCCATACCATAGGCACTATATTCTTTTTATTTTTTTCCTGATGATAACCCCTATTATTATTATTCTTATTCTCCTTGGAATGCAGTATAAGAAGTGGCGGAATAATTTTAAGGGACTGTTCATTAAACATATCATTGAAAAGTATTATCCTCAATTTGTATATGAACCTAAAAGCACAATAAAACTTAAAGATTTTACAGACAGTCTCCTTTATGTGGATTATCCAATACGAGGCTATAAGTTATTTTTAACTGAGGATATGTTAGGGGGTTCTGTTGATAAAACAAACGTTAGACTCGCAGAAGTTCATGTGGAAGCTGATGATTCTGATGCAGATGAAAGAGATAGTTATGTTGTATTTCATGGTCTTTTTGTAATATCTGATTTTAATAAAAATTTTAATGGTATAACTCTGGTGTTAACAGACGCAGAAAGCAAGCTTGGAAAATTAGGCAGAATTCTTCAAAAGTTTGCTGATACTGTAAGGCATTTACCCGGTGAGCCCGTTAATCTTGAAGCTCCTGAATTTGAAAAAGAATTCAGAGTTTTCTCTACAGATCAGATAGAGGCAAGATACATACTTACACCCTCTTTAATGCAAAGAATACTAAACTTCAAGAAAAAAACAGGACAGGATATAAGAGTCTCTTTTCTCTCCTCTAAGCTTTTTATAGCAATTCCAACAAAAAAAAGATTTTTGGAACCTCCTTCTTTCAAGAAACCAATCACAAAAGACCAGATTGAGTCCCTTGTCCAGGGTTATATTGCTGAATTTCTATTTGCCACCTCCTTTGTAAGTGAGTTGAATCTTAACAGCAGAATATGGACAAGAGAATGAAGTATTTTATTCCACTTATCCCTCAGCCCTGCTATTTCTTTCCATAGTAATAACCTCAATATGTTACGAGAAACCTTGTTGAATATGGGTAAAAAGACTTCAGGATTTATGGTATATTGTTACATTGGAGAAAGTGGCATAAGAACATGAATATTACGATATATGGGGGGTGAGGTCGCCTCTTACTGGTGGTTTATGACCCAGGGAAATGAAACTGATATATCGAGAGCTAAAAAATATAGGAGGCACAATTTTAGGTGAAATGTATAATCTTCATACTTTGTATGTTAGTTGCTATAGCCGGGTGTTCACGAGACTACCAGCCCTACGTGACCATCGATTGTAACAAGAAAACAATTGTGAAGCTGACAGCACCACAAGACAAGACAAATATACACGCAATTGAGATACGTATAAAAGGTAAGCTGAATGGAAGAGGAATCATTGAATGGATCGAGGGAGGGAAGAAAAAGGTAGTATCCGGGGATGTTGATCTGAACTGGAATAGAAAGTGGGATCAGACAGATTGTAGAATCAGTTATTCACCCATAGGAAGTGCATCTGGAGAGCTACGAATTTACTACAAATTTAATACCTGACAGAAGGATTTTATTCGATATATATAGTAGCTACGGTGTATTGATTATTTGTTCTGAGGTTATTGTTTTATCTGTCATTTTATTCTCCTTCAACGATTTTTATCTCTTCCTCAGTCAAGCCGTAGAGTTTATAAACCATCCGGTCAATCTGGCGCTCGTATTCTTTGACCTGAGCCTGCTTGGCGGGGTTTTGCATGTAGTCATCGGATTGGGTGAGAGAGAGGATTTTATCGACCAGCGATTCGATTTGCCTTACGATAGGTTCATTGGAGGGGGTGATGGGAGGAACGGGGATTTTTTCTAAAAACTGTATTTTGTATTCGTATCCACTGCCCATATTTATTCCTATTTGTTTAAAGAGAAACTGAAATATCTTAGAATTTAGAAAGGCACAGAGATACTTCAGGTCATTTTTGATTGAAGTCATTATATTTGCTTTGTCATTATTATAAATTGTTTCTGATATATAACAGAATGAAGGCTCTAAACTTAACGCTTTCCACACCACCTTCTCCTTCTCAAACTCTTTTAAATAATTATCTCTAGTGTCATGTCACACATCTAA
>DCVC01000056.1 GCA_002328625.1 Bacteroidales bacterium UBA2198
CTGCCGAATTTAATATATTGCCCGGATGGCGGAATTGGTAGACGCGCTGGTCTCAAACACCAGTGGCAGCAATGCTGTGCCGGTTCGATCCCGGCTCCGGGTACTAAAAACGGAGTGAGAGTGAGAGTGAGAGTGAGAGTCTTGGTGAGTGTCAATACAATAACATCCAGCAACCTGAGTTAATTAATGCCCCTTCCGTACAGCATTCCATTTAATGCTGTTCCGGGTTGATGTTACAATGCCTTCAATAGTGTTGCCTTTTACATTACCTGAATACTTCTCATCATTTACACGGAAGGTGATCTGATCACCATAAAGCCTGCCATCGGAAATAGTTATTGTATTAAGTCCAGTCGTCAGGGTTCCGGAAACCATTTGAAAATTCTGATTCAGCCGCAGTTCTCCCTGGGGAATCTTCCATCTGCCTTCAACCTTTGCAGGTATGATCCATAAAAGAGCATCGCACCAGAAATCGCAATCGTCGAAAAGTGAAACACTTTCATCAGCAATCCATTCTTCCATGGTGAAAGTGTTAGAAACAATCCTTGTTCCCGGTTTAAGTTCCAGAAGCTTCGGTCGCAGTTTGACATTGATTGAGGTAAGCAGAAACATTGTAATTACAGTGGCCTGAGATAAGTCGGACTCAAAAAGATCTTCGCGGATGAATTCCACTCTGTCGCTTACTCCTTCATTTTCCGCATTTCTTCCGGATAATTCAACCATATCCTGGTTGTATTCTATGCCCCTGGCCCTTGCACCACGCTTAGCTGCAGCAATTACCAGACGGCCATCCCCCGATCCGAGATCAATTACAAAATCATCTGATGTGACATCAGCCATGTCAAGCATCTTCTCTACCAGAATTTGCGGAGTAGGTACCCAGATAACATCCTTTCCCTCCTGCCCCGACCTCGGTAAATAATCCTTATTGATCTGCTCTCCCTGGGCAGATAAGCAGACAAATAGCGATGCCATGAAGAATCCGGCAAGTGACCGGTATAAGAAACGCAATAAATTCATAGTGTTATATTTTCTGGTTAAGTGATAAACTCAAACCATTCAGGTTTTTTTTCCTGAAATCAACTCCTGCAGATATGCATTATAAAAATTTGTTGCAGCCATCTGCTGGGGCATTAAAACCTTATCGGCGCCGCAGGTGTCAAGCAGTTCAAAATCCTTCTCATTTAATGCGGTCAGGAATGTCCTGCCACGATATTTTCCTTTCCGCAGGGCTCTGACAAGATGCCTTGAATGATCAAGGTCGGGAATTGTGCTTATTATGCACTTAACATTCTTTATTGGCAATCGTTCCAGCAGATCAGGATCCTCAATATCTCCATAGATTATATCTTTCCCCTTTTCCTGCCAGCTTTTCACCACTGAAGGATCAAAATCTATGCCCAGATAACTTATTTCCTTGTGATCGTCGAGCATTTCTGCCACATGTCTTCCAAACCTCCCCAGTCCTATCAGTATAATGTCGTAGCGTTTTTTTTCTATTGCTGCTTCAGAAGATTCACGATAGGGATTTTTCCTTTCAAAGATGCTCAGTGCAGGTGCAATAAATTCATATATCTGATGCGAGTAGAGTATCAGATAGGTGGATAAACCGATGGTGATCAACCCGACAAGGGTTATCAGACCTACTGTTTCTTCGGTAATATGTCCGACTGCCAGTCCCAGTCCCGCAAAGATCAGCGAAAACTCGCTTATCTGAGCTACCGTTAATCCTGCCAGAAATGATGTTCGTTTTCTGTATCCCATGGCCCCCATAATGATCAGAACTATAACAGGATTACCAACCAGAACAAAGGCAGAAAAGATCAGTGCCGATGAAACCTTATCACTGATAGCCAATAAATTAAGCTCTGATCCCATATTTACGAAAAAGAATATCAGAAGAAAATCCCTTAGGCTTATAAGACGGCTGCTTATTGTGTCCTTAAAATCTGATGAAGCAAGGCTTACTCCTGCAAGAAAAGCACCCACCTCTCCGCTGAATCCCATAAGTTCACTTAGAGATGCCAGTGTAACAGCCCATCCGACAGCAAATAAGGTCAGCATCTCCTGAGATTTTGCCAGGAAGTAACTCAGTTTAGGAATGATCCATTTCATCGCTATAATGGTTATTGCCAGAAGGATCACTCCAGCCAGAACCTTCTTGATAATATCATGTGCCAGCGAAACATCCTCTGTCTGCCGCATTCCCGAAAGGATGATCATCACCAGGATCACCACTATATCCTGTACAATAAGAAATCCTATTGCAATCTGGCCATGCAGTGAATCAACTTCCTTTTTGTCAGTCAGAAGTTTTACAATAATAATCGTACTTGAAAATGTAAGTGCTACGGCAATATAGAAACTGTGGAGCGATGAGAAACCGAGTGCCAGGCCTATCAGGTAACCGAACAGGGAAGTGAAAATGACCTGCCCGAGTCCTGTCATGAGAGCTATTTTGCCAACTGATCTTATTATCCTTAAATCGAGCTTCAGGCCCACAATAAACAACAGTACGGCAATGCCTATTTCTGCCAGCAGATGAATATTATCTTTTGATTTAATAATGTCGAGCACTGAAGGGCCAACAAGGATGCCGAGAGCAATGAACATTACTATAAGCGGCTGTCTGAGAAACTGACCCAATGCACCCAGAATGGCAGCAAGGAAAAGAATAACAGCTACCTCATAAAATACATTTTCAGTTATTGACGACAACCAATCCATTGTTGTATAACCATAAAGTTATGTGACAATTAATCTTTTTATTATTTATCGTATTCTTTCTCCCTCTCCTTCCCTGTCCTGATCCATTCCGGCAAAACAGTCTCAAGGAAGAGTTTCTTCTCTGCATTGAGCTGCTTCATATCTAGCCCTATAAAAGCCTGTGCCTTTCCTTTTGAACTGATATCAGGATAAGCTATTTCCTGATTGTGTCCAAGGGAAGCGAGCAGCCTTGCAAGTTTAACTCTTGCTTCCTGGGCAAGAGCTATGCCCCCCGATATGATCCTGCCTGTTTCAACAGGTGAATGGAATGAGTTTCCATGACCGGCTGCTGCAAAATCCCATCTCCATTGAGCGTGCCTTATATCATACAGGATCCCTTTCATCTGATCATCTGTAGCGCCTTTGTCCCATGCTGTTTTTGCCTCAACATGGCACCTGACCAGCAGAGTCTCGAGGATATCCCTGTTCTCCAATATTTTATCCTGCCTTGTATAAACATCCTCTATCAGCTTTTGTGTCTCCTCGCGGTGGCATACCTGGCATGAGTTTGCTACATTGTTGAGAGGGCTCTGAAGATGATGATCGGTGAATTTTTGTCCTCCTTCGCTGATGAACGGCATATGACAATCGGCACACGAGACTCCGCGTGACGCATGAGTGCCGGTAAGATACATCTCATAGTCGGGATGCTGTGCCTTAAGCATCGGAGCGCGGCTCAAACCGTGAGTCCAGTCTGAGAAATCCATCTTATCATAATATTCCTCCATCTCTTCAAGAGTGGTCCCGTTTTTCCAGGGAAATACAAGATATTGTACTCCTTCAACAATATTTTTGTTAAAGTAATATTCTACATGGCACTGGGCACACACAAGACTTCTCATTTCCTGGTGGGATGCTTTGCTGATGTCTCGTCCCATGGCTTCAAAAGCTTCCAGAAGTGCAGGCCTCGATATTCTGAGGTTCATTGTTTTCGAGTCGTGACAGTCAGCACAGCCGATCGGGTTGATGATCTCGGAACCCTTTGTATCCCAGGTACCCCTGTAGAATTCTGCTGCACCAATCTGGTTCATCAGTCGCGGCACATCAGGACTCTTGCATGTCCAGCAGGTATTTGGCAGAGGGCTCGGAACACCCTTTGCCGGAGCTCCCGGTCTCAATGAGTTCCATACATCCTCAACAGCATAATAATGGCCCCTGCCCTGGTTATAATCTTTTGAGAAGGGGTAGCCGGCCCACAGGACAACCATGCGCGGGGATTCCTCCAGCATATCAACCATTGCACTGCCGTTGTATTTGCTTCTGAAGGCAGTGTCTGAAGTCTTCATATAGGTATTGTATTCCCTGGGGAAAAACTCACCCCACTTTGAGTTACGGGGCTCAAATTCTGAGAATGTAACCTTCGGTGCATATGCAAATATTGCCTCGGCTCTTCTCTCAATTATGGATGAGGCCAGCATTCCTAGAAGAAAAACTATTGCTATGGTGGCCAGGAATATTATCCATCCAAGCCAGGGTTTCTCTTTAAGGATCTCCGGTATTGATTTCATATTCAAGGTTTTATCTAATACTGATTACAGAATACTGATTACTGATTACCAGCTACTGGTTTGACCTTCATCCACTTAGGAACTACAGAGCCGGGAAGCGGCACACGGGCATATGGCACGCTGGAGAGGCTGTTCACCCTTCCGTGTGGAGTCTCCCTGTGGCACTCCCGGCAATTACGTTCCATCCTGAAAGTGTGTGTTTCGCAGTTATAAGCAAGCAGCCTGCTGTCGGTCAGAAGTTCTGAATGGCATCTTATGCAATTACGGTGGACCACCTTTTTCCCATCTTCCTTGATAAAAATAACCTGTGGTTCCCTGCGGAGAGTGAATATTGTTGCATGGCGCAGGCCATCCCTGGCTTTGAAGTAATACTTGTTCACAAAATTATTATGAGGCACATGGCAATCGTTGCAGTTAGTCTTTTCCCTGTGGGAGCTGTGATACCATGTTGCATACTGTGGCGCCATTATGTGGCAGTTGACGCATGTTTCGGATTTATCGCCAAGATATGAAGGGGCATTGGAGATATAAAAAGAATAGAGCCCGAGTCCGAAAAAAATGCCGGCAGCTATCAGCACCGGAAGTTTCCACCTGTCGGGAGGGATCAGCTTTTTCAGGAACCGCATGTAGTTTTTATTTGCAAGATATGTAAAAACTCTTATTATCGAGTTTGGTTACCATCAGTATAAACCCAATATTATATTCCTTCAATTTCCGGTTCTTTCTCCTTGAAGATCAGGTACCAGTTGCCGTTCTCAATAAGGGCCTCCTTGCCTATGACAAAGAAAAGCTCCTCAAGATAAGCCCTGCGGTGATCCTCATTCATCTGTGCTTTGTTTATTTCCGCGATCTTCGCTTCAGCCCTCTCATATATGACCTGCATCAGTTCATACTGGTTAAGGAGCTGCTCATAACCTTTGAGGTGAGTATAACCCTTTATCAGAGCAAAAAGACCTAAAAGGATCTCGATGCTGACAATCAACGTGTTCATGAAATCATGAGCTTCATAAAAGCGCTCCAGGAAAAAGATTGAAAGCAGAAGAGCAAAACCTGTTATAAATGATGTATTGGATATTCTCTGGTATTTGGTCAACCTTTTTGACATCTTAATTATTGATGAACCAAAAAAATCAGCCTGGTTTTTCACCCAGTTTTCTGTCAGTTCCTGTATCGCATCTGAAGTGACAGGCCTTATATTGTAACAGAGACCGTAAACTGACGAAAGAATATGCTTTACCCATGTGAACTCTTTACGGTGTATCCTTAAAATATAGTCCGACACATTTTTATTTATACCTGCAATGTTCCAGTAGAACTGAATTCGCAAGGCCTCTGCCAATGTTCTGTTATAAAGGTATTTAATATGATTTTTTGTATATTTTGAATAGAGATAGATCGATGTTGCGATGACTAGGAAGAACATTGCAATGCCCAGAACCAGCAGATTCATCCATATATCCTTGTAAACCTCCAGGGTAAGCAGCAAAATAAGACCCAGGGCAAATAGCCATATTGTGATAACAATATCTCTTCCCCTGAACCGCAGAGACAACAGATCCATGATTGAGTACCAGTTCAGTATTGATCTCTGAGGAGGATTGAGTTTTTCAGGTTCCCTGAAGAGATAGGATTTTGACCTGTCAAAATCTTCCTGCCTGATTTTCAGTGAATCTGTATTTATCTCCTCGATCTTTTCAAGAGCCTCTTTTATTGCCACGTCTTTCAGAACAAGGTCGAGAGAGAGTTCAATCTCTTTTCTTGATCTCCTGGAGATCTTAAATGACGACTTGCTCCTGTCGCTAGGAAGTACAAAGACAGTACCGTCGTATTCAAAAGTGCTTTCGGCGATCGTGTCGTCGTCTCCTGTTATTTTATGTTTTACGATATCGGCTGTCCCGCCTGTTTTCCCTTCCTCGCCATCCCACAGGGCGATCAGTATGAGGGAGGTATCTGCAACAAATTTTCCGGTCTTCAGGTATTGGAGGGGCCTGTCAGCCTCATTTCCCTCACAGCCTGTGCAGAAGCTCCTTTTAGCCTGACGCAGGAGGTTGTCGAACTCTTTATCGGATTCATCACCAAAGTCCTCTTTATATTGCTCGGTATTGAAAGGCATTGGTACAATGAGTTCGAATTTATCCCTGTATACCTCGTCACTGTTTTTCAGCTCAAGGAAGATGTTGGCTACGAACCTGTCGGCACCCTCTGCGATAGGGGATATCAGATAGACCGGAGAATTAGGGTATTTTGAGGCCAGGTCCTTAAAAAGCTGTTCTATCTTTGTACGGTGCTCCTCTGTCGTTATTACATCGAGATGCCCCACAACGCCCACTGTGATCGGTATTCTGTCGGATATTAACATCTAATAGCTCGCGTTTCCGGTTTCTATTTTCTGGATAAACGCTTATTACCAGAACCAGATGCAACAAATAATATTTTCACATTAAACATACAATAATTTTGATGCTTATTACCAAACAACCAGAAACAAGCAACCAGCAACAAGTTATTGGCTGCTCAGGCCAAATAATAAAAGAACATCAATTCTCTATCAAATTTAAACTTGTGATTCGTTAAAAGCAAAAAAAAGTATATTAAACCTGTTGTTAAGTTGAAGAAATAATAAATCCACTTTATGACGGCTTACAATTCGTTGCATTTCTTTAATCTAATCTTAACAGAGCCTCTTTAAATAAATTACTTGCTGTCGGCTTCAGAGGCCGTGGTTAATGGAAATTATTATTCGGGACTTCAGTCCTTATATATTTTTTGCTACTTTTAACCGTTTATCTATTCTCCACCTCAGCACAGGTTATGAAGTTCGAATTCAAATGGTTTTATTTAAGGATCCTTCTTCCCGCATCAATTTTGCTGATAACAATGAACTTTTTGTCCGGCCGCGACTATATCGTTACCGGTAAAGTGACCGACCCCGGCGGTGGTGCCGTCCCCAACACAAAGGTCTCAATGACAGCAGGTACAACGGAATACGCTGCAACAACAGGTCCGGACGGAAACTACTCCCTGAGAATATCAGGTATCTATGAGGATATATCAGGACTTATAGAGGTGGGTGCTCCTTATCCAAATCCGTTCTCATATTCAGTAAATATACCTTTTATAATTAACAGATCAGGAGATGTCAGGCTGGCTGTATATAACTATTCGGGGCAAAAAATCAGGGAGATCTATTTCCCTTCCGTTGGACCGGGAAGTTACCGCATTATATGGGATGGCTGTAATCAGGGAGGCTCACCCCAGCGACCCGGTTTCTATATCTATGCTATCACCTTTAACGGGAAAACAAAGTCGGGAAAAATAATCAAAGCCCAGGGTTATTCAGGCTATTCCGCCGTTACAGCCCTTGAACCGGTAATGATGCCTCCTGAAATTCCCTTCTCGTCAACCCCTTTCCGGATCAGGGTTGTAACAAATGTTACAAATGTTGAATATTATCCTGTTCGCCTGACAGATATATCCATCGCCAGAGATACAATAATAAACTTTGAACTTACACGCAAACAACCTTTGCCTTTCAAGACTTCCGGCGACTATATCGCCATGCATACAGGTTCTGATTACAGGTCGCTTGTTCTCAAAGGCATAAACCTGGGATCTTCCCCTCCCGGCACTTTTCCCGGCGAGATCGCCTATGCCATTGCCTCCGAAACGTATGAGAAATGGATAAGGCAGATGGCTGAGACCGGCTTCAACAGCATAAGGATCTATACCCTCCATCCGCCTGTATTCTATGAAAAGCTTGCCGAGTACAATCAAAGGCATCCTGACCACCCTCTCCTTCTGTTTCAGGGCATCTGGCTGGAGGAAGTTGAAGACAGATGGGATCCGGCAGAGTACGACCTTATAAACCGCACAACAGCCTTCACAAAGGAGATCAGGGAGGTGATTGATTGTGTGCATGGCAATGGGGATGTTGCTTTCCGCTACGGCAAAGCTTATGGCAGATACCTTACAGATGTCTCAAGATGGACGGCAGGTTATATAATCGGTCGTGAGATAGCTCCCCAGGAGGTGGATTCCACAAATAACCGTCATCCTGGTATCACCTCATATTCAGGGAACCAGTTCAGCATCACCTGGGGAACAGCCACCGAAGTATTCGCAACGCAAATGCTCGATGAGGTGGTTAAGTATGAAGCACAGAAATATTCAGTCAGGCGGCCTGTCAGTATCTCAAGCTGGCCCACTCTCGATCCTCTCAGTCATCCAACGGAGATCTATACCGATGAGGATGTGGCTTCGTATGATATTACAAAAATAACTGGCAGGAATACTCAGGCAGGACTTTTTGCCAGTTACCATGCCTATCCTTATTATCCCAATTTCATCAGCCAGGAGCCGGGGTACCTTACATACAGCGACAGCCAGGGGCCAAACAGCTACCTGGGTTATCTTAATGCAATGAAAGCTCATTACTCCGACATCCCGCTTGTGATTGCCGAATTCGGTGTGCCATCAAGCTGGGGGAGTGCGCACCAGTCGTTCAGTAATATGCACCACGGGGGTTATTCAGAACAACAGCAGGGGGAAAAGAACATAAGGCTGATGCATAATATTCTTAATGCCGGATGTGCAGGGGGCTTCATGTTCGCCTGGATGGATGAATGGTTCAAGCCAACATGGATAGTGTTGTACCTTGAAGCATACGGCATGTTGTCGGGAGGCACAACGATACCGACACGACAGCTCTGGCACAACCTGACATCTCCCGAACAGAATTTCGGATTGATCTCATATGATCAGAGCAGCATTCTTCCTTTTGTTCAATACCAGACAGACAATTCCTCAGGACCCGTAAAGAAGATTGAGGCTACTCACGACAACAGTTTCTACTACCTCAACATAGAGACAAACGGAGTCTTATCAACCGGCGACACTGTGATGGTAGCCTTCGATACTTACCAGAATAACACAGGAGAATCGCATCTCCCTAACGGAAAGCTTCTTACCAACAGGTCAGAGTTTCTTCTTTCGATGGTGCTAAATAAGGATACGGTCCTTTATCATGTTACCCGTGCCTATGACATGAACGGTCTCACACCCAGGTTCGACCTGACTAACCATGCTGTGCAGAAGTTCCGGAGCACAAACACCGATGGTGATCCATGGGTTATTATGCAATGGATCAACGACGGTTTTGAGTTCACGACTCAGGATATCGGGAGGCTGCCGATGGAGAATGCAACGGATTTCAGCTTTGGCCTGCGAACGGCAGTTGCCTGGAACGGAAACAGGATAAGAATCCGCATTCCATGGACGCTTCTGTACTTCCACGATCCTACCCAGATGAAGGTCATTGATGGCGCTGAATCGTACGATGGCGGCTATAACTGGAACATCTTAACAACTAAATCCGATGGCATAGGTGTTTCGGTCTACCACGACGGGATTGTAACCTCTTCTGTCACAAGGTACACATGGCCTCTCTGGATGATTGTGCCTCCCACTGTACCGAGAGTGAAAAAGTCGCTTCAGGTTGTGGAAGCGGGTTTATCGGCTATTCCGGGGTTTGCTGACTAACCTGCAGCAGCTTCTTCTTTCTTTTTCTTTTTCTTGTCAAACCCGCTGCGTTCTGCTTTACCCCAGCCTTTCTTCCTTCTCATTGCTTCAAAATTGCCCCTGACAGCAAAATAGGTATGTACCGGATAGAAGAAAGGCTCGAGTAATGCTGATGAAAGAAGCTTCAGAACATCTCTTTTCTTTTTGTACTTATGGAACGTTATTTCTTCAAAGAGAACGGCCCATGTGGAGAGGCTCACGGCAAAGGAATAGACAAAGATGAAGAGAAGCAGATAGAAAGGCCAGTTCAGTGCGTTCCTGGTAATAAGATAAATTGTATANNCTCTTGTATTTTCTGTTGAAGAACAATTTACGGTGGGTGTAGAGCGATTCAATAAGACCCCTTGTCCAGCGTGTGCGCTGCCTGCGCATCGACTTAAGATCTGACGGCACTTCCGTCCAGCAAAGGGGATCAGGGATATAAGTTACCTCATACTTTGTATTCTGTTCAGCCATGTACCTTCTCATCCTGAGCACCAGCTCCATGTCCTCCCCGACTGTTTTAATACTGTACCCGCCAGCTCTGATCACAGTTTCACGATCAAATATTCCCATTGCTCCCGAGATCAGCATCAGCCCGTCGAGGTGGCTCCATGCCATTCTACCGAGCAGAAATGCGCGGGTGTATTCAAGAACCTGCAGACGTGGAAGGAACTTCTGAGGTATTTTGATCTCACGGATATGTCCTCTTTCGATATCGCATGAGTTGACTATCCTTATAACGCCACCTGTTCCGATAACCTTGCGCTCCTTCTCTTCAAGGAATGGCTTCACAAGCTTCAGAATTGAATCAGGTTCAATTATTGAGTCAGCATCGATCGATACAAAAAGGCTGCTCTGGCAGATATTGATCCCGGCATTCAGCGAATCGGCCTTCCCTCCGTTATTCTTATCGATCACTGTAAGCCTGTTATACGACGGGTTCTTTGATTTATACACTCCCTTTATCCTTTCGCATGGTATGCGGTAATCAAAATAATAGTTCACCCTTACCAGATCGTATGCCTCCTTCACTTTTTCAAAGGTGTTGTCAGTCGATCCGTCATTCACAAGGATAACTTCATAGTTATTATAATAAAGCGCCAGGAGTGTACGGACATTATCAATGATTGTCTTGCTTTCGTTAAAGGCCGGGGCAATGATTGATATCCTCGGGCTGAGTGGTGAAAAAACAAGAGAGTTATAGTTTATGTAGCTGTTCTTCCGGAGGTATTTGCGGAGTGCAAGGGCCGAAAAGACTCCCAGTGCAAGATACGAACCGAAGAGTATCAGTGTCAGAATAAAAATCACATGTGCAAAAACAAACCCCATAATCTTTAATATATTCTTCTGTCAAGAACGTGCCTGACAATAATGTTATAGTTTTTATATTCCGATTTCATAAGACGGACAAGTGCCCTTACGCCTTCTTCACCGTGGTTTTCAATTGCTTTTGTAGCTTCTATCTGCAATTGTACATCATCTTCTTTATCGAGGACCAGTTTCAGGAAGCTCATTATCGATGGATCAGGCATCTTGCCTATTGCCTTTATTATCTCGAGGCAGGTTTTAAGATCCTGGTTTTTGTACATCCGTTTCATCACCTCCAGTGTTGAACGCATATTAAGATCGCCGGCCACCTGAACTGCCAGATGCCTGACATCCTGTGAAGGGTGTGATAATGTCTCCCTGACATCATTCTCCGCTTCTATTTGATCAAACTGTTTTATCATTCTGAGGGCAAACATTACAACTGTCGGGTTGGATGATGTCAGCCATTTCTTGAATTGAGGTACCGGCAGGTCGTGTTGTATAATAAGTTCGTGAAGTGTTATCTGTTCCCAGAGTGAGAAGGGACTTGTAAGATATGAAAGGAATTCAAAGGGATTTTCGTCGCTGAGCCTTACAAGAGCGATCTGGGCTTCCATGCGAAGTATGTCATTCCTCGAATTCAATGCCTTGAAAATTTCGGAGTTGGCATCTTTTATTTCCATAAATGCCAGTTCGCGGAATCCCTTTATTTTCTTATGCCACCGGTGATCTTTCGCACGATTTATTGAATCGCGGTCAAGTCCAAGATGTTTGTAGAGAGCAGTAAGTTTTTTCTCCGCATCGCCTTTAAGATTGACGCTAACATCGATCATCTGATCTATCAGCACCTGTCTCCTGAAGGTATCAGATGCAATACTTCGGAATTTCTCCGGATCGGTATCATAAAACAGGTAATCAATGATCATGCTCTGATATGTTTCAGAAAGGTATTGCCTCAGCTGTTCTCTTTTCTCCATGCTGGTCCGGTTCAGGAGAATGATCATCAGGAGTATGAGCATTGTGGCAATTGATATCATTATTGTAAGGATCAGTGCATTGACGAATGCAAAGGATTTGCCGAAATAGTTTACTCTTTTCAGCCAGGGGCTTTCAGTGTTCAGAAAAATGAATTTTCGCATGATTTCCTGGGTCTGCTGTGCAAAGCGCGAAGAATCGTTAAAGAGACGGAAGAAAAATGTTGAGTCAGCCACAGAAGCGCTTAAAATCATTGTATCGGAAGCAGGGATCTCCGGCTTGTTTATGTCATCTTCTGTCCTGGTCTCCTGCCCGGGATCCTGATTAATCTGGTCAGGGATCCATGAGGTCAGATAACTGATCTTATTTCTGCTGCTTTGCCTTGATACCCTCACCTTAAAGTATCCGTCTTCTTCTATGATCCTGACATCTTCCCCTATGACAGCTGCAATCTTACGATATAAGGCTTCAGCGTTCGATTTCAATCTGAAAGCCCCAAGCTGGACGAGGTAATTTTTTTTCGAAGCCAGACTAAGCTCACTCCTGATCAGATTAGCCTGATAGTTGGTAAAACTCTTATCCGATTCTTTCAGATTTAGAGTGTCGTTCAGGTAAATATTTAAATAGAGAATACCATTTGGATCTGAGTTAACCATCTGCACAACAAGAAGTGACAATATTAAAAGAATTCCCTTTTTCATCACTTCATTTTAATTGCATAAATCAGATTCAGGGTACCTTCAAATCTGTTGCGCCATATCTCTTCCTGATACTCCTCCCTCGAGTATCCGGCTCCTATTCTCAGTAACAGCCTGCTGGTAAGGGAAAAATTGCCAGTCAGTCTTATACTGTGAGCGCTCAGGCGTTCCAGGTCAGATTGTATATCAAACGGTTCATCGGGAGCAGTGCCGGTACCCAGGGTTATCTGTAAATAGTTCCTGTCGTTAAAGTACCCTCTGGCATTGAAATAGAATGATGTAGTGGGGCCTTCGTCCTTGAAATAAACAAATGTCTTTACAGAGAGCCAGAATTTTCCAAGGTATTTCTCAACTGATGCGAGTGCTATATAGATATCCCTGTCGAAATGATAATAGTTTAGCCCTGTAGAGATTTCCCAACCGGCGGGCAATACCTGCCAGAGTTCAGCTGCAGCCCTGTGCCGCGGAAAAAATGAGCCCGGACTGTAGGCATAATTAAGGTAAGCATAATTCTTGTTCGAAAGGCGGGGATATGCTTCAACTTCCCCCTGAAGTTCTGTTGCATTCTGCGGGGAGGAACCATCAATTGTTATATTTCCGATATTAAGGCTTGCTGATGCCTGTCCGAACCTGAATTTATGCCCTGCTCCCGCCTTAAAAACCTGCCAGAAGCGCGAATAGGGTTTAGAGAAAGTGTCGAAATAATAACCTGCCCTGATATCAGTTGCAACAGGTGTATTCTCTTTGGCCCAGAGTGTTATATCCCTTCTTGCAGAAAGAGCGTCCTGATTGTCGGGTTCTTTCATAAGGAGTGTATCCATAACTGCAGCAGCCTGCTTATAATCCTTCTGCCATGCAAGAATGCGGCCCAACAGGATCCTCGCATCTCCATAATCAGGAAATGTATTGACAAGTATGCGTGCTGCAGCAGCTGCTCCTGAATAATCCCCGCTGAAAGCCAATTCCCTTATGCGATAGTATTCTGTTTCGGGATCGGGCTGCTCCTGCGCAAATATCGTATAAGAATGACATAATCCCGTCAGTAAGATTCCTAAAATAAGCAGGTTCAGTTGTCTGAGCATAGTTTATTTATTGAGAATAGACCTGATTCTGGCAACCAGGTCGATCGGATTAAAAGGTTTAACCATATATCCGCTGATTCCCAGTTCATGAGCCTGGCGTTGCATCTGCATGTCGCTGAATGCCGTCAGCACAAGCGCCGGTGTGTCTTTGCCCTGATCGGACCTCACATACTTTACCAGTTCCAGCCCGCTCCGATATGGCAGATGAATATCCACAACAAGAAGGTCATAATCATTTTTCTGAAGCATATTTACCGCTTCATTTCCATCCTCTGCTGTATCTGTTTCAAAACCTTCACGGTCCAGAACAATGGATAGTGTCTTCATCGCCATAGGATTATCTTCGCAAATGAGAATCTTCATGTTCAGAAAACGGTCAGGCAGCCTTTTTATTTTAATTCTGGCGTATTTAGGCCTGAAAGGTTAATTTCC
>DCVC01000278.1 GCA_002328625.1 Bacteroidales bacterium UBA2198
AGAGTTTCATGAGGAGCGGGTCAACCGCAGCAGCCCCCTCCCGGCCAAGCGCAGTCGCCGCTCTCCACCTTGTATCGATATCGCTCCGGGCAAGGAGCCGGATCAGGTCCGTGATTGTATGCTCTTCTTCTTCAAAGCACTGCATAGGGCACCCCCGGGAACATTGACATATGCTAACAGTGTGCAATGAGGGATATCCTGTATAAATATATATTCCCGGTCTCCAGGGATTGAAGATAAGCCGGCTACGCTCACCCCACACCTGTTTCTTTGTACCTCTACCTCTGGCTGAGGGGGTGCTTATCGTAAAAACCTGGTAACTGTTCAGGTACCTCCACCATTTCAGGATCTAGCGAACTCCATTATTCCTTAATTATCAGATAATTTTCAAAAATATGGCTGATTAACCGACAGATCAAAATATAATGAGAGATAATTAACATTTCAGGGGAAATATCTCTGAAGCGTGAAGAAATTCTGGAGTTATGCGGTAAGGATCCTGAAGCCATTGTTAGCATTATCCAGAGGCAAGAGGAGATAATTGAGAGGCAGGACCAGACCAGTGCCACTCTCACCGAAAGAATTGTACAGTTAGAAATCCGCATCGCAGAACTTGAAGCACGGCTGAATCAGCACAGTCGGAACAGCAACCGGCCACCCTCAATGGATGGATTCAGACGTCCCAAGAGTCAGCGGAAAAAAGGGGAAAGGCCACCTGGCGGGCAGAAGGGGCATAAAGGTCAGACACTGGCATGGGTAGAGACCCCTGATCAGGTCAGGGTTCATACTGTTACAGAATGCGAGGATTGTGGGACCTCTCTGGAACTGGTGGAACCGTTCAAAGTGGAACGCCGGCAGGTCCATGATCTCCCGCCGTTGAAGGTCCTTGTCACTGAACACCAGGCAGTACAGAAGACCTGTCCTCGCTGCGGACGACAGAACCGGGCACTATTTCCTCTTGAAGTCAAGTATCCCGTTCAATATGGCCAGAACCTGAAAGCACTCATGGTCTACCTCTGCATCTACCAGCTCCTCCCATACGACCGATTGTGTGAGACCTTCAGTGACCTGTTCGGACGTTCCATGAGCAAAGCGACCCTGGTCAGGGCAGTGTCAGAATGTTCCCGGAACCTTGCAGGAGTTGAAGAGAAGATTCGAGACCTCCTGGCAGATGCGCAGGTACTCAACGTGGACGAGACCGGGATGCGGGTGAACGGTATCCGGCAATGGCTCCATGTGGCGAGTACTGAGATCCTCACTTCATATGGTCACCATCGAAAACGAGGTTCTCAGGCGATGGATGACCTGCAGATCCTGCCACGGTTCCGTGGTACGATGATCCATGACTTCTGGGCACCGTATTTCCGGTATCAAAGCCGTCATGCACTCTGCAATGCGCATCTTCTCCGTGAACTGAAAGGGATTACTGAAAACTACCGCCAGAAATGGAGTGAGCAGCTATATGACCTTATCCAGGAGATCAAAGATGCCGTGGATGAGGTCTGCGAGCACTCATGCACTCTCGATCCTCAGCAGATAACAGATTTCCAGGAGAGATACCGACAGATCATTGAATCTGGCATGCAGGAAAATCCTGTCCCTGAGGGTTCCGGTGCAATTCTGAAACGTGGCCGCAAGAAACAGTCAAAAGCAAAAAATCTCCTCGACCGTTGCCAGAAATACGACAGGGAGATCCTCTCGTTCATGTATGATTTCTCTGTCCCATTCTCCAATAACCTGGCTGAACGGGATATCCGGATGATGAAACTGCAACAGAAGATTTCTGGTACATTCAGGAGTGAGGAAGGAGCTGCTTGGTTCTGCAGGGTCAGGGGATATATCTCAACAGTGAAAAAGAACGAGATGCCTGTATTCGCGTCTCTTCTGAAGGCCTTCGAGGGGAATCCCTTCATACCTTCTGCTGCTCACAGGTCAGGCTGAACAGTTACAAAATAACATTAAACCCCAAATTATATAACTTTCTCTCAAGGGCTGAGAGAATCTGACAGATATCACCAGACTAGCGTATGGTGGAAGACGCCACAGATGTATGGGTAAGATGGAGATCACGGTCCTAACAGATTTTTATCGATTCGTGATGAGAATGTGAATGAAATTAAGGGAAATAAAATATTACCTTATCTTCCTAAATAGGTATTTTAAAAGAAGGAAATGCTACCCAGAAGGGGGGTCTCTCTCCATCTGCTCTGAGAAGACCGTAATTTCGTTCGTTGTGGTATTTTCCCCGCTCCTCAATTTTAAAACGCCTGAGATTGTTAATCCGAGTGCACTCAAACAGGTAAAACCCATAGCACACATAAGGACTGCAGTCCAGGCATGAGTAAAGATTAACATGGCGGTAACCTGAATTTGTGGCAGTTTTAGTAGTCCAGACCATACCAGCAATCCCACGGCTTCATTACTGCCTAACTGTCCCGGGAGGGTTGGCAGGATGTAGAACATGTTGTATAGGGCGTAACCGAATATAGCAGTCCCAAACGGAATATGATAACCAATCGTCCAGAAGGCCAACAATATATAGAGGCCATCGAAGATCACTGCAACACATGTCAGCATGATTGCGGGAACAAAAATTTTTGGTTGTCTCATCCCCATCCCCAATGCGTCAACGAATCCAGTGGCGAAGACTTCGACTTTGCTTGCAGTCGCTTGGGAAAGGAAACCTGTCGGTTTCTGTAACAGGCTGATCGCAGCATCACGTTTCCAGGTAGCGAGAGCTGCAAAGCACAGCATGCCAACGAGAATTAAGCTAACAAGTATCAGCACCATCCAGAGCTTAATGTCCATCCGTACGCCAAGGAGCGGCACAAGAACCAAGATGAAAAGAACCGGTAATAAATCCAGTGCCTTGTCCATGGCCACGGTGGGAAGTGAATTACTGACTGCGATATCTGCACTGCGTTTGAGCATCAAGCACTTGGCGATTTCACCACCACGAACTGGTAACAAAAAATTCAGGAAGACCGCCACTTGGTAGATTTGAATTGCGGTGAGATTGGTGATCTTTCCAAAAGGATTTAGAAAGAGCTTCCAGCGTATACCGCGAATAGACCATGTGAGCAAGTAGGTAGCACCGGTAAGTAGGGCCAGTACAATACCCTTGGGCGTTGCAAGATTTTGGCGCAGGACTTGGATGGTTGCGGGGATATTAACGAAATACGCTACTAGTAATAACAACCCAATCCCAATGAGTATCCCAATAATTACCTTTAGAACCGAAGTACGGTGGAGATCAGCAAAGAGAGAATCTGAGGATTTCATACATTAATTGTCCAGATATTGTAGCTATGTATATCATCTCTTTACTATAGGGTATAATGGCAATCTAGCCACCAACCTCTTATCCTAACAATTTGAAAATTCGTCTCTCCTTCACCTTATCACTTTCTTTTCGGTGATCGTATCTCTATACATGTTCGCCGAAATACCGAGCCAACGTTTCCTGTCTGATCCCTCGTTTTCACCACTTCTGATCTGGACGGAACTGCTAGACTTCGGTACAAGTCAGATCTTCTGAGGGTACCAGCAGGTCGTGGATCTCTAATATGCAATGCGAGGAGTATCCAGTACTCATTTTGTCTAACTTTTTTCCTCCACATTATGGGCAGGCGATTTTTATCATTTTTTCCGTCTTAAATCCGTATTGGTTCCAGGGATGAGAGATACCTTACCCCTCTATTCACACAGAACTTTAATGCCTTCCATAACTTTCTTGTCGGCGATTATTTCTCTTTTTTATAAAATAAAATGTGATACCAACAAGCTGGATAATGAATTTGGAGGTATTTCCTCTCAGTTTACTTTCCCCTGTTTTCCTGTCAGAAAATAAGTAGGGTATCTCAACTACTGTGGTATATTCACATTTCGATAATATTTCAAGGAGAATTTTATAGCCACATGGTTTTAAGTCAAGGTTTATTTTTCGCGGATTTTTCGAATTGGCAAAAATTATATCTTTTCTGATTGCAAAGAATCCGCTAACTGGATCAGTAAGTTTTGGGAAGTAGAGGCGGGCGAGTGAATTAGCACCCCATGACACTGCCTTCCTAAACACAGGCCAGTTCTTTGTCCCTCCTCCGGGCATATAACGGCTTCCTATTACAATATCAGCACCGTTTTTTATTTCATGATACATTTCAGGTATTTTGTTAATGTCATGGGACATATCAGCATCAGTGACGACTATAATATCCGATTCAGAGCATTGTATTCCTTCCATAACAGATTGAGATAGCCCTTTATTGGCATATCTCGAGATAAGATCGAGCTTAGAATAAGTGCTGCGGTTTTCAATTAAGCTACGCACCTGTTTTGGAGTACTATCAGGTGAATCATCATCAACAATCAGGATCTGTGGTCTTATAGTCGTCGTGGCAAGAATACCATCAATTTTTAGAATAATCTTTTCTATGTTTTCAGATTCATTGTATGTTGGAATAATCACCGTAAAATCATAGGACAAAAAAGTCACCAGCTGATCCCGTTTTTATTGTATTTACGCGGATATTGGAATTTTCATGCATGTGATAATTTTATTCATCAGATTGCTTTATTTATTTTGGGTGAGTGACATTTCTGTCAATAAATCTCTCACCGAGTCTTGGATTGATATGTTGAATTGAACGCTCCGCGTCCCCTTAATGCGATAGGCTGGCATCATGAATTAGACATTTTCCTTCATGAATTCGAGGATTTGGTAACATTTTTTAGTCCAGGCAATATATCTAAACTGCTATTAGATGATGGAATATCAAGACAATATACTTCCTTTTGAGACAGGATCAATGTTCCAATTTTAGATGGATTGTATCACGTAGATATATAAAGATCAATATCTTTATAAGCAGATTCTGTCGATGGATTCAGGTTTTTATCTACCTTTATTGCATGGTTCTCAAGCCATTCAAGTATCGGTTCACGAGATCTAAAGTAGGTTAAAACGTAAAAAATACGCCCTTCTCCCTTTTGCTGGAAGATCGCCTCGAGTTGCGGAATCGAATCCTCTATACCATATTCTTCGATCCCTATGCTTTGATTCAGGTAATAGTAATTAAAAGGCATTTGGTTAAAACTTCCCGGGATAAGGACGATAATATCTCCCGGTCGGGCCACCTCCTGGATCATCCCGGAAAGTCCCCTATAATCATATTTTATTGGAGCCTGGTAATAAGATACCAGGAGCGGGATATTAATGACAATAAGAAACAGTAGAAAGAGATATATCACCCGTTTTGACTTCCCAAGGTTGAATAACGGTATATAAGCTGCAGCGATTCCCATGAAATAAAATAGTATCAAATAGATCAGATACCTTGGGTCCATGGGCATACGATATGAGAGAGCCCAACTGATCACGAGAGGGATCATGATCATTACAATCAATAAATACGCCTTTTTTCGTTTCATCATAAAGATTGTGATGATTCCAATCAAAAACAACACAAAATAGATAATGAGAACAAATCTGGTATACCCTGAGAAAATTGTGTAGTATCCTGAAAAACCCCTGGCATTCACAAGGATTATCGATGAGCAATGAGTAATTATAGCCCGCCCCTGCATCCCCCAGGTAGGAGCATCCCCGGTAACCGTATGGAACGTTTTACCAACGACGAAGAGGAGGGGTAGAGAGGCGATGAAGAATATAAGTGCTCCTTTGATTAGAGGAATAATAAATCGAACTTCATTCCAGATCTTTCTGGCATTCAAGCCTAATGCGACAATAAAAAGGGATATAACCGGAATAATTGCATAGAAATGAGTCCAAAAGGCAAAACCAGAAAAAACTCCAAACAATACCCAGGATCTCACGGCATTGGTTTGCAGAGCTTTAAAAAAGAAGATAAGTGCTAAAGTCAAAAAAAAGAGCATCATAGTATAAGCCCTTGCTTCTTGAGAATACGTAATATGGAACGGAGAAATGGTGATGAGGGCTGCCATGACAATCCCGCAATTCCGGTCCAAAAATATCTTCCCCAAGAAGTATATCAGGGGAATGGTGGAGGTGCCAATAACTGCCGGGGCAAATCGTAGAATGAACTCATTATTTCCGAAGTATAGCATGAAATGTTCGATCCAATAGAACAAAGGTGGGTTATAATCATTGGTTGTTGCGACAAACCATATATCGATGAATGAATTTTTTGAAAAGAAGTAGGTGTAAATTTCATCAGTCCAGAGAGAATTGAAGGTTATATGGTAGAAGCGCAGAAACAAGCCAACAAGTGTTAAAACAATAAGGATCTGAAGATATCTACTGTTAATAAGTGCTTTTTTTAACGTTCGGGTAGAGATATCTGTCCAAGAACGAATGCCTGCATCGAATCCGCGATCGAGGTCTCCTTCCGAATCCTCCGAGGCGAATCTTGAAAGTGTTTTTTTAATATCCTCTCTCCCACCCTCTTCTGTCACTTACATGCGCCTTCTTCGTTTAAATATTTCCTGACTGAATAGAAATCAATTTGTGCGTATATCTATCCCATGAATGATTAAAATTTGGCCTTGTTGACATCCTCAAATTAAATGAATCACCAAAAGATCAAAGGTACAATGCCTCCTTGCCTAAAAAAGGCAACTAATCAACAACAAGGAGCCATATTTCTATTCGAATCCTAGGCAATCAGTTTTCTGACTCTCACGTTGAATGCGGTTAAG
>DCVC01000047.1 GCA_002328625.1 Bacteroidales bacterium UBA2198
TTTTCGACGGTATCCCACCACAGTTTGTTCAGGTCCTGATCAGGGTTTTCGTACATTGACTTCTCAAACCGGTACATTACCTGGGCCCAGCGGCTGAATACAAGCATCTGAAGCCTTAGAGCCTTTCTGCTTTCAGCAGCTGTCTTCCGGCTCTCTTCTGCACTTATTATCCCCATGTCAAGCATCCAGTCGGGGTCGGTTGCCAGTCTTCCGAAGAGGTTAGCCACAGCCTCGGTAGTGAATGTGTGTGCTGCATCACGAAGGACAAAAGGCAGCTCACGGTCGTTGTAATAGGAATAGACTCCATGTCCCAGTTCATGCAGGATAGTGTTCATCCAGTATGAATCGGGCCTTATATTGTCCAGCGTTCTTACATCTCCCTCCTTGTCAATATCGGTACTGAAGGCGTGTTGATTTTTTCCCGGTTTCTCATAAAGGTCACTTTTTTCAAGTATGGGGTCTGCATTAAGTCCGATGCCATCGAAAAATGCTGAGGCAAGTTTCACAGGATCCTGATTCGCATAGTATTTATCAAAATTAACAGGGTAGATTTCGGGTGCTTCCTGAAAATACCTGTTCTGATAATGCCAGGGCCGCAGCTCACCGGTGCTTATCTTAAAACGTTTGGCAAAATAGGCATCAATCTCTTCTTTCAGCTCAGCAAAATTACTGTGTGTAAGGTTGTCGAGCTCATCAAAGACAGCTGTTACTTCAGATGGCTCCTGCCCGGAGAGCACAAGGCTCATTTCATGATAATTACTGAATCCTATCTTGCCGGCAATCAAATTACGATGTTTGACCAGCTCAATAATATCTTCCGCCACAACCGGCCCGATCATTTTATGACCTTCCCATGCAGCCCTGAGCAGCTTGCTGTCGGTCGAGTTTCTGAGAATATCCTCTACCTGGTTATCAGAAAGCTCTTTGCCATCCACTTTGGCCCTGAAGTTGGAATATTTTTTGCTTATTTCGGTCTCCATTTTTATCTGTTCGGCCAGAAGCTCCGGATTTACCTGTCCTCCCAGATAGGAGTTGTAGAGGATTTCAAGCTGGCGCGAAAGAAGAGAATCCTTTACCAGTCCTGATTCTTTCAGACTCTTAAGTCCGGCAAAAGCCATGCTGTCGGTAAATAACTTTGCGAGTTCGAAGGAGGCTTTTTCACTTGCCGCCCAATTCTCGTCTGTTCCTGTTACATTTGCATTCCAAGATGCCAGTGCAGCCTCACGATATAGGGGAATTACCCTCAATTCATGTGAGGTTATGAAGTCTCTCATCCTGTTTTCCATTTTTTTCTGTTTTGACGTACATGAACACGTAAATACAAAGCTCAAAGCGGTAATGGTTAAAAGAAGTGATTTTTTCATGATATACGGTTTATAATATTCGTGGTAAGTTACTTAATTCATTGACGTCGCCTGTTCCATTATGCAGTTTGATTACAGTGAAGGTCTATTCTTCAAGGCTTCCTGTAACCTTTTCCACTTCATGGAGGATCTCACAGGACTTAACCAGTTCTTTCATAACAGTATGGTCGGGGTAGAGGGGCCGGTCAATATCCAGGAAATCAACATATTTTCTGATGACATCCTTTGCAGCCTGTACTCCACTGCCAAACTTATACTCTTCTTTCCTGAAGTCCAGAGCCTGGGCCGCAGCCATGAATTCGATACCGAGTATACCGTAGGCACAATCGAGTATCTGGTTGTTTTTTATGGAGGTGTTCATTCCCATGGAGACAAAATCCTCCTGGTCGGCTGCTGCAGGTATTGACTGTATTGAAGCGGGCACAGATAGTATTCTTTGTTCAACTATAAGTGTATCGGCCGTATACTGGCTGAGCATCATTCCCGAGAACATACCGGCTCCTTTTGTCAGGAAGTCAGGCAATCCGACACTCAGTGCCACATTGTTCAAACGGTTCATTCTCCTTTCCGACATGACGCTTACCATTGTAATACACGCACCGGCCATATCCATTGGTACACAAACCGGTGATCCCTGGAAGTTGGCTCCTGAGATTTGGATATTTCTGTCAGGGAAAAAGACAGGGTTATCGCCGACACCATTTAGTTCAATCTCAACCTGCGATCTTGCATAATTGAGCATATCGTGTGCTGATCCTATTACCTGCGGGGTGGATCTCATTGAATAGGCATCCTGAACCTTCGATTTTACCCTGCCCTCTGCCAGATCGCCTTCCGCGATGCATTTATTTATTGCTTTTGCACTTCTTACAGCGCCTTTGAAACCTCTTACTTCATGCAGAAGTGGTGTATAAGGTTTCATATTTGCTTTTAATGCTTCCAGCGACATTGACGCTGCTATTTCAGCCTGCTTCAGCCAGTTGTTGGCATCCACCAGCCATATTGCGCTCATAGCTGTAAGCATATTTGAGCCGTTAATTGCAGCCAGTCCGTCACGGGCCTGCAGGCCAGGTACAGGGATCCCTGCTCTTTTGAGCGCTTCGGCTCCATCCAGGAGCTCATCATTAAAGTAGGCTTTTCCTTCACCAAGAAGAAGCAGTGCAATCTGCGACATAGGGGCCAGATCGCCTGAAGCACCCACTGAACCTTTCTGGCAGACATAAGGAGTAACGCCCCTGTTAAGCATCTCAACCAGAGTCTCAGTGATCTCCAGCCGGTTTCCGGAATTGCCATGAGCATGAACATTTATCCTGCCAAGCATAGCTGCTCTGACTATTTCAACAGATGCAGGTTCTCCGATCCCTGCAGCATGATTGTAAACCAGGTACCTCTGAAAGTCCTTAATCTGGTCATCGTTAAGAACGATCTCGGAGAACTCTCCGATACCGGTGTTTACTCCATACATGATCTCGTGGGCGACAATTTTTTTCTCGAGCATAGCACGGCAGTCGTTGATACGTTTTCGTGCATCGTGATGAAGCTCAACCTTTTGTCCGTGACGGGCCACGTTGACAACATCCTGTATCTTCAGATCAAATCCTGTTATTATAAGATTATCCATATTGATTGGGTTTAATATTATTAGTTGAAAATCAATTTCCTTGTTCCACCTTGAAAAAGGTGCAAACGGTTTAACATGAAAGCAAAGGAAGATAACCCTGGCGGGAATCAGCAGAGCCCTGAGCGGTTGATTTTAATTTTATATTCAAGAACCCAGTTATATCCCATGGTTTTGGATTAATACTTCAAAAGTACTAAAATCTATCTGAATTACAATCTTCATGATAGAATAACATCTTCAGGTCAGTAAAATCCATAACCGATGTTTCATTTTGTGAAAATTTTATGTCATTTTGGGTCTAATAACGGCTATTTTCATATTTTTATAAAAAAATGAACCATGGAAAAATCGACACTGAACACCCGAAGGGAATTTCTTCAGAAACTTATGGCAGCAACAGCTGTTGCCGGATTCTATCCTTTTATTGACAGTGTGGGGTGTACACCCGCCATCCTGGATCAAAAAAGTAAACTGCCTGTAAGGCCTTTGGGCAAAACAGGACACATGGTAACGATTTATAGTCTTGGAGGTCAGGGTTCGATTGAAACACCGGGGAAAGAAGATTTATCAGTTGAGATCATAAACAGGGCTATTGACCTGGGCATCAACTATATTGATACAGCAGCAGCTTACGGAAGGGCTTCTGAAACCATTTCAAGAGCTGATGCGATGGGAACGAGTGAACGGAACATGGGCAGGGTTATGAAATACCGCAGGAAAGAGGTTTTTCTTGCAACAAAAACGCATGACAGAACATATGACGGTTCCATGAGACTCCTGGAACAATCCTTGAAAAACCTTCAGACCGATCATATCGACCTGTGGCAGATACATAATGTAAGAGCGAACGAGCTGGCCAACCTCGACAGGTTCTTTGCGGATGAGGGTGTGGTAAAGGCCATGGAGAAGGCAAAGGATCAGAAAATAGTGAAGTTTTTAGGTTTTACAGGTCATGAGAGCCCCGAAGTGCTCAAAGCTCTGGCTGACCGTTATCCTTTTGATAACGTTCTTGTCGCAATTAACGCTGCTGATAAACATCACGACCCCTTTATAGAAAAATTCCTGCCGGGGGCAGTGGATAAGAATATGGGTATAGTGGGAATGAAAATCCCTGCACGCGACAGGATATTTGCTCACGGCGGTATTATCACAATGAAGGATGCAATGGATTATGTCCTCACACTTCCTGTGAGCACAATAATTGTGGGACTTGACAAAATTTCCGAGCTGGAAGAGAATATTGAGATAGCCCTTAAATTCAAGCCTCTGACTGCCAGCCAGATGCTTGCCATCGAGGATAAAACAAAACCTTATTACAAAGATCTGTTGTTTTTCAAAAACCTCTCGGAATGGCCAACGGAGTGGTAACAAGAATACTGATAATAGTATTCGTTTTCAGCCTTTTTTTTGCCGGATGTTCCGGCGGAAATAAAAGTAACATAACCGGACCGACTACTGAATCTGCAGCAAAAGACACAACTCTCCTGTTCGACGGTAAAACTCTTGAGGGCTGGGAAATAACTAATTTCGGACCTCAGGGACCTGTTTATGTTTCGGGCGGTAAAATCATACTGGATATGGGTGACGGCTGCACAGGAATAACCTTGAAGAGAGGCTTCCCGGAAATCAATTATGAGGTTACTCTCGAAGCGATGAGGATCACAGGTAATGATTTCTTTTGCGGAATGACATTCCCTGTAGGCAAAGATCCCTGCACCCTGGTTATTGGCGGCTGGGGAGGCACGTTAGTCGGGCTCAGCAGTATAAACGGCCTTGATGCTTCAGAAAATGAAACAACAAAACTGATGCAGTTTGAGAAAAACCGCTGGTACAACATCAGGTTACGGGTTACCGTGGATGCTATCCAGGC
>DCVC01000035.1:0-7463 GCA_002328625.1 Bacteroidales bacterium UBA2198
CGCATGATTCATAATCATGAGGTCCGGGGTTCAATTCCCCGTCTCGCTACAAGGAAAAGCCAGGGCACAAAGTGCCAGGGCTTTTTTGTTTTGAAGCCTTTGAGCTTGCTCAAAAAGGCGTAAAAACAAAAAACCCGATGCAACACGAAGTGTTGCCTGGCTTTTCTTTGCTAAGCATCCCAAAGGGAATCGCCGGAGGTAATTCCCCGTACTTAGTCTGGCCGGGCTTTCCGTTGTTAAGCATCCCAAAATGAATCACGGCGCCATCGGCACCGTAATTCCCCCTCTATCTACAAAAGTAAGCCCCCGGAGGTGATTTCCCGGGGGCTGATTTATTTGCACACAATTTGATACACAGCTCATTTCTTTGTATTCAAATAGAACATGATTGCTAATAATAGAAACTCAAATTTTAATTACAGATTAATTAGCACAACCAATACTTCTTGAAAACTGTTCTATGGTTTAATATATCGACCTTGTCGAATAACAAATTTTTTTGAATGGTCCTCAGTATCTGAGAAACCATATGTGGAAGTCTTTCTAGGGTCACTATATTTTACACGTAACTTTAACATTTTAGTTTTAGGATGTTTTAGAATGTAGGAGTATAATTCTTTAAAAAACCTATTTTCAACTTCAATGCATCCATGAGTATAACCTTTCCCGGAGTCATGGAGATAGAAACTCCCACGTTTGCCACCACATATTTTTCTTGTCTCTTGGTCATCAGGTATAAGAGGAACGCGGTTCCATCCCCAATTCAACCAATAATCTTCACAATATCCAGAATATCTTTTAAGTGGTATTTCTTGAATCCTATTATATTTATCTCGCTTTAAAGTGCAACTTGCTTTTCCATAGTCACGAGCCATTCGTGTATCAATAACAAGAGAGAAACGGTAAGTACCTTCAGGTATTGGACCCGCTTTATCTTCATCCCTTTCTGTTGGTTTTAAACACTGAAAATCAGAACTTTGATAACTAAAGCTTCCAGCCGGATCGCGCATGCCAGAAGTTGCCAGAAATGATTTAGTGTCCCAGATGATTCTCTGTCCAGTGTATTCCATATCCGCTTTCTTATCAGACATATTTTAATCAGTTAGTAAATAAACGTTATTACCCATGTTTGTAGATTCTACGGTATCAAGGCTGGTCTCAATATTTGAAACACCCTTAGTACTTAAAATCCTATTCCAACATCCTTAAACTCAAGGATACCATCAATCTTATCGATAAATTCTATTAAACGCGGCTCTAATAATCCGGCCATTACTTATATCAAAATCTGTTTCATTTATCCAATGTACAATATATCTACTAAAAGAGATAGCATAAAAGGTATATTTAGTATCAATTTCTACAATCCTGATCAATCAAATTCTTTCATAAAGTTACACCACAAAAAAACCAAAGTCAAATTTATTTTCTGATCAGTCAACATAAAACAATAATCACCCGGCGATGATTTCCCGGGGTTAGAAGTATTAAATACTAACAGCCTTTAATACATTATGAAGAGAACAAAAATACCCGACTCTTAATTAATTATATGTGTTTTACTTATATGCGTTAATAATTATTTTTCAAGATTATCATCGGATAGTTTACATTTAATTAATTTCTGTCTGCCAGCCGATTCATCAAGTACAGCTAATTTGTTTCGCGCCATAATAATACCCATTTTAACTTCTTGTTCTAAATAATATGTTTTATTTGCCTCTAATACAATTGAGAGTTCATCTTTGTTCTCAGCCTGAGACATAAAGTTATGCTTACCCGGCTCCTGGATAGTGTAGACAAACCTCATCCCGCTTGTTGAACCAATAAATTTGTCATCGCAAAAAACTTTAAATTTTACTGCACCTCCAAATCCTGTTGCTCTGATTACATAAACTAAAGCTTTATCGGATGGGGCAACCAGGCTTTTGGCTTTTTCATCAACTTCCGTTGCAGCCTTTTTTACCATACAACTTGATACTGTAACACCAATAATAAGAATGCTAATAATTTTAACAATTTTTTTCATGATTTGAAGGAGTTTAGTTGATACTGAAGTTAATTAGATTTTAATTTGTATAATATATAACCTGATAAAAGGGATATCATAATCATTAAAAC
This sequence comes from Bacteroidales bacterium UBA2198, assembly GCA_002328625.1. Taxonomy (GTDB): domain Bacteria; phylum Bacteroidota; class Bacteroidia; order Bacteroidales; family VadinHA17; genus LD21. The sequence continues at coordinate 2,122 of DCVC01000035.1, forward strand.
AGCAACAAACGAACCTTTTAAAAGAAAAAAGGCTATCCCATAAAAGAAAATTAAACATACAACCACTAATAATATCGGAAAGAATACTCTCTTCATTTATATTGGAGGAGTGCATTATATCTGTTTAAGGTATAACTATTTGTATTAATCTGGCAGTAAGATTTTCTATCTATTGAACCATATTTGGGATTGACAAATACAGTTTTATATTTGGCTTGAGTTGAACCCCATATTACACCTGCTATTGCACACACTGAGGTATATGATATAATGAAATTCATCCTTCTATTTCCATAATCGTAGTATGGATTTAATGTCCCAAGAACACCACCAATTAATCCAGCTGCCCCTAAACCCAGACCAAATACCAATGCATGATTCCCCTGTTTCTTTTCGATTTTTATAACATTATCAAGACTCATAATATTGGCAGCAGAGCTCTTATTATCATTATATCTGAATTGGTTATTTTCAAATGTCAGATTATTGATTTTGATTTTCTCTCCACTTATTGTATTAATCCTTCCATGTTTTATTTTTAAACTATCCTGACAATAGAGGTTGTGTAAAAGAAATATGAAGAACGCAAGGATTAAATAATGTTTAATTGTTATCATAATTCTGTTTTTTAATTTTTACCAACATATTAGTTTTATATACCAGAAAAATGTATTAATCACTTTTATGTTTTTTTCCCGTTAAACAAATGTACACTAACAACAAGCCAAAGTCAAATTTATTTTCTGATCAATCATGATGTTAATAATCACCCGGCGCAACCGGAGAAAAGAATTGGCTTTATATCATCCCTGCATGCTGGTCCCCCAAGAGGCTGTCTTAAAAGTAGTTTATTGGATTATTCTTCTTTTGTGAGAATTTGTGCTGTATTTTGTGATCCTTTGTGGTTCAATGATTTAAGTTAAATCGCTAAGTATCCTCTCACTAAGGGATAGAAAGAACTTTTGAGACAGCCTCATTTACGGTCGGCCCCCTTCGGAACTGATAACAAGGAGCGGGTTTCAAATCCACCGGCTGGCGCCGGAGGTTATTCACATCCTTCTCCTTCAGAGAAGGTATACTTTTAATGATGCTCATTCAGATCAACTTACGAGAGAAAAGGAAATCAGAGCTATAGATTTTCCGACTCATCATCACTCCTTGCCCCTCATAGCTCAATACTCACCTCTCATCGCTCCCCGCTCTCCCGCAACAGCCTGTTTCGCTGCTTCGAGATGAAGGAATGCCTCATGGTTGTATACGGCTTTATCTCTTCTAAGGTCCCAGCTTTTCTGGAGCAGTTCCAGGGCTTCCTGATATTTGCCCTCCTTATATAATCCCCACCCTTTTGTATCTAAAAGTTCATAATCATCAGGGCTTAGTTTTAGTGCTTTTTCAATGAGTCTGGATCCCTCTTTCAGGTTTCGCTTAGTATCAAAAAGAAACAAGGCAAGACTATTTAGTCTGTTTGGATTTTCAGGTTCCAGGAATAGTGCCAACCTGTAATATTTCTCAGAAGTATCCAGATAACGTGCTTCATAATAGATTGATGCCACATTTGTTATTATCCTTGCCTCGGACCAGGACAGGTCTTTCCTGACAGATTTAAGCCTTTCAATTAATATGGTTGCCTCAACAGTGTCTCCTTCAGCTAAAGCAAGTACAGCCTTATTATACAACAGGTCAGGATTATCAGGAAAATCCTTTCCCATCCTTTCATAAAGTTTCTTCTCTTTCTCATATTGCCCAGTTTTATGATAAGCTGGTCCAAGATGGCTATAGGTGCCTGTATATGAAGGTTTTATGCTCCATCTGTCAAAAATCTCAAGCGCTTTTTCATACGCAGGGATCGCTCTTTCATATTGATATAAATCAAGATAACCCATACCTAATATAAAATGGTAATTTGGTGATTGATCATCAATCTCCAGAAGTTGTTTTGCGCAGCTTATTGCTTCCTGAGGCGTTCCAGAACAATTAGCATTTATCCAGTCTGCCATTAGCTTTTGTTGATACGTCAAGTGAGGTTTTCTTTGATAAACAATATGAGCGTATTTTTTTGCCTGGTCATAAAAGCCCTGATTTAAATATGCCATTGAGATCATTGTATAGGCATAAGCAAAATTTGAGTCATTATCTATCGCCTGGGAATATAGCTTGCCGGCTGAGGACCAGTTTCTTTCATTAAAAGCATTTTGACCTGCAATAAAATATCGGAATGCTTCAGGAGAAGCTCCTGATGTAAACCGGAGAAAATCTGGAGAAAATTCTTTGCCAAGCTTTGAAATCACAAGAAAACTGTTCAGCATAACCTTCAAAGAATCAATGAGAAGGAGCTTATTATCAACCGTTCCATCAACCTGAAATGATTTTAAGACATCTATTGTTCTTACATCAAGCAATTGTGCATTCAGACGCAATGTTGATCCTGATAAGTTTATGCTACCACTTATCAAGACATCCACGTCGAGTTTCTCAGATATTGAGCTCAAAACTGAAGAGCTGAATGAATGATAATCGGTGAGTCCTTTGCTTTGAAGTATTTCAGAAATCAATTCAGTTTGTCTTACTTTTAATTCCTCGGGATTGTTTGAAAGAAAAGTGGTTATATTGGTTTGAATCACATATTGCCATATATTCCAAGTTGTATCATCAGTCATATTCTGAAATGGCATAACTACAACAGAAATTCGTTCTCCTGATGATCTTAGGTTATCCAGTGTATCCCTTTTGAATAATGTTGGATAAATAAGTATTCCTGTAATTACCAGAATTGATGTGATTAATACTCCAGATAGTAATTTATTTTTTGTCAACCTAATAGGTTTCTCCTGCTCTTCCTTTCTCCCCTCCTTCCTGACTTCTTCTGATGGAATTCTCTGGCGGATTTTTTCTTTGACTGGTTTAAATAGTCCAGTTTTAAATCCGGAAATAATCTCCCTAGTTGCATTACCAACCTTATTTATCTGGTTGCGGTAGATGGTATGGTTCAGGTTGTCATTAGGATTATCTTCATTGGCACGCAGTGGTCTGTTTACTCCCGGTTCTGCATATATGAACTCGACTCCCCTTAATACATTACCCAACACTGATTCACATAATCTGGTATCAGGATCATCCAAATCGTAAATACGAATCGGAAGCACCCTGGAAGCTACATTCCCACTAGGTAGTTTTATCTTCAACCCAAACTGATCCTTTGAAGCCAATTCCACAAATGCTTTAAATTCATGTTCCCAGGCAAATGATTTGGGATCACAATAAGTGCGTGAAATAATTGGAATAAAAATGAGACACTTGAGTTTCTCTTTAAGCGATGCATTAACATCGTGCGTCTCCAGGAGCCCATCGTGCGGATTGATGTCAAAATAAACACTGATTTCTTCCTTGAAGGTGGATTCTAGCTCACCTTTCAGATTATTCACAAACTCAGTCACCCAGCCATCGTGCTTGTTGTCTTTCTGGCGGTAGGAAATGAAGATGTCATATTCGTATCCGGGGATGAGGCTGGCCATGTTACCTGAACTTTGAGATAAAGTTAGAAAAGTACAGGAAAGTAAGCAAGCAATATCTTATTTATATTTATAGCGAATAAAATCGACAGTCAAACCAGAATAAAGACAGGCAGAATAAAGAAATGGCACATCACCTAACCATCAAACATAACAGTTATTATAAACTAGCTGAGCGAATCAACAGGTTTCCACAGGGAGCACCGGCTTCAGATCTGCTTTTTCAGATACTGAAGATACTCTTTTCTGAAAAAGAGGCAGGTCTTATTTCGCAATTGCCGATTAAACAGTTTACTGCACGGAAAGCAGCAAAAATATGGAAGATCAGGGAAGAGGATGCACTTATAATTCTGAATGATCTCACTGATCGCGGTTTACTTATAGATGCAGAAGACAGGAATGATATCGTTTATTCAATGCCTCCGCCTATGGCCGGATTCTTTGAGTTCTCTCTGATGAGGTACAGGAATGACATTGACCAGAAAACATTATCGGAGCTCTTTTACCAGTACATGAATGTTGAAGAGGATTTCATTAAAGAACTTTTTACTCATGGTGAAACTCAGCTGGGAAGGACATTTGTAAATGAAACAGTTCTTTCGGAAGAAAATTCGTTGCATATCTTTGATTATGAAAGAGCTTCTGAAGTGATTAAAACCGCAGCATGTATTGGAATTGGAGTATGTTATTGCCGTCATAAGATGCAGCATATCGGTAAAAACTGTAATGCTGAAATGGATATCTGCATGACGTTCAACAAAAGTGCCGATTCACTTACACGTCATGGAGTGGCAAGAAAGGTTAGTGCGGCAGAGGGACTTGATCTATTGCAAAAGGCGAGGGATACTAACCTTGTTCAGTTTGGCGAAAACGTGAGGGAAAGAGTGAATTTTATCTGCAACTGCTGTGGATGCTGTTGCGAGGCGCTTATTGCAGCCAGACGATTTGGCTTTCTTCATCCAGTCCATACAACCAATTATATCCCGGTTATTAATGATGAAAATTGTAACGGTTGCGGTAAATGTGTCTCCATATGTCCGGTTGAAGCAATGACACTGGTTTCTTCAAACGATCCGATAAAGCCTCTGGCTAAAAAAGCCAAGCTTGAAGAGAATATTTGCCTGGGGTGTGGAGTTTGCCTTACCGGCTGCAACAAAAATGCAATTATACTTAAATCAAGAAAAGAACGCGTAATCACTCCAGTCAATTCAGTTCACAGGGTTGTTACAATGGCAATTGAAAGAGGCAAGCTGCATAACCTGATCTTCGATAGTCAGGTATTGCTAAGTCACAGGGCACTTGCAGCAGTTCTGGGTGTAATTCTGAAGCTGCCTCCTGTTAAGCAGGTTGTTGCAAGCAGCCAGTTTAAATCAAGATATCTTGAAGGTCTTATAAAAAGGCATAAAATATCCGGATAACATATTCCAAAATTTCAGATGCTGAAGAAACCGATAACACCGATTTTCTTTTATAAACAAGGTTCTTATTAGACAGCAAGATCATGCTTCTTGAGCAGATTATTTTTTCTGATACCTATCCCTCGCAGATCATCCGGGATCGTATAAAAAGGAGCAACGAAATCAGGACCTCCGGTGAATGGTTTTTTTTCAGGATCAATATGAGGGTCCAGATCGGTCTATTCAAAGCATCCCAATCCTGCGTCAAGATGGACAGTACATCCAGTTCAATATTAACCGGTTCATTTATTGCTTTGCTGATTTTAGTCTGTTCCATTTTCTGCTGTCCATTTACTTAATACATCGAGAAGTGACTGAGTCTGATCATCAGTATGGCATGCAGTGACCGCAATTCTTATCATATGTGATTCCTGTG
>DCVC01000035.1:7580-13623 GCA_002328625.1 Bacteroidales bacterium UBA2198
GTAACAGGATGCAAACACAACTGTGTCCTGTTTCCCCTTAAAATCTGAAAGTTGTTTTTCGAGCTCAAGGTGAATATCAGATGTTCCCGTCGTGCAACGTGAGGCTGAGAAGTTCACGCCATATTTTTGAATGGCCCTGATGACTGCCTCTTTTACTTCAGGATGGCTGGCAAGGCCCAGGTAATTATTGCCTCCAAAATATGAATGCTTTGTGCCTTTACTGAAAACATAGTTGCCGATTTCGCTTTCCTGAACGATCATAATAATTACCTGTTTTCAGAACAAGATATAATCATTTGATAACCAATACTTTTGCTCCCTTTATCTTTCTCTGTTTCAGTTCAGTCAAAGCTATATTTGCCTCATCAAGCCTGTATTCCTGAACCTCTGGCAGAAGAGGAATCCCGGAAGCTGCGTTTAAAAACTCTCTGACATCATTTCGAGTAACATTTGCAACACTCTTGATCTCCTTTTCCATCCAGAGGTGTTTCGGATAATCAATATTCAACAGATAATCCTTGTCGGTCTCCTCTTTTCTTATTGCGTTTATTACCAGGCGGCCACCCGGCTTCAGGTTTTTCAACGCCTCAACAATTGTTTTCCATACGGGTGTTGTATCGATAATAGAATCCAGCAGAAGAGATACAGCGTCGGTAATATCCCCGGACCATAATGCGCCAAGCTCACGGGCGAAGGCTCTTTCAGTTTTACTCCTGGCAAAGACAAATATCTTATTGTCAGGATACTGATGTTTGATTATTTGAAGCACAATATGTCCTGAAGCTCCGAATCCGGTTAGTCCTATATTCTGTCCATTCAGGATCCCGGCCAGCTTTATCGATCTGTAGCCGACTGCTCCGGCGCATAACAGGGGGGCTGCCTGTGAATCAGTAAATATGTCGGGTATTCTGTAAGCAAAAGCCTCAGGCACAGTCATATATTCAGCATAGCCTCCATTCGCATCCCTGCCTGTTGCCTTGAATTCCGGGCACAGGTTCTCAAGTCCGTCGAGACAATAACTGCACCTGCCGCAGGCAGAAAAGATCCAGGCAACACCTACTCTGTCACCCGGTTTCAGTCTTTTCACATTTCTGCCGGCGGCTGTCACCCTGCCTATCACCTGGTGGCCCGGGATTACCGGAAACCTTGATGGGGGTGTTCTCCCTTCAATCTCATCAAGCTCGGTATGGCATACTCCACAGGCAGTTACTCTTATGAGAATTTCATTGGCAGCAGGTACAGGGTCGGGCATTTCTGTCATAACCAACGGTTCACTGTTCTGCCCGATGTCGGATACTGATTGTAATATCATTGCTTTCATAGGAAGGTGATCGTTGTTATAAAGTTAGTAAAGTTTGGAACATGATTGAAAAAAATTGGGCTAAAGCTTTAATATTAAGCTTGCCTTTTAACCGTTGGCTGAAGCCAACGGCAAGAGAAAATTATAGCTGAAGCCAACGGCAAGAGAAAATTATAGCTGAAGCCAACGGCAACATTATATTTTCCCTGAAGATATATTTGTAACCAAGTTTCATTCACCATCAGCTTCATCTGATAAAAAAGTCTCCCTGAAATAACAGAGTCTGATCTTTCATTTGCCGTCAGCTTCAGCTGACGGTCAAGAGGCAGTTCCTCTCTTTAATGGACTTTAGTCCAATTTATTTGAAGCTTATACTCATCAATAATTTTCTCTAATTCATTCTCAAAAGAGACTGTTGTGTGATGTTCAGGTTGGTTCCTTATATATTGTCTTAATGTCTCAAGCTGTGGCATGCCAATTGAAACTGAATAAAAGTCATCCTGCCATTCAAACCTCATCCTGGTCAGTTTGTTTTTATTTATCCAGAATGAACTCTCTCCCTTTATCAGCTGCATTACATCTGAAACATCCTGTTTGCCTCCAAGAGATATCAATGCATGCAGATGCTGATGATACCCATTTACATGATCGATATAAATTCCCTTTTTCATGGAATTCTCAGGATATGATATATCACTTTATCCCTGATTTCATCCTTAAGATAAGGGAGTCTGTTTTTTGTGGTCCATACGCAATGAACCAGTATTCTTATATACGACATGATTTAGAAATTGCAGCGAGTAATATGGTAAAGATAATAAAAATATTTCTATTATCCAAGAGCAATTGGGCTAAAACCCTAATCTTAAACTTACCTTTTACCCGTTGGCTGAAGAGACTGTCTAATAATCTCCCTTAATCTTAACGCATTCTTCACTGCATAAGCATGGTAATCGTTATTGAAAAATACCCAGACTACCTTATTTTCAGATATCCAGTTTATGATTTTTTCCGCATATGAATTCAGATCGGTCTCACAATAATCTGAAGCATACAATTGTTCGCGTCCGTGAAGGCGAAGGTAGACAAAATCTGTTGTAACTGCCTCATAATAAGGGTACCTGTTACCTGAATCAGCAATCACGAAAGCAGCCTCATAATGTGCAAGAAGAGTAAAGAAGTTATCGTCGATCCATGACCTGTTCCTTATTTCAAATGCAAACCGGTAATGAATATATGTTGCTTTAATAAGCTCAAGGAAATCCTGAATCAGCGAATCATCATATATTAATCCGGGAGGCAGCTGGACAAGAACCGGTCCGAGCTTCTCCTTCATTCCATCAAATACATTAAAGAATTTCACAAGCGGTTCTTCAATGTCACCAAGCTGCTTCTGGTGGGTGACATAACGGCTAAGCTTCAGGCAGAATCTGAATGAAGCAGGTGTGCGGTTCATCCATCCCGACACTGTTTTTTTTAACGGCAGATGATAAAAGCAGGAGTTCAGTTCAACACAGACAAATTTTGTTGTATAGAATTCGAGGTACCTGTCCGGTTTCAGATCCTCCGGATAGAAGATCCCCTGCCAGTGGTTGTAACTCCATCCCGAGGTGCCGATATATAGATCAACCTGTTTCATTACTTACTTAAGCTTTGATACTGGCGGAAAAATCAATAATAAGTAAATTTAAATCTCTTTTTCGAGATAATGATTGCAGCGATTGACGTTCACTATAATAATGATGTAACTGCAAAAGCAGCGGCAGTTGTGTTCCTTACCTCTTGAAATGGCTATTAACTGCACTCTGAAACGCATTATACTTATATATTTCTGCCCGCTTCCTGCAACAATATAATTAACCCAAGCTGCCTGGCAATTTCAGGTGTGGAAGGCCTTGATTCTTCTCTGTATTGCTCGACGGAATTACGTGATACAACCCTCATGTCACTTATTTTCTGAAGGTTTATGAGTATCTCTTCCATAACTCCATTTATGATGTGCGAGTTATCCCTATCCGGACTGTCATCAATAAATGGCAATACAGCTATTGATTTATCAAGTTCCATTGGGGATTTATATCAAAATAGACACTCACCTCTTCCTTAAAGGTCGACTCAAGCTCACCTATCAGGTTATTCACAAACTCAGTAACCCAGCCGTCGTGCCTGTTGTCCTTCTGGCGGTAACTGATGAAGATGTCATATTCGTATCCGGGAATAAGACTGGGCATCTTAGATAGTAAATTTTTAAAACTCAGTTATCAAAACCAATTTTTACCAAAAGCTTTTCAAACCTTGGATCTCCATGCAATGGCTTGAAAAGCGGCTCCACTTTCAACCAGTACATTTCGACCTCACGATCACTGAAAGCTTTTTCCAGTAACTGTAGTGCTTTACCATTTTCACCCATTGCTGTATATATCCCAGCCGCAAAAAATGAAGGACTCCCGACTGGTGTAACTTTGCTTTTTGAAAGCAGTTTATTTAAATATTCTTCAGATTTATTTTTATCTCCGGTCTTAAAATATGCAATCCCCAGATGTCCCCAATAATAAGGAATTGTTGTGCCAGGCTTTTCTTCTCCATGACCTTTTCCAAATAACTCAATTCCCTCCTTATATTTCCCAAGGTATGTAAATAATCTTATTGAGTTTATAAATATGAAACTATCATCGGGGAAAATTCTTTGGGCTGTCTCCAGGGTCTCCAGGGCTTTGCCCTGTTGTTCATTATAATAATAAGCTAAAACCATAGTAACCCAATGACCTGGAGAGGTCTTATTAAGTTCAAAATTATACTTAGTCAGGTTAAATGCTTCCCGGAATTCTCCAATTGACAACAAATAATCACAATGCGCATCATATACATAAGTATTTGAAAGATCGAGTTGATTGACAATCATAAATTCTTTCCCCGCAGTTTCAAAGTCCCAATAATAATATAACCTGAGTATTGCAATAGTGTAATGAGTTAAAATCGAACTCTCATTCAGTTGAAGTGCCTGTGCCAAAAGAGGTTCAGCTTTTTCCAAAACTTGTTCCCGTTTTAAATTTCCTCCATGACCTCCTGCAAATATCCAATAGATAGCAAGTAACGAATGAGCATCAGCAAATTGAGGGTCCAAAGAAATAGCTCTTTCTAGCATAGTCCGGCCCTCATCAAATGTCAAATTGAGATTCAGGGCTTTCAGAAACAAATTATATGCTTCAGTATTCCTGGTCGGTATATTTTCAATTTTTTTCTTTACTTCAGGATCAATAACAACTTTGAGATTATCGGCAACCTGCTGAGCTACATCACTTTGTATGCTAAATAACTCGGTGGCTACCATGGTGCGGTTGTAATCTTTTGTCCATAGCAGCTTCTCATTCTGACCATTAACCAGTCGGACTATAATCCTGACCTTATCGCCAGATCTGCTTACCCTGCCCTCCAAAACATAGGAGACTTCTAGTTTCCGTGCAATTTCCTTTATAGATAAATCTGATCCTTTAAATCTCATGGAGGAAGTGCTTGACGGGATCTTAAGTCCTTCAATAAGGAATAAATGATTTAAGATCTCTTCCATGATCCCATCGCAAAAATAATCCTGATCCGGATCATTACTCATGTTCTTAAAAGGAAGAACCGCAATTGATTTATCAACCGGTTCTCCCGGTTTATTCAATTCCGGAATAAAAATAATCCCGAGTACAATTACTGCCAGAGCTATAACTGATACTGCAATAACCGCAGCGTTCCGTTTTTTATGAGGAGGAGATATTGGCTTAAGAGTTTCCTTTTTTATTTCCTCTTCCTCCTGCTTCTCCTGTCCTAATGCCCCAATGATCTCTTTAATCGCATTCCCCACCTTATTTATCTGATCCCTGTAATAAGTTTTGTTCAGGTTGTCGTGGGGATGATCTTCTGCGGCTCTCAGGGGCCTGTTGACCCCTGGTGACTTATAGATGAACTCGACCCCCCTGAGCACGCCTCCCAGCACCGATTCGCAGAGTTTAACATCAGGTTCGTCAAGGTCGTATATTTTGACCGGCAGAACCCTGCTCGCCACATTGCCATTCGGAAGCTTTATTTTTAGCCCATACTGATCGCGAGAAGCCTGATCAATAAAAGCTTTAAACTCATGTTCCCATGCAAAAGATTTCGGGTCACAATAGGTACGGGATATGATCGGAATGAATACGAGGCATTTAAGTTTCTCCTTCAGGGATTCATCTACATCATGCGTTTCCAAAAGCCCATCATGTGGATTTATATCAAAATAGACACTCACCTCTTCCTTAAAGGTCGACTCAAGCTCACCTATCAGGTTATTCACAAACTCAGTAACCCAGCCGTCGTGCCTGTTGTCCTTCTGGCGGTAGCTGATGAATATGTCGTAGTTATAGGCTTCAATGATGCTTGACATCCGAAGATTCTTTATTTCGCTATCAAATTTACACAATGTTCAGGCTAAAGTCAAGTACCCGGCATATTACTCCAGCTGGGGGAGGTAAAAAACTTAGAAAATAGTTAAATGTGCCCTTTTGAGATACTCCAGGCTTTTCGTTGTTAAGCACCCCCTGCGGGAATCGCCGTAAGGCAATTCCCCCTCTCGCTACTCAGTAAATCAGACAGTTATGAAAAATAAATAATAACTGCTTTTTTATTGAATACCTGTATGAATCCCTTTAAAATAAATTTGCAACCGCAATAAACCAAACTGGTTTTTAACAAAAAAGCCCCGGGAGATGAGTTCCGAGG
>DCVC01000380.1:0-688 GCA_002328625.1 Bacteroidales bacterium UBA2198
TTGCCATAAAAAGCCCAAAACGGGGTACTTCTTTTAGCAGGAATGAAATAGAGTTGCCGGTATCTTTGAAGGAAGCTGATGAAATAATGAAGCTGGCACTGCCTGGAAGAATATACAAAACAAGGTACATTGTTCCCTGTGGTAAACATCTGTTTGAAATCGATGTTTTCCATGATAAAAATGAAGGTCTCGTTCTGGCTGAAATAGAACTTGAAAGGGAAGAAGAAGAATTTGAGAAACCCGACTGGCTTGGCGAAGAAGTTACAGGGAAACCTGAATATTTTAACTCAAATCTGATAAAGTAATTGACATTACATAAGATCCCGGAAGCTATTTAATTCTCAGATCCTTTGAATAAATCATCTTGGGATCGTCAGTACCATAAAAATCTTTCAGTTTTGCCTGCAGAATGTATCCATTACGTTTGTAAAACTCCTCGGTGGATGCGTAAAGTGGCCGGCCGGATGTTTCTATCCAGAGTATTTTTCCACCAAGTGTTTTAATATCATCTTCTATCGCTCTGAGAAGAAGAGAACCAAGTTTTTTGTTTCTTGAATTCTGATGCACAACAATCCAGTAAAGATCCCAGGAATGTGTGGAAAAAGGATTTTTTCCATAATTGGCAAATGCCACCAGCTCATTGTCATCAATTACTTTCATCCAGAGATATCCACTTTTTTCAGTGCCT
>DCVC01000380.1:715-12603 GCA_002328625.1 Bacteroidales bacterium UBA2198
AATTGTTGCCATTTGCCTATTTATTTAAATCGCTTAATATTCTTCCAAGTACAACGGTAAAAGGCAATCCTGCCTCGATAGTGGCTGCAACAACGCCGCTGTCGGGAGACAAACAGGGATTTGCATTTACTTCAATAACAAACGGATTATTGTTTTCATCAACTCTCATGTCAACTCTTGCATATCCTTTAAGTCCAAAAACATACCAGCATTGCAACGCAATATTTCTGATTTTCTCAGAGAGGTTTTGATCCAGTTTATCGCCAGGAAATTTTCTGATCGTGTTGATGTATTCAAATGTATCAGATTCCCATTTCGCCTTGAAATTAACTATTTTTGGCTGGTCATCGGTGTAATTATGAAAAACCATTTCAGCCGGCGGCAATACTTCCGGCCCGTTTTCGCCCGTAAGTACTGTAATATTGAACTCCCTGCCATCGATATATTCCTGGATAATCCAGTGTGAATCTTTGAAATCGGTTAAATTCTTCTCATATTCCGGGTCAAATGTAAAAACTGATTCATCGGTTATTCCTAATGATCCGTCTTCCCATACAGGTTTGATAATATATCTTTTCCCGGGTTTCAGCAGCTTACATTGTGACGGTAAATATGAAGCCGGAACGCTTATTGATTTATCATACAATATTGTATTGGTAAGCGCCTTGCTTGTCGTGATGAACATTGCCTCAAGCGGACTGCCTGAATATGGAATGGAATATGTATTAAGAAGGGCCGGAATAAAATAGCATAACTCTCCTTTGTTATTGATTGATTCAACCAGGTTAAAAATAAAATCAGGCTTATCTTCTGCAACCATGGCTATCTCATTCATGAAATCATTTGTAATACCTTTTCTATAGGTATCTACTCCAATCTCTATAAGATTCTTTTCGATAAATCCTACCTGGTCAAGTACATCAAGTTCATCAGGCAGAGCTCCTTCACGAGGTTGATTAAATAATATGCAACATTTTTTACCGGTCATATTATCAGATGATTTCGTTTTAATGCAGAATTCATNNGGATTCACCTCCATGAAACGCATTCTGCCATTACGGTCAGCCTTAACATCTACTCTTCCTGCATCTACTCCTCCAAGAGCTTTCCAGACATCCACAGCAACGCTTTTACATTCTTCTGTAAACTCTTCAGCCATTGGGATATACTTACAGAACTCCTGGTAGTTTTCCTTGAACTCGACAGAGTAGGGGAGATTATCTTTACATTTAATTTCCATACCGCCAATCGCAATGGTCTCTTCGCCCGAACCTATCACACCAACAGTGAACTCTCTGCCAGGAAGATATTCTTCAACCAGAGCAGGTTGTTCAAATCTTTTCAGGATATATTCCACCATTTCTTTGAGTTCATCCGGTGAAGTAATCAGGTTTTTCTCAGTAATACCTTTACCTGTGCCTTCAGATACCGGTTTTATAAACAAGGGGTAGTGAAGGTTGCATTTTTCAACGTCTTTCACATCAGCAATAAGCATTCCCGGACTGACAGGCACTCCTGCAGCTGACACTATCAGACGTGTTAAATATTTATTCAGGGATATCCCTAAGACAACAGGGCCGCTGAACACGTATGGTATCCTGTACTGATCGAGTATAGCCGGGACAACAGATTCCCTTCCATCACCATAAAGACCTTCAGAAATATTGAAGACCATATCCCATCTTTTCCCGGATGAAAGAGCTTCAATAAGCTGAAAACAATTGCCAACAGGTTCTGTTTCAAAACCCATTGTTTTCAGGGCAGTGTCAATTGCATCAACTGTCTCCTGTTTGTCAAATTCTGCAGTATCCTCCATGGAATAACCTCGCTCAAGATACCATGAACGCAGGTCATACGTTAAGCCGATTTTCATTTACACGCTCTATTTTTCAGGATATTCACATAATATCCCTCTGTAATTACGCATAATAATATGATCATTGTTATGTTCGACCACATAATCGGGTAATAGTGGTATTTTACCTCCTCCTCCGGGAGCATCCACAACGAAAGTTGGTATTGCATAACCGCTTGTAAAACCTCTTAATCCTTTCATTATTTCAAGGCCTTTTCTGACAGTGGTTCTGAAATGACTGGAGCCGGGAATGAGGTCGCACTGATAAAGATAATATGGCCTTACCCTTATTTTCAGTAACTTATGCATCAACTCCTTCATTGTCGGAACATTATCATTAATACCTTTAAGAAGAACAGTCTGACTCCCCAGCGGGAACCCCCCGTCAGCAAGTTTATTGCAGGCTTTCGTGCATTCATCAGTAATCTCAAGAGGATGCGAGAAATGCAGGCTGATAAACAGTGGGTGATATTTTCTGAGTATGTTTATCAATCTGTCGGTAATGCGCTGCGGTAAGACCACAGGAACCCTGGTCCCGATGCGGATGATTTCTATATGCTCAATTCTCCGGATATTTGAAAGGATATAATCGAGTGTCTCATCAGAGAGTACAAGCGGATCTCCGCCACTTATAAGAACATCCCTGACTTCTTTATGTGCAGCAATATAATCAAAGGCCTTCTCGTAATCATGTCTTCCCAGTCTGTCTAACCTCCCAACCGTATGAGACCGTGTACAGTATCTGCAGTAATTGGAACAAACTTGTGTCACCGTAAAAAGGACCCTGTCGGGATACCGGTGGACTATACCTTTAACCGGAGAAGAAGATTTCTCGTGCAGGGGATCTGATTTTTCGCTGCTGGTCTCAAGTAATTCTTCAACTACAGGTATAACATTACGCCGCAGAGGATGCGACGTTTTTGTGTTATAGATAAGTGAAGCAAAATAGGGAGTAATGCGTAACGGTAAACGACCCTTAAGATTGTTAATGGCCAAAATTTCCTTTTCGGATAATTTCATGATTTTCTTCAGATCTTCGATGCTGGTGAAAGCATTGCGAATCTGCCATTTCCAATCATTCCAGGAGTCAATAGTTGTTAGGGGGAAGTAGCGGTGCATGAATTCCGAACTCCGGTTGCTAACTAACTGATTTGGGATTTCGTTTTGCGAAAAAATCATGGTTTTCGCGCCAGGCTCTTCATCCGAAGAACAACCCACGAGGCGGCCCTCTCCACGGAGGGCAACAACCTCATTATTGTTAGCATTCATAAGAGATGATGAAAATTTTCACCTTTGTAGTTTGTCTTGTTTTAAATTGTTTTTAGTTAAAAATAAATCGGGACGAAAATATATATTCTATAAATACATTGTACCATTCGACCTCCATAAATATTAACACCTATATTATTTTATTAACAGAATATATTAATGTCATATTTGTATGGTCCAATATAATCTTTATGATCAATGTGTTATACATTAAATTATAAAGTCCGGAATATAAGCCAGACTGATACTTTTTTGATAAATCTTTTACTCGAATCACTGCAAAAACATTAAAAATCTTAACTTAAAACCCTTTTCGGCAGCTTAAAAACTGTAAACACCAGTATTAACAATTATTATAGCGTGATTATAAACTGTTAAATAATAGTTTTATTACATTAAAAATGATTTCATTTTTGAATCATCCTTTTATCTTTGGTCTTTTTTTGATAATAAATGATGGTAAAAACAGGATATACGACGGTAAATAATAAATTCCGAACATTCTTAAAAGATATTGCTGAAGCAGTTGCGGGAACAGACCAGGATTTTACTGAGCTCAAACTCAGCAAAGCTATTCTTCTTCTTTCAATACCTGCAGTTCTTGAAATGGTGATGGAATCAATATTTGTCATTGTAGATATATTCTTTGTGTCAAGGCTCGGAGCCGATGCTGTTGCAACAGTTGGTATAACAGAATCTATGCTGACCATTGTTTATGCGATTTCATTAGGCCTTGCCATAGGCACCACTTCAATGGTTTCAAGGAGAATAGGAGAAAAAAATCCTGATAAAGCCGCACATACGGCATTTCAGGCAATTCTCGCCGGAGTCGTTGTTTCTTTCATAATTGCAATACCGGGAGCAATCTATTCCGATAAATTACTGAATCTGATGGGCGCTTCCAGTGAGATTACAGAACATTTATCGGGATATACAAAGATTATGCTGGGAGGCAACGTGGTGATAATGTTGCTGTTTATAATTAATGCCATTTTCAGGAGTGCCGGCGATGCGGCTCTCGCAATGAGGGTTCTCTGGCTGGGAAATATTCTGAACATTGTCCTCGATCCCTGTCTGATATTTGGTATAGGACCATTTCCGGAACTGGGGATAAAAGGAGCCGCAATTGCCACCACAACCGGAAGGGGTATAGCTGTGGTTTATCAGTTATGGCTGCTGTTCTTCGGTAAGAAACGAATTCAGCTGTCGGTAAAGCATATTGGAGTTAATTTCAAAATAATTGTCAGACTGATAAAAATATCCCTGGGCAGTATCGGACAAAATCTGATCGGTACTTCCAGCTGGATTGCCCTGGTCAGAATAATATCAATTTTTGGAAGTGAGATCCTCGCCGGTTATACTGTAGCTATAAGAATAATAAGTTTTGTGTTGTTACCATCGTGGGGAATAAGCAATGCTGCTTCCACTCTGGTTGGTCAGAATTTGGGGGCAAAAAAACCTGAACGTGCGGAAAAAGCTGTAATGATAACAGGCTGGATCAATATGATTTTGCTCGGGACAATTGGCCTTTTCCTCGTATTGTTTCCGGCACCTTTTATAAGATTTTTCCTGACCGATCCGGAAGCATTGAACGCCGGTATTGATTGCCTGAGAATTATCAGCATCGGATTTATTGCTTATGGATTTGGCATGGTAATCGTAAACTCCTTCAATGGTGCAGGAGATACTACTACCCCGCTCAAAATCAATATATTTGCTTTCTGGCTCATTGAGATACCACTGGCATGGGTATTGGCAATTAAATCGGGAATGAATGAACGGGGTGTATTCACGGCAATAGTAATAGCAGAATCAATAATGACAATTACTGCCTGGCTGGTATTCAGAAGAGGGAGGTGGAAGCTTAAGGAGGTTTAAGATTACCCTGAGATAATAAACTTACCTGTTTCTAAAATAACTGATTTAGATATTGTTACAATGTAAATACCTGGAGTGAGATCGGAAATATCCAGAATGAACAGATTGGTATCAATATATCTGCTCTTTAATAAATGTCCCTGCAGATTATAGAGGCTGAGCTTTGCATTTATGTAATTATCCTCTAACGGGATCTTTATCTCATTCTCGCTTACGATGATAAGAAGAGGGGCATTTTCCTTTATTGTAATGTCCAGCGAGCCGTTCACGCCCGAGCCATCAGTAGCTGAAGCCAGCACAGTAACAACTCCTCCGTTAATTGCTTTGACAAGACCTGTAGAGGAAATAGTTGCCTGACCTGTAACATTTACCACGGACCAGGATATATTCTTATTTGTGGCAATGGCCGGGAATATTTGTGCTGTGAGCTGAAGGGTTCCTTTTTCTGAAGTTATAATATTTGATCCTTCTTCGGGGAAAACCGTTATTTCGGAAACAGGGATTAACTGATTTGAAATAAGAATTTCAATTATCCCGCTTATTGCCGTTCCATCAGTTGATGTGGCAACAGCAGTCACTGTTCCGTCAGCAAGTGCAGAAACAAGACCTCCAGGGGTTATAGTGGCCTGTCCTGTTCCGCCTGCTATGGACCATGCAACAGACTTATTTGTTGCATTGGCTGGCATAACAGAGGCATTCAGCTGTAACGTTCCATCATCAACAGTGATTGCCGGAGTACCACCCGCGCATGTAACCACGATTCCGGTTACCGGTATTATCTGGTTGTAAATTGTCAGAATTAAAGTACCTGAAACTCCCGTGCCATCGTTGGCTGTGGCCCTGGCTGTAACGGTACCGCTTGAAACGGCAGTAACCAGACCGGCCGTACTAATTGTAGCCTGCCCGGTGCCGTTTGTGACTGACCAGGTTACTGTTTTATTGGTGGCATTAGATGGAAGAACTGTGGCAATTAACTGCAAAGTACCTTTGTTTACAGATATAACTGTTACACCACCCTGTCCGGTAACTGTAATTCCGGTAACCTGTACTATCTGGTTGGAAATGGTAATAACCATTGTGCCATACACACCTGAACCATCTGTTGCTGTTGCTCTGGCAGTTACAGTTCCGTTGGAAACAGCTTTTACAAGGCCTGTTGCACTTATTGTAGCCTGGCCGGTACCATTTGAAATCGACCAGGTCACTGTTTTATTAGTCGCATCTGACGGTAAAACGCTGGCAGCAAGCTGCAGGGTCCCGCCATTGGTATTAATCGTCGAAACCCCACCCGTTCCTGTAACAGTGATACTTGAAACGGGTACAGATGGAGGCAGACCGTTCCATCCGGCTAACCTGGCCCAAAGCCACCAGGCCGCGTAAGCCTTTCTGTTCGCATTAAGAGGCTGGGAGTGGGCTGATGTGCAGTTGTACCAGTCAACATTTACAGTATGACTGTTCTGCCAGTCTATGGCCCAGTTTCTGTCAATAACACCATCTCCGTTACTGTCATAATCACAATTATCGTCTGCTCTTTTGTTCAGATAATAATTGCCATCCGGATCATAAGATTCTATATCGGCAAAATCGTACAGGATTTTGTTGTTATTCCTGCAATAATTCCTTATTTGTTCATTTCTCAAATTAAGATTGCCATTTACCCCGGTGCCATCGAGGTGCCCGGTCATATAAACAAATCTGACCTGTGGAAAATCAGACTCAAGAGAAGACATCAGGCTTAAATAAGTATTAATATTAGCTTCGGTTGCACTACTTACCTGGCTGCACCATGCCCACATAACAACGTTTATGTTGCTGTTGGCAGGATTGTTGAGGTAGGTCCTGGTTGATGCAGCCCATGAGGTCCAGTCAGGTGCACCAAGATCTGAACCTCCGGTTATGCCATGGTCGTCAACGTCAAGAGCACCATTGATCCCGCCATTATTCCATGCATAGGTACTGCCTTTCCAGTTGTACAACCCGGTCATCCCGTCAATAATCTGACTGCCATGCGAAGTATGCTCATATGCAATGTGAAGGTTAGCCCTGGCAAGATTTATATACGAAACCGGGATATTTTGCAGGGAGGTACAGTTATGATCAATTATTTGACCATATTGTTTTAAAACAATCTGGATTAATAACAGTAGTAGTAAAATCCTTTTCATTTACATTCCCCAAGATTTCCGTAAAACCATAACGATTTATGTTCCTTTAAATTATAAAGGTTTACTAAATACTTATAAACAAATTACTTATCCCCCACGTAATCTGTGTTGCAGGGACCTGCAATATGTGAATTTTTTTTGAATTTTACCAGGTCACTGATGATTTTTTTCAGCTTTTTTAGTCAAAATCGGAATCCTCAATTCTTTTTCTTATTCTTTTTTTGTGACTCTTTTTACGTTTTTTTTCCAGTCTCTCCTCTCTCGATTCTACAGTAGGGGCAGTGGGGCGTCGTTCAGGGCTTGTACTTAATGCTTTTGAAATGATTACCAGGCATTTCTGAATTGCTTCTTTTTTGTTATTTAGTTGTGAACGTTCTGTTTGAGAAGTAACTATCATTTCACCAGCACTGTTTATCCTGTTTTTTAGCCGGGTCAGAATCAGTGCTTTTTCCGGTTCTGTTAGTACCTCTGAAGCAAATATATTGAAACGTAGCTCCACCTTTGTATTTACCTTGTTTACATTCTGTCCGCCGGGGCCTCCGCTGCGGGAAGTTGAGAAGTCAAATTCTCTTTCTAAATTTCTTGCTTCCAGGTCTTCAGGTTTCATCTCTTCCCTGTTTCAGAATCAAAGAAAAAACAGTGCAACGCCTGTTACGCTTATAAGAGCACCAGCAATCTCTGCCGGGGTCACTTTTTGTTTATATAAAACCACGGCAGGCAAAATAATAAATACAGGTACAAGTGCCATTATAGTCGAAGCAATGCCTGCCTGAGTGAACTTGACCGCAATCAGGGAAAAGGATACTCCAAGGAAAGGCCCGAAAAATGCACCCAGGGTAGTTGCCATCATTCCTGATCTGTTCGAAACTGCTTTTATCACATTACTCCATCTCATCATAACTGTTGTCAGCAGCCCAAATCCTGCAATTCCTGCAATTATCCTTATCTGGGTCGCAGCAAAAGGATCATAATCTTTCATACCATACTTACTGAGCACTAATCCGAGTGCCTGGCCTACGGCACCTCCAAAAGCAAATAGTATTCCTCGTGGTGACAGTTTTAAGGATAATCTTTCTCCTTTAGCTTTTCGGCTGAAGACAGCAAGTGAAATTCCAAGGAAAGTCAGTGCCATTCCAAGATAATTGAATACAGTTAAACGCTCACCAAGGATGACAAAGCTGAAAAAAGCAGTAACCGGAGGGACAATAGTCATAATCAGCATTGAGAACCGCGAACCTATTAT
The DNA here is from genome assembly GCA_002328625.1 of Bacteroidales bacterium UBA2198. Taxonomy (GTDB): domain Bacteria; phylum Bacteroidota; class Bacteroidia; order Bacteroidales; family VadinHA17; genus LD21. Next base: position 9,126 of record DCVC01000380.1, read on the forward strand.
GGTAAAGGATTTGAACAGGAAAAGATCCCCGAAGACAAATCCTGCAAGCCCCGAAAATGTCAGCCATATCCAGTTATCTAAGTCTGCATCGGTGGGAAAAACATAACCTCTTCTGATAAGAGTATATATACTAAGAAACACAAACCCGATTACCAGCCTGAGAATGTTTACCACAAGCGATCCAATCTTCCTGCTTGCTGATTCGAATGCCAATGCTGTTATCGTCCAGAAAACAGCTGTCAATAATGCAGCAAATTCACCAAGATGATTCCTGAAAAAATCCATTCCTGCTTATCTCATTCAGCAAACTCAAAAATATAATCTCCTGAACCAGAATCAATTGCTGTTTTATTATTCACAATTCTGATATTTGATAAATTCCGGTTCAGAGAGAGTGTTTTGCCGCTTTCCAATATCTTGTCTGGATTATCAACCGGAAGCATTATTGTTGCTTTTGCATTTACCGGAATTTTTACCCGTACAATTATTTTCCCATCCTTTCTTTCCCAGCCTGAAGCTATTGTTCCGCAGGAACTTTCAAAAGATGCCTTTGAATAATCTAATGTTTTTACAGGATGCGGCTGAATCAGAAGATGTCTGTAACCGGGTTTCAGTGTCTCTATTCCTGCTGATACTCTGTACATCCAGTCACCGATAGCTCCGTAAGCATAATGGTTAAATGAGTTCATGCCGGCATCCTGAAATGTACTGTCAGGCTTTTGCCCATCCCACCGTTCCCATATGGTAGTTGCCCCCATTTTGACAGGATAAAGCCAGGAAGGGTAAGATTCCTGGAGTAAAAGATCATATGCGACATTCGTAAAACCATTTTCTGTCAGGACATGACAGAGAAAAGGTGTTCCTAGAAAACCGGTTGAAAGATGATTTCTTCTGCTTTTAATGTCATTTACAAGGAATTGTGCAGATTTCTCCCTGAGATTATCGGGAAGAAGATTAAACATAAGGGCCAGGACATAAGAGGTTTGCGAATTTGTTCCGACCCTTCCTGCAGGAGTAACATATTCATGGTTAAATACATTTTTGATTTTTTCAAACAGATCGGTGTAGAATTTCTCATCTTCCGTTTTGCCCAGCTCCTTTGCAGATTTTGCAAGGAGAGTGACTGAATAGGCATAAAATGCCGTGGCAATAAAGTCGCGATCCGTATATCCGTCATGTTCAGTATGATTATTTACAGGCGGATGATAAAACAGCCAGTCGCCGAATATACTGCCACCTTTCCAGATATAGGTTTCACCTGCTTTATTTCTGATATATTCCACCCAGCGTTTCATGCTTGGGTATTGAGTTTCAAGCAACTTCCTGTCACCATAGACCTGGTACATAGTCCAGGGTACAATGACTGCCACATCTCCCCAGCCTGCTGATGTCTGCCCGGTAGCTGATCCCTGTCGGTTCAGAACATCAGGGACAACATGAGGGACTTCACCGGCCTGCTTCTGATCGGCCGCAACATCTTTCATCCATTTTGTAAAGAAAGCCGAAACATCAAAATTGAATGCTGCCGTTCTGCTGAAAGCCTGTGCATCGCCTGTCCATCCAAGACGTTCGTCTCTTTGCGGACAGTCGGTCGGAACATCCACAAAGTTACCCCTTTGTCCCCACTGAATGTTATGCTGCAACTGATTCAGAAGAGGATTGGAACTTTCATAGCTCCCGGTAACCGGCATATCGGAATGGATGACAACACCTGTAATATTTTCAGTGGTAAGATTTCCCGGAAAACCATCTATTTCAACATAACGGAATCCCATAAATGTGAACCTTGGCTCGTATATCTCTTCACCACTGCCGGCAAGTGTATAGGTAAGCTTGCATTTTGCAGCTCTGAGGTTTGCTGTATAAAACTCCCCGAACTTGTCAAGAAATTCAGCGTGCCTTATAGTAACAGTCGTTCCTCCGGGACCCGATACCTTAAGTCTGACCCATCCGACCATATTTTGTCCCATATCAACAACCAGCGAACCTTTGGGAGTCCTGAAAACCTTTACCGGTTTTATTTCCCTGATCTTACGGACAGGAGGTCCCTCTGAAGCAATAAGGTTGTCGTAACTGTACGATCCGATTCTCACACTGAACCAGTTATCATCATTGTATCCCGGCATACTCCATCCTGTAAGCCTCATGGTTGCATCATAAGTCTCACCATCGTAGATATCATTCATTCTTAGTGCTCCATTGTTATAACCTTTCCATGATTCGTCAGTTAAGATCATAGTTTCTGTACCATCAGTATAGGTTATATGTAACTGCATAAGCACTCCGAGTCTTTTTCCGTAAACAGCCCAGTTATTACCCCACCCAAGAGTGCCGCGGTACCAGCCGTCGCCAAGTACGGCACCTATTGCATTATTACCTTTAATAAGCAGGGGGGAGACATCATATACCTGGTATTGAAGTCTTTTACCGTAGGATGTCCATCCGGGCGTAAATACCTGATCACCTACTTTCTTGCCATTAAGATGCAGTTCGTAAAAACCATGTGAAGTCACATAAATCCTTGCTTTCAGTATTGGCTTTGAAAGCGAAAACTCTTTCCGGAAATGGGGCGAGGGAGAATATCTGTTCGTGTCGGTTTCCAACTCAATCCACTTTGCCTTCCAGTCACCCTGAGAAAGCAATCCCATCTCCCAGTAAGCAGTCTCACTCCATTTGGACTCCCTGCCTTTATTATCCCATATCTTCACCTGCCAATAGTACCTCTGTCCTGACTTGAGATCAGGTCCCCTGTAGCTTACAAGAACCGATTCATCAGAAGCTGTTTTATCTGATTGCCAGATCAGAGATGACTGCGAAAACCTCTGGTCAGTCGAAACCCTGAGTGAATATGCAATCTGCATTACATTGAAACCTGTGCTTTTTATTTTCCAGGTCAGCCTGGGCTGCAAAACATCAATCCCGATGGGATTCTTCATGTGTTCGCAGGTAAGATCATATAAAGAGAGATCCTGCGAAGAAGCGGTTGCGCAAATGAATGCCAGAAATAAAAGTAGTCTTAATGATTTCATAGGATGGGTATTTTAATTAACTAAAAATTCCAGAATTGAAATTTATCTATTTTTATCGGATTTCTGTGACTTAAAATAGCTATTTTTATAAGCTTTTGATAGAAAATTACTTTTAAGAATATCTAAATGGACCCGATTGCAGGTATTTTGCTGATAGGATTAGGCAGCATAGGCGCTGCCAGTTTTTATGTGCCTTTTAAAAAGGTTAAATCATGGGCGTGGGAATCATACTGGATCAGCCAGGGCGTTGCTGCCTGGATTATTGCTCCTTTAATCTTTGCACTAATATTTGTACCAAAAGGTGAATTAATACCAATAATAAGAGAATCACCCGCCTCTGCGAAATGGATGGCTGCTTTTTTCGGTGCACTCTGGGGATTTGGAGGGTTAACCTTCGGTTTAAGTATCCGTTACCTTGGAATAGCTCTTGGACAGAGCATTGCACTGGG